>JAUNQW010000005.1 GCA_030535975.1 Atopococcus tabaci | reverse complement strand
CTTTATGAACACTTGATATAAAAGTAAAAGCTTATTCGTTGATTTCTGATTGAATACCGAAATAAATAAAGGGTGAACTTAAGTGCAGTCTTCCTCATCGCAGTAACGAACAATAATCTATTTTGCCATAATCCTCTGCTTAGTTCTTTTCTTTTAATTCTCGGGTTTTTTCCTCATAGCCAGGCTTTTCCAGTAAAGCATACATATTTTCTTTATAAGCTTCGACCCCTGGTTGATCAAAAGGATTTACCGCATTAATATAACCGGAAACTCCTACGGCTAACTCGAAGAAGAAAAAAAGTTGGCCTAAAACATACTCACTCACTTCATCAATTTGAATAACAATAACTGGAACACCGCCATCTACGTGAGCATAGAGAGTCCCCATCATTGCTTTATCATTAATTTCATTAAGACTTTTACCTTCTAAATATTCAAGCCCCTCATCCGGCTGATCAGACTCTGAAATTTCCAGGTCGAGGCCAGGGTTTTTGATTTGTATCATCGTTTCAAACAAGAAGCGCTTCCCGTCTTGAACATATTGACCTAAAGAATGGAGGTCGGTTGTGTAATTCACACTGGCGGGAAAAATTCCTTTTCCATCTTTTCCTTCTGATTCACCATATAGCTGCTTCCACCACTCAGCAAAAGATTTCAGCCTTGGATCAAAGTTAGCTAATACTTCTACGTGGTAGCCTTTTCTATATAATATATTTCGAGACATTGCATACTTTAAGGATGGATTTTCTTTAACTCCCTGCGCACGGCTATTATAGGCATAAACACTCGCCCCTTTAATGATCATTTCAATGTCATATCCAGCTACTGCTAGGGGAAGTAATCCGACCGCTGTAAGCACTGAAAATCTTCCGCCTATATTATCTGGAATAACAAAAGAGTCATAACTTTTTTCATTCGCTTCTTGACGAAGAGAACCGCTTTCTGCATCAGTTGTTACAATAATCCTTTGAGCAGCTTCCTCCTCACCATACTTTTCTATAAGCTTACTTTTTAAAATATGATAAGCAATAGAAGGTTCTATGGTTGTTCCTGATTTCGTTATAACATTGAGTGAGTAATTTTTATCTTCAATATAGTCTAAAATATTTTGGAGATGCTTAGAGCTCAGTTGGGTGCCGGCAAATAAAACCTCCGTCTCCTGATTGCTTCCACTCTGCAAAGGAGTATTATCTAAAAAATCAATTCCCGCCTTAGCTCCTAGATAAGATCCACCAATACCAATTACAATAAGCACATCAGATTGCCGTCTTATCTTTTCACTGACTTCTTTGATCTTCTCTAATTCTTCCGTATCGTAGTCACATGGTAAATCAAGCCAGCCTAAAAATTCACTGCCCGGACCTGTCCGTGACCGGAGCATGTCACTCGCATCCTCTACTTGAGACTTAATCATTTGATATTCCTGGTCTTTTATAAATTTACCCATAACATGTGTTAAATCAATAGAAACTTCCATCGCCTTCAAATCCTTCCATAGGCTTGCTTTTAACGAGTATTCTTT
Source organism: Atopococcus tabaci (assembly GCA_030535975.1). Lineage (GTDB taxonomy): Bacteria > Bacillota > Bacilli > Lactobacillales > Carnobacteriaceae_A > JAUNQW01. The sequence continues at coordinate 67,717 of JAUNQW010000005.1, read as the reverse complement.
TCCAAATATTTTAAAGTCTCATCAATCCATTGAGGCATCTTTTCTTCAAGAGATTGAAAGCCCCGCTCACTTTTTAAATTACTGTATCTTGGATGGTAGGTGCGACCTTTACTTTTTTTGAGAGACCCCATGTTAGCTGATCGAATAGATAAACTGATTTTCTTTGAATATTCATCAATATCCATGATGACGACTTCAACTTTTTCGCCTACTTTATGTTTATTCTTTATATCCTCAACATAACCATAAGTTATTTCGGATATATGTACTAATCCCTGGACATGATCGTCAAGTTGAACAAATATGCCATAAGGCTGTATCCCTGTGATAATGCCTTCCACCTTTTGTCCAATGGTATAACTCATGTATCCACTTCCTTCTATAAATACAAAAAATTAATTTTGAATCTCGATAGATTCAATCACGATATCTTCTTTAGGTTTATCCTGCATATCTGTTTCAACCTGCTCAATACTTTCGACTACGTCCATTCCTTCGATTAATTGACCAAAAACAGTATGGCGACGATCTAACCAAGGTGTTCCGCCCTTCTGCTTGTATGCATCTATGATTTCTTGTGGATAATCTGCATCTGCCATCTGTTCAAGGAAGCTGTCAGATACATCATCAGCAGTGACTATAAAAAACTGACTTCCATTAGTGTTTGGGCCCGCGTTAGCCATAGATAAAGCACCGTGCAGGTTAAAGAGATCCTTGTGAATCTCATCCTCAAAAGCCCTGCCGTATATACTTTCTCCTCCAGCACCTGTTCCAGTCGGGTCTCCCCCTTGAATCATAAATTTTTCAATCACACGATGAAAGATAACGCCATCATAATAACCGCTTTCAGCATGTCCGATGAAATTTTTTACAGTAAGAGGTGTTTCTTCCAAGAATAACTTTACTGTAATATCACCTTTATTAGTTTTTATGACCGCTACTTTACTATCTTTATTATCTTCTTCTGTTAACTGTGGAAATTTTGACATTATGTTTCCTCCCAAATTTAATTTATTACATCAAATTTATTTTACTACATTCAAGCTTATTTCTAAAGTAAAGCTCTGGACAAAAAAAGACCCGGCTGCCAGGTCTCGTTAAAAAACTAATCATAATAAGCAAAACTATTGTGTTTTTCCAGGTACCACCCGATAGCCAGCAGGAGATCTTCGCGACCTTTAGCTGCAGAAAATTGGAGTCCCAAAGGTAAGCCTGACGGACAAGTGTGCAGGGGGAGGCTGATAGCTGGACAACCTGTCAAATTATCAATTAAAGCGTAGGGAGAAAGATGATTGGCCGGTTCAAATGCCTGTCTAATCATCGCTTGCATCTCATTGAAGGAGAGTTTTTGATAGTCTCCTGCAGCAAGAAAAGCTTCCTCATCGTACAAAACCTGATCCAGGCTTGGGGCAGGGCCGGTAGTTGTCGGATGAAGATAGAGATCGTATTCTTTATGAAAATTGCTCATGGCAGCCGATGCTTGATCCCATAAATCAAAAAGAGCAGAATACTGCGACCCCAGTATTTTTCTGCCGTACTCTCTTAAAGCCCAGGTAATTGGTTCTACATCATGAGCTTCAATTTTCCGGCCCAGTCCCTTTTCGATATTGTTAAATATCTTATCAATTTCGATTCCGTTCATCATATAATAGCTCTCTATAAGTGATTCGACAGGCAGTTCGGGATCAGCAGCTTCAACACTAAAGCCGTGCTTTCGAAGAAGGGCTACCGTTTCTTCCATAGCTTGGACCGCTTCCTTGGAATCATATTCAGGGTAAACAGCATAGCCGATTTTTAATTTTTTTACCCCCGCGTGGGCTTCTTGAATCGCCTCAGAGGAAATCAGCGGTAAACGAAAAGGCATCGCATCATATTCATCAGTCTGCATCAGTTCAAATAAACTTTCAGTATCTCTCATTGAGCGAGTGACTGCAAAGTTAGTAGAACCTCCACCCCAGCTTCTCCAAACACTCGGACCCGCAGCCATACGTCCAGTAGATGGCTTTAGGCCTATAAGACCAGAAAAACTGGCAGGTATTCTAATCGATCCTCCCCCATCGCTGGCAGCTGCTATAGGCACCATACCGGATTGGACAGCCGCGGCAGCTCCGCCGCTGGATCCCCCGGCATGATAAGCTGGTTCCACTGGGTTTTTTACACAGCCATAATAGTTAGAGTCACTGATAAATTTAATGCCGAATTCTGGAACATTGCTCATTCCGATAATTATGAATCCTGCCTTTAGCATACTTTTCACTAAATGGTTAGTCATTTTCGATCGATTATCTTTTAATAAAGCTGATCCTGAAGCATCTAAAAACCCCTCATAGCTCTGGCCTAAATCTTTTAGTAAAATAGGCACTCCGGCAAAGGGTGCTGAATAATCTGTCAGCTTTTCTGCTTCTGCCAATGCCCGTTCAGCCTGAATAAAATGAACTGCATTTAACTGTGGATTTAATTTTTCAATCTGATCAAGGGCCATTTGCACAGCCTCTTTGGGTGATAGATTTCCTCTTTTTATGGCTTGCGCGACAGCTGTTGCATCCGAATATAATTTCATATCAGTATCCTTACTATTCTTTTTCCATCATATTAACATATTCTTTATAGTCTTCAGAAGCATCATCATCATTTTCCCAGCCTGGATAAAAGGTAGATTGAGCAGTGTCATTAGCATAGTCGACTGTTTCTTGTGTCTGATAATATTCCATAGCTGTTCGCAGACCTTCATCCTCAGTCAGTTCTTCTCGCGTCGTGAAAGTCAAACGAAAGAGGTAAGAGGTCTCACTCGTATCTTCAAAGTAAAAGGCTTCATCTATTTTGAGTCCTGATTCTTTGGCTGCTGTAGCCCCGGGCATGACAAGTTCCAAATCTTCAATAGAACGAGCAACCATACCCGTTTCCATCGGCACAAGTTCTACATTTTTAGGGTTTTCTATAATATCATCCTCTGATGGAGTGGGGCCTACGCCCTCTGCCAGTGTAATTAGGCCGGCTTTTTCCATATGAATCAGAGAGTTTCCTAAATTAACCGGATCCTCAATCACAGCAATCCGAGCACCTTCTGGGATATCATCAAAAGATTCAATACCTTCTGAAGCCCATATCCCCATAGGTTCAACAGATAAGTAGCCAATCGGAATAAGATTTGTCTCATTTTCATTATTAAAATCATTAAGGAAAGGAATATATTGATAAGCATTGGCATGAATAGACCCGTCTGCCAAAGCAATATTAGGATTAACATAATCACTAAACAAAACCGTTTCGACACGAATATTTTCAGCAGGCTCTAATCGCTCGTTGACATTTTCCCAAATTTCTTCAGCTCGACTGGAAACGACTCCTACTTTATAAACGGTAACTTCCTCTTGATTCTGAGATGACTCCTCCGCAGGAGACATCTTTCCTTCCACTTCAGATTCTTCATCATTCCCGCTGCTGCATCCACTTATAAAAATAACAGCCAGCAAAGCTATTAATAGAACTCGTATTTTTTTCATATTCTCTCTCCTTATTTTTAAGTTAAATTTAGTTTATAAGTTAAATAAGGACACTTCAATGACAGTCGAGAAACATAAACTTTTAGAAGAAAAATCACCAAGCGCTATTTCTTTTAAAAAGCTTGAGGCAAGTCTTTTTGATACTTTTTATCATTATTTTTTTCACCCAGTTAAGAACATTATTGTTTTATCTTCTTCCGGATTTTTTATACTGCTTTTATATATCTATGTTTATAAATTATGGTAATATTATGGATAATGGTATGGATGATAAAAGGAGTGACTCACTTGTCAATATTTAATAATTTTCCACTAACTGCTTCACTTTTTGCATTTGTTTTCACTCAAATTGTAAAAGTCCCTATTGCTTATTTAATGGGTCGGGATGCCCCGGCTCATTTACTTATATCTACCGGCGGAATGCCGAGCTCTCATACAGCGGGGGTAACCTCCTTATTTATGGCTCTGTTGATTGAATATGATGTAGAGTCTCCATTAGTGGCAATTTCGGGAGTTTATGCAAGTCTGATTATTAATGATGCTGTCAAAGTAAGAAGACAGAGCGGGGAACAGACATTGATACTCCGCCGGCTTATCACCGAAATGCAACAGACCGCAGTGGATCAGAACTTTAAAAACAAAAAGCGTATCTTGGATTTGAGTAAAAATCTTCGTCCGGTAGCTTTGGGACATAAACCCTCAGAAGTATTAGTCGGTGGTATCGTTGGTGTTTTAATTGCTTTAGTTTTCAACTCTTTATTTTACAGCTAATTCAGGAGGTATATTTTGACGGAATTATATGATATCACAATAATAGGCGGCGGACCTGCCGGCCTATTCACTGCTTTTTATGCGGGTATGCGGAAAGCTAAAACTAAAATAATAGAGAGTCTCTCTGTTTTAGGCGGCCAGCCGCAACTTCTTTACCCCGAAAAAAACATCTATGACATAGCAGCTTTTCCTTCTATCACCGGCCAGGAACTGACTTCAAATTTATTAAAGCAAATTAAAGTTTTTGACCCTGCCATTTGCTTGGATGAGGAAGTACTTACTTATAAGACAACAGACCAAGGTCATTTTTCCATTACTACAAATAAAGGCCGGCATCTGACTAAAACAATCATCATAGCAGCCGGAGCAGGTGCCTTTCAACACAGAAAACTTAATATTGAGGGGGCAGAGCAGTACGAAGGCGAATGCCTGCAATACATTGTGGGACCGATGGAAAACTATAAAGATAAAGAAGTTGTTATTAACGGGGGTGGAGATTCTGCTGTAGACTGGGCTTTAGCGCTTAATAGATACGCAAAAAAAGTGACTCTTTGTCATCGCAGAGATAAATTTAGGGCTCTCGACTATTCAGTTGAACAGCTTCTGACTTCTGATGTAAATGTTGTCACACCTTACGAACCTCTTGAACTGCATGGGGATGGTGAAATACTGGACGCCATCACTTTCCAAAAGCGCAGGGGAGAGGAGAAAATCAAGCTTGAAGCTGATACTTTCATCGTAAACTACGGGTTTCAAACCAGCCTGGGCCAATTGGAATCTTGGCCGCTTGAAATGAACCGGGACGGCATAATGGTTAACGAAAAAATGGAAACCAACATTCCCGGCATCTATGCCGTAGGTGATGTCGCCAGCCATGATGGCAAAGTAAAATTAATAGCTACAGGCTTTGGTGAAGCACCTGTGGCAGTCAGTCACGCCGTCCATTACATTCATCCAGAGGAAAGAATCCAACCCCAACAAAGCACAGCAATCAATTTCGACGAATAAAAGGAGAGCATAATGGTAACCCGTGATACAAAGCTTGGACGTTATACCATTCAGTTATTGAGTGAGAGAGGCGTAGAGTTAGAAGATATTGCAAGATTAGTAACTGAGCTGCAAGCACCCTACAACCCTCAAGTCACAGATGAGATGAGTTTATATTTTGTAGAAAGAACCTTACGAAAGCGCGAAGTTCAGCACACAATTATTACTGGTATAGAGATTGACAAGCTGGCTGAACAAAAGATGCTCAGCGAGCCTCTTCAATCGATTGTGGAAAAAGATATGCCTTTATATGGTGCAGATGAATCTTTAGCTTTAGCTATTGTGCACGTCTATGGATCTGTTGGAATCACCAACTTTGGCTATCTAGACAAACTTAAGCCCGGAATTATCGGGGAACTTGATAAACAAAAAGAAGGAAAATGCAACACTTATCTCGATGATCTGGTAGGAGCAATTGCTGCAGCAGCTGCTTCTTCTCTTGCCCACTCGCACCCTAATATTAGTCAGAGTTTCCATTAATTGGACGACTAAACCCCCGGAATGTTTCCGGGGGTTTTTTAATCCTAAAACACAAGATTTACAGCATAAAAGTAAAACGGCGAAAAAATTAAAAAATTTACTTTCTCGTCCTATTTATTTAGATACTTTTGTCTAATCTCTTTTTGATTTATTCAGCGGTTGCCAATTGTTAGACACATTCTAATTTTTTAATATTCAATCGCTTCATTTTTAAAAAGTTTTCTGTAAACGCCTCTTAGGGGGGTCAAATACCTCGCTCATTTTAGAGATGTCCTGGCTAGTTACTAAATGAGCCTTCATCTCTCACCCCCTACTGTTTTCTCCAACTATCATACTATATTTTCATTCGATTTATTCCAGTTAACAAGGCTTAATGATTGAATTTCATTAAACTTAAATTGTAAAATCAAGTTACAAAAAAATGAATTTATTATATTTTTAATAATCAAAAAAGCATAGAAAGTATTTGGGGAACAAAATGAAAAAACAAAAAATTATGCGCTGGTTTTATCCAGGCATAGCGATTTTCATCTTTTCAACCTATTTAATCGCGTTATTGCAAGATTATATACCTAACACAGTGGAAGTATTTCTATCCACAACGATGGGGATGGTTTCTTATTCAGTTATGCTGACACTTGTACTGATTGCTATAAGACCAAGGCAAATCGAAAAACACCTTGAACTTAAGGCAATGTATGAGGTACATGCGTGGATGGCCATCGCTTTAATCGTTACCTTATTTATCCACGTCTTTATCCGTTGGAGCGGGTTAGAGAATATCTTCACATTAGAAATTTCAGATACTTCCATGTTAGGATACGGCGGTTTGATTTCTTTATTTCTTGTAATGATTACTGGAATATTTGTTTTGTCCGACGTCATCATCCAAAAGTCAGATAAATTGATGGAGTGGAAAGAAAATAAGTGGAATCGAAATGTTCATCTATGGATTCACCGCTTAGCGATTGTCAGTATCCTCTTCATTTACTTCCATATTTGGAATGTTACATATCTTTCAGGCAATATACTGCTTCATACCTTAAATACCATTTACACAGTATTTGTATTAGGCAGTTATTTCTATTACAAGATTAGAATTTGGCGCTTGCCCAGATATGAAGTCATTGCGAATGAAATGCCGACACCTGATGTTCATGCTCTCCAGTTAAAAGCTACAAAGAGCGATGTGATGAATTATCAACCGGGACAATTTGGATTTTTCAGATTTATTGACTCTGATCTCCCAAATGAAGCCCATCCTTTCTCCTTTTCAAGTGCTTTGGATCATGAATCAGATATCATTGAAATCATGGTTAAGGAATCTGGAGACTGGACAAGCAGCCTAGATATCGTTAAAGAAGGAGATCAGGTGACAATTGAAGGACCTTATGGAAATTTTTATCCAAAAGAGAAAGAAAATTCAGATACACCTATGATCTTACTTTCAGGCGGTATCGGATTTACACCCAGTTTGAGCGTTCTGCGACACGAAATGGCCAACAATTCAGATCGAAGAATCGCCTTTCTCTGGGGATTACATGGCGAAGAAGACATGATATATACCGAGGAGCTGAAGAGGATGGCAGATGAAAACAAAAATTTTACTTTCCACTTAATCTTTAGTGGTGAAGAAATAGAAGGTTACCCCCATGGACATGTTGATGATACCTTCATTCGTGAGGAAGGATTAGAAGAGTTTTATAAAACAGCCAGTTGGCATGTTTGTGGTCCACCCCCAATGCTTGAAGCTTCAAAAAGCCTTTTAGCTGAACAAAAAGTTTCAAAGGACCAACAATATATTGAAGAGTTTGCGTTTTAATTCAGAGAAAAAAGTCGGAAATAAAAAGACCGGATAAAAAGAGTGACCTACTCCTCTTAACCCAACACTTGTAAAACAATTGCTTAAGGATTTTTTGGACATTGTGACAGTAAACGTCTAACTGAGGAGCTTTAGAACTGAACACTGCCGATAAACACCAAAAATCTTATGAGTGTCTATTTTATAAGACCTTATACTCCTAAAAAAGAACAGATTTTTTAATCTGTTCTTTTTCGTCTCTCTTTTATTTTTCTTTTGGTCAAAAAATAGCCGGAAATAAAAACAAGTTCAATGAATATAAAAACAAAAGCAAAACAGACCATGAAAAACTCCTGAGGAAGAGCAAGGATAATGGGATCTGTCACAGGGTTAAAAATCCAAGCATCATTATTAAAAAGAAGCTGGTGGAAGGTCAAAAACAACCAATCAAAATTAAGCACTAGAAGAATAACTAAGATGAGAGGTACTACCGACCCCCATTTGAAAAAGTGGTTTAAAGGAAGGTAGTTTTGCCTTTTTCTGATAGATGCTATATACCTATAACTAGCTACAGCAGACACAAGCAGTAAAATATAATTAATCATAAAGAGACGCTTCACTTCATAAAAGTGAAAAAGACCACTCGTTGAACTTGGAAAATCCGGCATATTTAATTGTTCGATCCAAGGAAAGTTTAGATATTGGATTAAAATATGATAATTTTCCATGAGGGCTTCATGACTCATGCCTAAGTTCTCTGCTAGATGTAGTGCTTGAGCTGTCAAACTGTATAAGGGGGTTAATATAATAACTAAACTAATAGCCAAGGTAAGAATAAAAACAGCTATAGAAATCCAGCCTGCATAATCTTTTAAACGAATTACCATTATTTTATCGTCCATTTCTATAAATAAATTATTGGTGAAGCCTCGGTCAATGGTTCTTTTTCCCTCTATTACTTAAGCAAAAAGAGGACTATTTACTTTTTCTTTTTAATTTGGAAACGTTTTTTCCCTGTTTCATCTTGTATCTCTTTTACTTTCACTTCATCTTTTTTATTAGAAGCCATGTTTCTTTTTTCAAATTTATTTTGTTTTTTTTCAAATGTTTTTTTAGAACTTTGATGGCCCCTGGATTTTACAGACTTCCTAGGTCGCGGCGTTTTTTTATCTTTATTTTTTTGTTTTTTTCTGTTCCCTTGATTTTTAAGGCGGTCACGGCGGTTGTAATTAGGGAAAACAGTTTTTTCCTCTTGACGTTCAAGTACAAAATAAGCGCAGCCAAAATTACAATATTCTATTAAGTAATCTTCCAGACTGGATATACGCATATCTAAGGGAACCCCTTGGGTATCATCATAATAGAAACCACGTAAACGTAATTGGTCATAGCCTAAGTCGCCGACAATATAATCAAACTTTTCAAATAAGTCCGTATACCTTTCCTTAAACTGGGATAAGTCAAAAGCATTTTGATAGTTTTTTTGAAGTTTGTAGCTTGCTCCTTCAATAGAGATGAATTGATCATCCACTTTAGTAATAGAATATTCAATTTTCGGAATGGATTCCTCCTTATTGTTCATTTCCTTAGTATCTGCTTGATTTACTTTTTCTGACATTCTATTTTCATCCTTATCTTTATTATAATTGCCACCTTTTCATTTCATCATACCTCAGACTGCTGAATAAAACATTCTGTCTATATTATACTCGACTTTTGTTTAGAATAAAGGTGCTTAGTCATCTTTTCCTCAACAAAAAACCCGAAATAGAATTCGGGTTTTAATAAATGCAACTAATTATCTTTGTAAAATATGTACTTCCATACCATCAGGATGGCTTAATACAATTTCTTCTGATGATAATTCTTGGAAATCATAACTCACTTCATTCAAGTGACTTTTAATATCACCCAGTTGCGGTACAATAATTTCAAAATAGTCCAGACCCGGAGCATTAGAATCTGCTGCTTCTGTTCCTTGAGTAGACCATACATTATTCCCAATATGATGGTGGTAATTTCCAGCCGCATAAAATAGAGCCTGTCCACTAAAACTTGATTTTAGTCCCATACCTAAAACATCTCCGAAGAACTCACGAGAATGCTCGAGATCAGAAACTTGTAAATGGACATGACCCACAGTTGTACCGCTGGGGAATTTTTGAGCAGGTTCAGAGTCAGCAGCTGCGTAGACACCTTCAAAATCCATCGGGTCAGTCACACCTTCTATCGAGCCATCGTCGCGAATATCCCACTGATTTCGATCTTTGTCATGATAAATTTCAATACCATTCAGTTCTGGGTCATACAAGTAAATAGCTTCACTATATCCATGGTCGGCAGCACCTGTGATAGCCTGCTGATTTTGTTGGAAACGTTTGACTATATTTCCTAAATCTTTGCGGCTGGGCAGCAAGAAAGCAATATGGTACAAACCCGGCGCCGTTCGTTTTCTTGAGGGCTCATCTAATCGTCTTAAAGTTAATAATACTTTTTTGTCAGTGTCAATTCCTAAATCCACTTCTTGATTTTTTTTATCGATGATATCTAGACCGATAACATTGACATAGAAATCCATCATTTCATCTAAATTTTCTACTTTTAAAACAACTTTACCTAATGTTGCTTCCCCTGAAATATTAAAAGTCATTTTTTCACTCCGTTCTCTTACTTTTTGTTAGCTTACATACTTTAACATGTTTCTAAAAATAATCAAGAAAAAGGTTAGAGTTTTTCTTCTATCACCGGCAGATCAAAGACTGTAATAATACCCATAATATCTTCAGGTTGATGGATAATTTCTCTTTTACTTATCAAAACAACCGAATGGTGCCGCCCATTTCTTTGGTTTTTTTCGAACCAGTCAGCTACCTCATAGATAGAGGTAGTCGGGTGTTTTACCTTGTAATAAATAAAAATATCTTCCGTATTATGTTTGTTTATAATATCTTTAATTTGAACAGAAGTGATATCCAATGCTTGGTCACTCGCATGGTAAGAGAGCCAATACAAAAGTCCTTTATCTGCAAGAAGACCTAAAAATTTAGTTTGATCAAAGACCGGAAACTTGGAACGACCAGCAGTCCGAATACAGTTTAAGGCTTTCGATAAATAATCTTCTGTATTTAGTGTGGTCACCTGCCCTTTAAAGTAGTCCCCAATTTGACCAGGATTCTCAAACTTCCGACGGATATTGTAAAATTCATCAATAGTGTATTGAGTAGGAACTGTCAGTTTTATTTCTCTTCCGTAGTCTTCATGGACGATTAAATTACGTAGCTCACGGTAAACATCTAACTGGTCATAGTAGCGCTGGATAACTTGATTTCGGCTTTTCAAATAAGTAAGCAGAGAACCAAAAGAGCTCTCTTTTTGTGTTTTCTGCTTCATAGCTCGATGCATCAAATTAAATTCTGTTATAAAATTATTTACTTGACTCATTTTTATTCCTTTATTTTTTATATTTTTCTAAAATAGAAACAGTATTATTTTCTGCTAATTGCTCGAGTAAACCTGTAACAGCCTGGTCTTCATTGGAAGCAATCTCATAGGCACACATATCTTTCAAATCTTGGTCAGCATTGGATAATGCTACAGTTAATTCTGCTTTCTCCATCATACTTGCATCATTGAGACTGTCCCCAAAACATAAAGTTTCTGCAGGACTGATTCCATATTTTTTTTGTAAGTATTCTACAGCAGTTCCTTTCCCGCCAGCTTCATGATAAACATCCAGCCAGCCACCCCCACTGGTGACCGCAGTTGAATTGTCAAGTATAGCTATCAATTCATCTACCATTTTTTTATTCTCATCAAGTCCATACTCAGTATGCATGGCAACCTTAATTATAGGCAGGTCTTCTGGTAATTCATCAAAGCTATTTAACTTTTCCATATAATCAAAATAGATATGGAAAAGCTCTTCGACTTGAGGCGTTAGATCACTCTCTAAGACATAGGGCATTTTTCCTGTACTGACAGCTGCTTTGACACCTTCTTTATCACTGATATAGTTCAGAACTTTATTAAAATCTTTTTTTGGAACACTGACTGTGTGAATCATTTGGTCCTTCTTAAATAAATAATTTCCATTATCGGCAGCTAAATATAATTTCTCTTTCATGTCGTCATCAAAGTAACTGACCAAACGATGTTCAACATTTCCTGTAGCAATACATATGATAACTCCTTGATCCATCAAAGCTTCTGCAGCTTGATGAAAAGCTTCTTTGTCATAAGTCTTATCATTTTTTAATAAGGTAGCATCCAGATCAATAGCGATTAATTTAACAGTCATAATTTCTCCTCTTATTCATTTTTATATTATACAACCAAATCTTTTTATTTATTCTACATCAAACAATTCTCTTTTATCGTCTTACTTGGGGGAATAGACAAATGGAGTCAGTAATCTCATCAAGTGAACATCAAAAAAGAAGTACATCCATCTGCACTTCTTTTTTTCTAGCCACCTGTTCAGTTAAGGTTAGTTAAAAGGCGGTATTATTGAGCTTCTGCCTCTCTCTGTTTCATTAATTTCTTATTGGCTCTTTGCTGGCGAGTTGAGCGTCTATAAGCAAAGACAGTATACATGATGACTGTTGCTAAATAAGGAATCATAAATATAAATTCTTGGGGTGTGTTACTTATACTCTGCAACTGGTTACCTAATTGGTCAAATAAGCCAAACAGACCTGAAGCTAACATGGTGCCAAAGGGATTAGTCCCTCCTACAAAGCTGGCAGCCAGAGCAATATAACCTCGGCCTGCGGTCATACCCGCTGTAAAGATGCTCAGGTATCCCATCGACAGGTAGGCGCCCGAGAGACCTGTTAAAATCCCAGAAATCAATAAGGCAGTGTAACGGGTCTTTTCAACAGAAACTCCTACAGATTCAGCGGCCTCTTCATTTCCGCCAATCGAACGAATTCTCAAACCTAAGGCCGTTCGATAGAGCAAGTAATAAACAACGATAACAGATAGAAAAGCCACATAGACTAATATATTATGTCCTGATACCACATTCCCAATAAACGGAATATTTTCAATAAGCGGTATATTCAGTGCCGGGAAAACCCCACTTGGAAGCGATGATGAGGTACTTTTATTCCCTGTAATCAGATAAAGAATAAAAACTGTCCCCCCGGTAGCTAGTAGATTAATCGCAATAGCAACCATAATTTCATCAGCTTTTAAGCGCATTTTGAAAAAACCAAGTGCTAAAGTCACAACAACAGAAACGATAACAGCAAACAATAACCCAATCCAAATGTTTCCTGTCAAAGCAGATCCAATAACTGCAAATAATGCTGCAAAAAGCATAGCCCCCTCTAAAGCCATGTTGGTTATGCCGCTAATCGAGGACATTAACGAGGCAAGTGCGGCGAATAAAACGGGTGTAGTCGAACGCAGAACACCAAACCAGAAATTTGAGTCTGTCAATAAATTAAGAACATCCATTCTTAGGCAGCTCCTTTCATATCAGCTTCTTGCGAGACTTTGATAATTTGTTTTTGCTTCCACTTGCTTAAGAAAGCTTGTGATGCAATCAAAACAATAATTATCGCTTGAATAACCGAGACAATTTCTGCCGGCACATCGGTCGATCGGTTCATCACATCTGCACCTGCACGAATATAGGCTAAGAAAAAAGCTGCTAAAGGAATATATTTTGGTTTATTTCTAGCCAGGGCTGCAATAATTACCCCGTCAAATCCATAACCTGGACTGCTCGTCCATAGATAGTGGTCATAAATTCCCAGCATCTCGACAGCTCCTCCTAAACCAGCAATAGAGGAACCAACTACTTGAGCTAGAATGGTAACCATCCCTACATTAATACCTGCATAACGAGCAAACTTTTCATTACGACCTACAGCTTTCAAGCTGTACCCCCAACGTGTTTTGTCTATAACGATGTAGGCAAGAAAAACGATAACGAGTGCAATAATAAGTCCCCAGTGAATTCTTGTACGAGAGACTAACTCCCCTAAATTCACACCCTCTGGCAGAGGCAGAGATTGAATAGCTGAAGAAGAACGATCTCGAATGACATTATTTAATATATAGTTAGCAAAATGAGAAATCACATAGTTAAGCATCAAGGAGTTAACTAAAACAGACGCATTAAATTTTTCTTCCAAGAGAGCAGGTACATAGCCTAGAAGTCCACCGATCAAAATGCTTGATAATAAAATAAGCAAGATAGTCAAAGGGGCTGAAAAAGGACTGAAAATCCCTATATAAGCCGCTGTAATTGCACCGAAATGGAAGGAACTTTCGGAAATTAAGTTGAAACGATTAGCTGAAAAAGTAATTGCAATAGCTAATCCTGTGAACATCAGTGGAATCATAATTTCTATCACACTGCCGAAGCGACGGACAGAAGTTAAGGGGCCTACGAAAAGATTATAGACCACATTAAGAGGTTCGTCAGATACAAAAAATACTAAAGCCAAGATTATAATTAAAGAGATAGCAATCGCCAAGATTGTTCTTAATACTTCAAAGCGCCCCTCAATTTTACGTATTCGATCACGTACATTTGTTTTTTCTACGGTTGTCTGTTTCATCTTAATGGTTCACCTCCATCATTTCTTCTTTAGACATTTGTTCCAAACCTAACATATACCGACCCAGTATTTCTTCATCACAAGTTGAAGCATCGTCAAAGTAAGCTGTTATTTCACCTTCGTAAAAGACGACGATGCTGTCTGATACTGCAAGTACTTCATTAATGTCCGCTGAAACAAGAATAATAGCCGCCCCATCTTTACGCATTCCAATTAATTGGTCGTGAATAAAACTTGCTGCACCAATATCGATACCTCGCGTCGGCTGGTCGGCAACAAGTAACTCTACCTCACCTTCCATCTCCCGTGCTGCAACAACTTTTTGGACATTCCCGCCCGACAACATTCTCACAGCTGTGTCAGAACTGTCCGTTTTGACTTGATATTTATCAATTAAGCTGTCACTGAAGTTTTGAATCACTGAACTATCCATCAACATTCCTTTGTTAAAGGAATCTTTGTCATAGTTTAGAGCAATCAAATTTTCTGTAATACTGGCATCCGGCATGACACCTAAAGTATTTCGATCTTCTGGAATATGTTTCATACTCAGATCGCGGCGTTGCTTAGTACCATTTTTACGCATCAATTCTGTCCCATTGAGATAAATCGTGCCCTCATAAGTTTCATCTAATCCGGTAATACTGTCGATTAATTCTCTTTGACCATTCCCTTCAACTCCGGCAACTCCAATGATCTGGCCTTTTCGGACATTGAATGAAACATCATTCACCGCTACATTCAGCTCATCATCTAAAACAGTTAAATGATTAACTTTTAGAGCAACTTCTTGAGGTTCTGCTTTCGTTTTTTCGACTTCTCTCACAACATCCCGACCAACCATTAAACGAGAAAGTTCTTCGATAGTGACATTAGATAAGTCATAAGATCCCATACCGACACCTGATCGTAAAACTGTTCCCCGCGTACAAATCTCTTTGACTTCATTTAATTTATGAGAAATAAAAACAATCGTGTGACCGTCATCGCGTAATTGCTTTAATTGTATAAATAACTCCTCAGTTTCTTGAGGGGTCAGGACAGCGGTGGGCTCGTCTAAGATTAAAATTTTAGCTCCACGTGTTAATGCCTTTAAAATTTCAACTTTTTGCTTCTGTCCTACACTTAGATCAGATACTTTTTGACCGGGTCTGACATTGAAGTTATATTTTTTTGCCGCATCTGCGACAAGTTGACGTGCTTTTTTATAGTCTAAAGATAAGCCTTTTTTGGGCTCCATGCCTAAGATTATATTTTCTGTCACTGTTAATTCCGGGTCTAACATGAAATGTTGATGGACCATTCCAATCCCATTTTGAATGGCATGCAGTGAGTCGTTAAAAACTACCTCCTCACCCTGTAAATAAATTTTACCTTCTGTCGCCTGCTCACTTCCAAATAAAATTTTCATTAAAGTTGATTTACCCGCACCGTTTTCGCCTAAAATAGCATGTATCTCATTATATTTTAAGGATAAATCAACATCTTTATTGGCGATCACTCCATTAGGATATACTTTAGTGATATCCTTCATTTCCAATATATATTCGTTTGCCATGATTCCCTCCATTTATCATGTTACCCAAATAAAAACGCAAACGTATTGGACAATACGTTTGTCGCTTTTTCTTTTCAAAAATTTCATTTTCTTTAAGGTCGAACGGAATTTTCTACTTCTTCGATTTCTTCTGGTGACATATCATAAGCACTTTGAACTTCGATTTCACCATCAATAATTTGTTGACGCTTTTCTAGAGTTTCATCAATTAATTCTTGATCATAAGCTTCTTTGAAGTAATCATTGTCAGCTAAGCCGACACCTTCTTCTACTAAGCCCAGGTAATCAGTTGCGCCAGTTGATAAATTACCTTCTAAGTGTAAACCGATGGCACGATTTAACGAATCTCCTACATTTTTAAGAACTGAAGTAGGAATAACTGCAGCATAGTCATCTTGTCCTTGAGCTTCGTACATCGCTGCCTGGTCAGAGTCAACCCCTAAAACTTGGCGGTCTTGCTCAACTGCGGCTTCAATCAATCCAACACCTGATCCACCGGCCACGTTAAAGACTAGGCTGGCATCCTGATTATACATCGAAAGCCCTAACTCTTTTCCTCGAGCTGAGTCATCCCATGCTCCTACGAAAGAAGATACTATTTCAATATCCGGATTAGCTTCTAGAGCTCCCTGAGCATATCCTACATAGAAGTCACGGATAATATTAGTATCCATACCACCTAGGAAACCAATAACATCTGATTCACTTGTCGAAGCAGCTAAGTAACCGCCTAAATATGAAGCTTCATTAGCACTGTACACAATAGAATAAACATTTTCATAGTCACCGGCTTCATAGTCAAAGTCTGTATCAAATAACCAAAATTGAGTGTCTGGATAGTCCGGAGCATAAGTCGCCACCAGGTCCACAAATTGAGATGGAACAATAATAACATCCGCACCTTCATCTGCGGCGTCTAAAAAGTTTCCTTCCATACGAGACAAGTCTGATCCATACTCAATAACCTCTGTTGAAACTTGATCACCATACTCTTCTTGAGCCGCTGCGATACCCTCGACTGCAGAATCATTAAAAGATAAGTCCCCTGTGGTTTCTACGAGTAATGTGACAGCCAAAGCATCTCCTGAATCTGATTCTGAACCAGTCCCTGAACCTTCTCCATTTCCACAAGCTGCTGCTACTACAGCAATGAGCATCAATAATAATAAGTTAAGATATTTCTTCATTTTTTTCCCCCTCGATAATGCTTTCCAAATTATAACATCAATCTTTTTCTTCCTTTAGAATTATTTAAGGTTGAACAGATGTTTTTAATTCTTGAAATTCATCCTCTGACATTTCATAATAGGATGCTACAGTAATTTCTTCTTTAATAATTTGATCACGAATATCTAAGACTTCATTACGAACATCTTCTTCATAGGTTCTCTTGAAAAATTCATTATTTGCTAAGCCGACAAAATTTTCAGATAAACCGAAGGATACTGACTCTCCGTACCGAACAACTCCTTCAAACTCTCTCTCGATGCCTCGTACAATTGAATGATCTATTTTTTTAAGAAGAGAGGTTGGAATAACATCAGCATATAAAGTTTGTCCACGGGCTGCAAAAACAGCAGCCTGGTCTAAGTCGCTCCCGATGACTAATGCGTCTTGGGCAACTGCTTCCTCAATGATACCTACGCCTGATCCACCAGCTACAGATACGATGATACTTGCGCCATCGTCATACATTCTTTTGGCAATCTCTCTTGCTCGCGCCGGGTCTTCCCAGGAACCGACATATTCTGAAGCAATGGTGATATCAGGGTCCGCTGCTTTGGCACCTTGAATATATCCCACCAAATTGTTACTGATACTTGGAGTATTCATCCCGGCTATAAAGCCAATCACTCCCGTATCACTCGTCTTAGCAGCCAGGTAACCAGCTAAGTAGCTTGATTCATTGGTGTCATAATAAATTGCCGACACGTTATCATATTCTCCTGAAGAAAAATCGAATACTGTATCATAAATCCAAAAGTTAGTGTCAGGATATTCAGGAGCAAAATCTTTAATTAAATCTGTTAATTGATCCGGTCCCACCAAGACATCAAAACCTGCTTGGGTTGCTTGTAAAAAGCTGCCTTCCGGGTTATTACCATACTCAAAGATTCTCAAGTAAATATCATCGCCAAATTGAGCTTTGGCATCATGCATACCTTTTGCAGCAGCATCATTAAATGAATAATCTCCTTCTCTAGGAATCAGCAGTCCTATTCTCAGCGGTTCGTCAGCTGAGCCGGCATCTTCGCCTGTTTCTTCACCCGCGCATGCCGCGAGGATAAAAACCAGGATAAAAAGACTCAATAATTTTAAATATTTCTTCATGTTTTCACCTCATATGATAACTATTATTGTGGAGCAATTTCCAGAGCTAATTCCATCATCTGTGTATAACCTGTTTCACGTTCTTTTGCTGGATCTGCTTCTTGAGTAACGATATTGTCACTCACTGTATAAATTCCTAAACTGCGTTTTTTAAATTTTTGAGCGAGTAAGTAAAGTGCTGCTGTTTCCATTTCTGCACCGAGAACTCCAAAGTGACGGAGTCGGTCAAAATAAATTTCTTCTTCATTACCGTAAAATTCATCCGAAGATTTCACCGTTCCAAAATGAGTGGTTAATCCTAACTCATCAGACTTTTGTTTAGCATCAAAAATTAAATCAAAGTCAGGCGTTGGTGCGAAGCGAGTATTTCCAAAGTAGCCGTTAAAAATATTAGAATCTGTATGAGCAGCTGTGGCTACTACAATATCTTTCAAGTTGATGTCTTCCTGCATCGCTCCTATAGATCCGATACGAATAATACAATCCACATCATAAAAATCAAATAATTCCGAATAATATATGCCAGCTGAAGGAATTCCCATGCCAGATCCCATAACGGATACCTGTTTATCTTTATAAGTTCCGGTGAAGCCTAACATACCGCGGGTTTCATTAAACTGTTCGACATTCTCTAAAAAGTTTTCAGCAATGTATTTTGCACGTAAAGGATCTCCTGGCATTAAAACTGTTTTAGCAATTTGATCTGGATGACTGGCATCGATATGAGGTGTAGGTATATTTTGATTCATTACTTATTCTCCTTTAGTCTCTTTTGAACTTCTGCTCGACCGGGTATAGATTCCATTGCACCTTTTTTACTTATAGCCATACTGCTGGCCATAGCCGCCTGCTGCAAGACCTTGTCCCAATCTTCTCCTTGGATTAAACCAGCTAGGAAGTAGCCTGTAAATGTATCTCCTGCTGCTGTCGTATCTACAGGCTGAGTTTTAACAGCTTCGACAGCGTAGTGTTTTTCTTGATCGTATAATTTAGCACCTGAGCTTCCCAAGGTAAGCAGAGTAGAAGATTCAGGGTAAAGCTTAATCATCTCCGTATATACATCTTCTATGGCTGCTTTATGGCTGAGAGCCTGCCCCTCACTCTCATTTATTAAAAAATAGTTGACAAGATGTAAGGGCAGATTTAATACTTCTTGATTCATGGGTGAGGGGTTAAAAACCACGGGATGACCCTCATGGGCTGCCTGCTCAATAATATAGTCTACATTTGATACTTCATTTTGAAGTAAGACTAAGATTTTTTCATTTTTAAATTTCCTAAAGACTTCATCAATCATTTCACGATCTAGAGAGAAGTTCGAGCCTGCTTCAAACAGAATCGCATTTTCTCCTTCAGAATCAATTTGAATGACAGTATGCCCGCTGTGCTCTTCAACTTCCCATAGGTAGGTCGCATCAATATTATTATTTATTAAGGCCTGCTTCAAGTCGCCGCCATCATGTCCCACAACACCAACATGATAAACATCGGCACCTGCACGAGCAAGAGCGACACTCTGATTTAACCCTTTGCCGCCTAAAAACTCTTGATAATTAAATGTAGAAACTGTTTGTCCTGCTTGAACAAACTGATCTACTTCATACGTTCGGTCAATATTTAATGAACCAAAATTCAATATCGTCACTTTGGCCTCCTTATCCAGTATTGGTAGAGAAGCTTTCTTAGATTATATATTTAAAAATTTGTATGCGTTTACACATTTTATAATACACAGTTTTTGCTTTTTCGTCAACGCTTATAAAGATTTTAACCAAGCTGATAGAAGTGGGTTCTCAGTTAAAAGAAATCACCGGGTTGAGCAGAACTCGTACCGATACATTTCTTGTTGTTCAGCCGCTTCAAACCTTCCTTTCGACACTTGCGGGTAAGTAAGTTTCCTAAAAAAACAAGGTCTCCCTTTTGAAAAGCGTAACCTCTTTCAAGCAAGTCAATAGCTGCATATTGAAACTCTCTCTTCTTCCCGTCAGAGTCTTTTTATAATAGCTTGACCGTCCGTTCTGCCCTTTAACTGGTCATAATCTTTAATATGCTGTTGGATGAGCATACTGACAGAAAACTTCTTTTAATTTCGAAATATATTCATCCATTATCTCACTCTTAAAAAATGGTGAATAGCATAAGCAACACCATCTTCATCATTTGTTTTACTGATAAAGTTTGCTGTTTGTCTAATCTCTTCTACAGCATTTTCCATAGCCACCCCGATACCCGCATATTTAATCAAAGATAAGTCGTTGAGCTGGTCGCCGATCCCCATTATATCTTCGCGCTCAATATTTAACTCCTGTGCCAGTTTTTTTACCGCACTCCCCTTATCCACCCCCACATTTGCAATCTCCATCAACCAAGGGTAAGACATGGTCAAGGTATAATCTGAGGAAAGTATCGGTTGAATAGCTTTTTTCTGCACTTCCAAGTACTGCTGGTCTGTTCCTACAATAAATTTATTGAAGCGATGATGGTCTTGGAATGTTAAAAAATCTTTCTTTTTAATAGGTGCTGCGGTCCCTTTCTTCGTATATAAAGAAGGATAGCCCCTGGGATAAACAAGAGGCTCATAAACGTAATTCTGGTCAACAATGTTCATGGGCAGCTCTAAACGCTTCATTTCCTGATCCCATCGGAGCATATCTTCCAGAGAGAGGGTATCCGAAATAATGACTTCTCCCGTAGCAGCTTTTTGAATTTGACCCCCATTAAAAGTAATAATATAGTCTTCTGGATGGACAAAACCAATTTCTGAAACAAAGTTTTTCATTGATAAATAGGGGCGGCCTGTGCACAGGACAATTTTGACCCCTTGGTTTTCTGCTAGACGAATTGCAGCTAAGTTTCCTTTTGATATTCGGCCTTGAGAATTTAACAACGTGCCGTCTAAATCAATCGCAATTAATTTGACCATCTCTATTTACCTCATCTCTTAGTTCATTTCTGAAAGGGTGGTCATAACTTCTCCCACCCAATCTTGAATAAACAGATCTGCCTTCAGAGGACTAATATTTACTTCATTTAAGTTAATGACAACAATTTTATCCCCTTCAAAATCATAAATAAGCCGCTTAGCAAGAGGGGTGGTTAAGGAAGTACCTGCGATAATCAACAAATCCGCAGCTTTCATACTTCTTCTAGCTTTGCCTACCGTATCCTTGGAAGCATTTTCACCAAAGTAAACCACATTCGGTCTCACTATTCCTTCACATACAAAGCAACGCGGTATATTATCTTCATCCCGCTTCACTTCTTCGCTGAGGTACTCTCTTTGACACGACATACAGTGCCAGAGGCGGTGATGCCCGTGCAGCTCCAAAACATAGCGATGACCGGCTTTCTGATGTAAGCCGTCCACATTTTGTGTTATTATTCTGACATCTTTTCCAGACTGTTCCCAATTGGCTAGTATCTTGTGGGTAGCATTCGGCTCAGGTACAGGTCGATTATCTCTCTCTTCATTTTTTGCGAAAAATTTTTCTGGATATTTTTTGATAAACTGGGGGTTAGCATATTTAACTGGGTCAAAACCATCCCTGGTCATAGCTGTCCATACCCCATGCTTGGAACGATAATCCGGTATGCCGCTTTCAGTCGATGTTCCTGCTCCACCATAAAAAATAATTGTTTTGGATTCATCAATGAACTGTTTTAGTAATTTTAATTGCTCATATGAAGCTGTAGTTGTCATCAGTCATTCATCCTCTCCTTAATCTTTCATCATCAGTTTACCAAAAATGAATAAATTAGGCAGTCCTGTTAGATATCTATAATTGATACTTAGGCAGACAAAAACCAACAGACAAAGATGCCTGTTGGACCTACACTCACTTTATTCATTAACCTTTTCAATTTTAAAATCTTCTTCTTTGTAATCTCTGTAATTATATCTCATGGACATAATCAAACCGATTCCCATCATATTTCCCAAAAGTGAGGAGCCCCCTTGAGATATAAATGGCAAGGGTATTCCAGTAATGGGCAGTAAACCAATATTCATACCAATGTTTTCCAGGACATGGAAAAGAATCATCATGATCACGCCTGTTGCAATATAGGTATAGAATTCATTTCTTGTATCAAAAACTACCATAATCATTTGATAAATCAAGATAAAATAGACAAAAATGAGGATAGTGGAACCGATAAAACCAAAGTTTTCAGCGATAACAGTAAAAATCATATCAGATTCTCTTACGGGGACATAAACTTCTGAAACCCCGAAGCCCTTACCAAATACTTGACCTGATCCAATCGCTTTAAACGACTGAATTAACTGTAAGGAAGCATTAGATGTATCGTGGTAAGGATCCAGCCAAGAGTCGATACGGGAGAATTGGTAGTCTTGAAAGCCCAGAGCATACAGCCATTCTCTGTTGAAAGCAACCAGGAAAATAAGTAGAGCTGCAATAATAATCGACCCGACGCTAAAAGGCAAAATGATCTGCCAGCCTATGCCTGACATGAGGATGACTCCGATCATGATTGCAAGATAAACCAACATTGTTCCAAAGTCATTTTGGAACAATATTAAAACAAAAGGAATGATCGAATAGGCAATAATCTTTCGAAGTAAGATCCAGTCATTCTGAGTAGTATGCTCGGGAAATTCGCTATTATGCTTAGTTACCACGCGGGCTAACTGCAAGATATAAAAAATTTTGACCACTTCCGAGGGCTGGAAACTAAGGGGCCCTATAACAAACCAGCTGCGAGCCCCTGTAGATGCGGCTAAAGGGCGGTTATAGAACAGTAAGACTAAAACAAGTAAAGCAATACCCAACCAATAAAGCCAAGGTGTCATCCGCCAAAGTTGCTGCGAGTCGAATTGCATGATCACGAAGACGGCAAGACCTCCAACAGCATACCAGAGCAGCTGCATAACAGTAGGCCTTAATCCTTGGTCACCAATTAAATGAGTGACAGAATATATTGTAGAAATACTAATGATAAATAGTATCAATATACAGAGAATCACTCCATAATCAATACGTGATTCTTTTTTTTCTAACAATTTTAAGCCTCTTTCTATACTAAGTATCTTCTAGCTCTTCAAGTAATTCTTCTGTGGGATAAATTTTCTTAACCTCATGAAGAAGTATCGGTTGACCATCTAAGAAAGACATCTGAGAAAGTTTACTATCTGATTCACCTTCGACTTCTTGCAGTTTATCCTCTCGAACAGATTGATGGTGCCTAAATTCATAGATAACGGAATTTAACAAGCCACCCACTAAAATAATTATACTTACAAAATACATGTAGAGCATTAGAACAAGGACTGTTCCGATTGCTGCATTACCCGCATCGCTGCTCCCGCTGAATTGAGTGTAAAGAGTGAAAAGCTCCGAGAGCAGTATAAAAACTACAGAAGTAAAAAGAGCACCCGGGAGACCATCTCTAATCTTCAGGTCATGATCAGGAATTAATTGATAGAGAAAAACAAAGACCGTAAAAAGGACAAGAAGGGACACCGGCCACCTTAAAGCAATAAAAGTGTCAATAAAGCCTAATTCAATCTCAAGTAAGCCTTTAATAAAGTTTAATATTTGCTCTCCAAAAATAAAAACTATACCTAAAACCATCGCAATCAAGATGAGAAGAACCATGATGAGTGGAGCAATAATCCTTCCTAATAAAGCACTTTCATTAGTATCTTCCACATCGTAGACATCATTTAAGACGAATCTGAGTGAATTAATCAAAACACTGGATGACCATATAGCTGTAATCACCCCGATAGAAAGCACACCGCCTGAAGTGCTGTTCAGATAATCCACTAAGATAGGTGCAATAATCTGATAAATATCTTCTGGAAGCACCCCGTCCAAAGTCAACAAAAGCTCTTGCAGGTCTATAGGAAAGAGAGGAATGATGTTTGCTATAACTAAGAGTAAAGGAAACAAGGATAATAAGGCATAGTAAGTAGTTTGTGCCGCATTTTGAGGTATTGTAGACCGGCCCCAATTCGCAATAAATATTTTTACAAACCTTATCCATTTATCTGTCTTTTTTTCTTTAGATACCGTCGCCATAATCTTTCCTTTCCATTTTTATTATATATACTATATCATATTGTCTGCTTTGAACTGAGACTCTTAAATATTTTTTCTTATTTGACAATGAGAAATACAAGGACTATAATTATATTCATTCCAATTCCGGTCATGGCGGAATGGTAGACGCGCCAGCTTGAGGGGCTGGTGGGGCTTAGCCCTGTGGAAGTTCGACTCTTCTTGACCGGATATGAATAAAAAGCAGCCTGGAAAAATTCTGGGCTGCTTTTTTTATTGTATTCAAGTAATAAGAAGAAGCTTCTTATTCACCTTCTGTGGAACTTGAAAAGCTCTCCCAGATATTTGTAAAGAAATCCACGATCGCCTGCCAAGCTCTTTCAAACCAGCCGCTATCTCTCGCCTCTTGATAAGCATCTGAAATAGTCGTACCTAATTCACTCAGCTGTTGTTGGACCTGATCCGAATCTATAGCAGAAGTTTTTTGGTAGTTCTGGAACAAATTAACCAGCTGGCTAATTTGTTCTTCCGTAATAATCTGGCTTAAATCAGCATTTTGTATTTCTTCTCTAATAATTCGCCTTAATTCTTCTGAATCTATAGTTGTGTTATTTTCTTGATAATAATTATTAATCGTTTGTTTGATATTGATAATAATCTGGTTAAAACGTCCGGACTGATTTTCGTCCAAATTCTCTTCAATGTCCGACGTCGTCTCTAACTCTTCTTGAGCCACAATCATCCGGTCTTGTTCTAAGTCTTCACCATTCACTTCAAAAGCCTTATAAACTCCTGTTAAAGCACTCTCGCCTGTTACGGGCTTAATCGAAGCCACTCGAATCTGAACATTCTCCACACCAGCCGTTATAGCTGCATTGGCATATTGGTCTTCTGTTACTTTAGAAATATTTCCTGGAGTAATAATATCGACTTGAACTCCCTGTCCTTGACGTTCTACTAAAACTGAAGAAATCATAGCAGATGTACTAACTTGACTTAAATTTAAATAGTGCTCGATATCTGCCCCTGTGACCGGGAATTCTTCAATCGTTTGATTCTGAATACCTAATTCACTCTTCGTTTGATTAATTTCGTCTTGAGTCAAGCCTCCACCGTAAATAAAGGTAGGCGCTCCCCAAGCTTCTTCCACTTGAATAGCCTGGGCCTGATTTCCGGCAAACAAGCTTACAGTTAAGATACTTGTTAGTACAATTGTCCATCTCAATAGTCTTTTTTTCATGGATATCACTCCTTATATCAAGTACATCTCATTTTTTCTTCCACTAACTATTATTATAGCAAGTTTCTCGTTTTTTAGGCTCGATTTTCTGTAAATTTAACACTTTTATAACATTTAATAACAACTAATAAAACTGTCATCAGCTGTTAGAGTGGAATCATGGACAATTGGATACGTTCCCTGTCTAAGTCTACTTGCTCCACCCAGACATCGACAATATCGCCTACTGCAACTAAATCGGATGGATGATTGACAAACTGGTGACTTAATTTTGAAATATGAACAAGGCCGTCTTGACCAACACCAATGTCTACAAAAGCTCCAAAGTCAACCACATTACGCACAACTCCTTCCAGCT
Organism: Atopococcus tabaci; assembly: GCA_030535975.1. Classification (GTDB taxonomy): domain Bacteria; phylum Bacillota; class Bacilli; order Lactobacillales; family Carnobacteriaceae_A; genus JAUNQW01. Next base: position 42,033 of record JAUNQW010000005.1, on the reverse strand, counting down.
GCATCCCTGCTTGAATATCTTTGATGCTTAAGACATCTGTTCTCAGAGCCGGGCCTTCCATCTCATCCCGCATATCTCGACCGGGATTGATTAACGAAGTAATAACATCCTTCATCGTTTCCGATCCCAGACTTGTTTCTTCTTTTACTTGTGCTGGATTTAAGTATAAAATAGATGACTTGGCCTCTTCTGTTCCGATCTCATCAATTGTAATATCAGCCATATTCATAATGTGTTGTGCTTCTTTATAAGTTTCGGGGTGAATTCCTGTATTGTCCAGAGGCGTATCACCATTAGGAATTCTTAAAAAACCTACTGCCTGTTCATAAGTCTTGGCTCCTACACGGGCAACTTTCTTAAATTGCGTACGATTAGTAAAGACCCCCTGCTCATCTCGATAGTTAATAAAATTTTGAGCTGTTGTTTTATTTAATCCGGACACATGCTGCAGTAAAGCCATACTCGCTGTGTTTACATTCACGCCTACTCGGTTCACACTCGTTTCAATAATAAAATCCAGAGTCTGGGTTAATTCTTTTTGTGAGACATCATGTTGATACTGCCCCACACCTAGAGACTGGGGATCTATCTTTACTAATTCAGCCAGAGGATCTTGCAGGCGGCGCGCGATACTAACAGCAGAACGCTCTTCAACCTGCAAATCTGGAAATTCCCGGCGGGCTTCTTCACTCGCTGAATAGACTGATGCCCCGGCTTCATTGACGATGACATAAGCGACTGGACGATCAAGTGACTGGATGGTCTCTGCGACAAATTGTTCAGACTCTCGACTAGCTGTCCCATTACCGATCGCAATCGTATCCACCTTAAATTTTTCAATCATTTCCAGCAATTTAGATTCTGCTGCTTTCTGGGAAGCATCGCCCTTGGAGTGGGGATAAATAATATCGACGGCTAAAAGTTTACCTGTATGATCAATCACTGCTAGTTTACATCCTGATCTGAAAGCAGGGTCAAATCCTAAGATAGTTTGATCTTTTAGTGGGGTCTGCAGTAGTAAATGCGTTAAATTTTCACCAAATACCGCAATGGCCTGTTCTTCAGCATTTTCCCTTAGTTGATTTCTAATTTCACGTTCTACTGCAGGTTTAATGAAACGCTTATAACCTTCGATGACAGCTCTTTCTACCCATTCAACCGCAGGAGATGATTGCTTATCCTCAGGAATTGTTCTATCGATTAATTTGGCTATGATTCCATCATCGTCTGTTTGAATAGAGACTGATAAAACATCTTCTTTTTCTCCCCGATTCATGGCTAAGACACGATGCGACCGAATATTCGAGATTTTATCTTCATTTTCATAATATTCTTTATAAACATTTCTATCATCTGCAGCACCTTTTTTTAACTTAGAAACAAGTATCCCCTTTTGGAGAGTAGTTTGGCGGGCTGTTTCTCTAAAGTCAGCCTGATCGCCAATTTCTTCCGCAATAATTTCCAAAGCTCCATCTAAAGCCTCTTGACTGCTTGTAATCTCTTGGCTTTTTGAAACATATTTTTCAGCTTCTCCATCAAGATTTGCTTGGGAAGGATAGGTTCTCAGCCAATCCGCTAAAGGTTGCAGGCCGTTTTCACGTGCTATCGTAGCTTTCGTTCGGCGTTTACGTTTGTAAGGCAGATACAAATCTTCTACGATTTGTATCTTATCTGCTGCTAAAATTTCTTCCTGCAGTTTCAGTGTCAATTTATCTTGTGCTGCAATACTTGCGATAACCTCGTCCTTGCGATTTTCTAAATTCAACAAGCGTGTCTGGACATCTTGAATTTCTTTGATCTGAACTTCATCCAGTGCCCCGGTTGCTTCCTTACGATAGCGAGCAATGAAGGGGACTGTATTGCCTTCATCGAGCAGTTGGAGTACCTTTTCTATTTGCCGGTTGTTCAATTCTTTTAATTCACTTTGAAGCTTTGTTAAAACTCTGTTTTTTATTTCATTCATTTTATTCTTCCTTTTTAATCTATATGAAAACTCATAAGCGTATTTTCTATTTCAGTTTTTGGATCGAAACGATTCACCCACTGCTTGCGGTTACCTAAACATGCCATCATGTGCTTCACTCTCTGAGACGTAAGCGCCTGCTGCCAATGGACATGACCCATGACATTGTATTGGACATTGTAGTCCTGATAGAGGCTTTCATATGAGCGGGCGCCCAAAAAAGCATTGACATAATCATACAACTTATGTGGGAGGGGGACAACAAAGCGCGGGTGAGTGGCTATGTGGGTCATTAAAATAATTTTTTTATCTTTAACACTTTCTAAATCCTCTATCAGCTGTTCTTTCATCCATCGACTGACTTCCTGGTCCGATTGCCGCCAATCGACAAATCTTTTATCATTCCAATGGGCAAAGCGATATTTCCTTCTTTCAAAATCCTCTATTGAGAACTTTTCATGGTTACCATACCCATAATCATACCAGCCGGGACTCCCCACTAAAGCCCATTCTTCATTTAAGTGGCGGACTTGGCCCACCAAATTTTCATCTTGTTTTAGAAAATAATTAAAAATATCATGAGCGCCGGTACTTGACTCTGGGCTCTGCCAAAACTCATGATTACCAGGTACAAAGAAGGTTGATTTTCCACTCAGATCTTGCAGCTCTTTTAAAAAATCCTGAGATAGTTTATAGTCACTGGAAATATCACCGGCTATCAATAGTAAGTCTAAATCTCTAGCTTCCAGCATCTGACTCAACATCGGAGCATATTTATAATCATGCTGCAGCCGACGGTTGTTGTTATCAATATGTAAATCTGAAATAATTCCAATTTTCACAAAAAATCCCCTTTTATTTGTTAAATATATATAATTTACTAAAAACATAATTCAAGACAACAACAATTATTTGCGTGATTATTTTAGAAAAATGGGTATCTTGGCTCAACCCATCCACCAAGAGCCACATAGTCAGCATATCTATGATTCCTGAAAGGAGTCGAAAGCTGATAAATCGAAAAAACTCTAATAAAGTGGCCCAGATGGTGTAGCTTTTTGATTCAAAAACAAAGAGCTTGTTGGTCACATAAGCAAAAAGGATTGATACAGCAATTGCTACACTGTTAGCCCATAAATAAGGCCAAGATAAGATATTCTCTAAAAGAAAAAATACAACGATATTGACTACCGTTGTGAGGATGCCAAAAACGATATAATGGATGACTTCCTTATATCGAATATACAGGTCTCTTATTTTCTTAATCATGATTGGCTATCTTCCTTTTTTAATTCTTTCAAGTATTCACGGGGGAATCCCATCTCTTTCAACACTTGAACCAAGCGATAAGTCAGACTTGCCGTGTAACCCCATAAGAAATAGTCCTCCAAAGGATAATATAAAATTTCTTCTCTTGAGGAGTAGCGAGCCTCATGGGCATATTGCAAACGCTCCCGTGGAAAATCAGGATCTAAATGATGGGCAAAAGACATCCGGTATCTCTCAGGTTCCTCTTGTAGAAGATAAGACAAGGGCAGGCTGTAGACCTGCTCAACCTCTGCTGGATCTGGATGAATCTCTTCTATATCTAAGCCATCAATCAGCCCAATATAAGCATGTATTATAGCATTGTTACCAATAATATAATCAAACTCACCCAGTATGTGAAGTTGGTCTCTTTCAATTTGTAATTCTTCTATCGTCTCTCGGATTGCAGCTTTTTCTGGGGATTCACCTTCTTCGATTCTCCCGCCAGGAAAGCTCGAGTCTCCTGCTTGAGAAACATGCTGACTTCTCACTTGATAAAGCAGATGCCACTCACCATCTTTGCCTTTAATAAAAGGGATGAGTACCGAAGACTCACGTATATTAAATAGAGGCCGGGCCTCATACTCAGTGAAAAATTTTTTTATTTCTTTTCGCATGGACAACCTCTCTTTTAAAATTTTCGTATTAAAATTTTATCAATGTAGTGATTATAACTTTTATGGATAATCATTTCAGCCCGGGACCGTGTAGGCATAATGAATTCATAGAGATTTTTGAGATTTATATTTTCCCAAATATATCTGGCGTTTTCCATAGCTTCTTGATCATCCATTTTATTCATATCGTGATAATAATCAGCCGGCTGATCTTTAGCCAGGCTTAAAAACATTTTAAATCTCTCTAAATACCACCTCTTGATATTTTTAGGCTCTGCGTCAATATAAAAAGAAAAGTCAAAGAAGTCGCTGGCAAAGATCAAATCACTGCCTTGTAATTGAAGGACATTGATTCCTTCTACAATTAAAATATCAGGTTGGTCTATCATATAAAATTCATCAGGAATAATATCATATTTTTGATGAGAATATTTAGGGACGGCTATATCGGACTCTCCGTTTTTTACATCTGCTAAGAAACTGACTAGTCGGTCCATATCATAACTTTCCGGGAAGCCTTTTCTTTCACTCAAGCCTTTTTCTTTCAAGATTTCATTCGGATATAAAAAGCCGTCAGTTGTAATTAATTGGACTTTTAAGTGGCCATACACCTGGGAAAGCAACTCCTTCAACAGGCGCGAGAAAGTACTTTTTCCTACAGCTACACTTCCCGACACACCTATAATATAAGGTGTTCTTCCATTGGTTCTATTTAATTTCACTCTTAATTCCTGCTGCCGTTCTTGGTAATGCCTTAAATAAATACTTAAAACTTGAATAATCGGTAAATAAATTTCTTTAACATCACGCATCCGCAAGACGTCATTAACAGACACAACTCTTTCAATATCTTCCTCTGTAATTTGGATATCAAAAGGAATCGTCTGCATCTCCCGCCATTCTTCACGATTATAAATATAATAATTTTTTGCTTCTTTCATAGACCTGCCTCTATTCTTCACCATAAAGATAAACAGCTACTTTATATGTGTTATTTTGGATACATGTTAAAATGATAGTAAATACTTGAATTTAAGGAATCTCTATAGAAATATAACATTTTTCCTTAAAAATTACTTAAATTAAAAAAGCTATATTAAAGTGAACCAAGACTTCTGTCAATTAATTAGTAAAAGGAGTGTGTTTAATGCCTAAAAGCGCAAAAGGTCATTCTCATGGGAAAATCATTTTGATGGGCGAGCATTCCGTCGTTTATGGAGAACCAGCGATTGCTTTACCCTTTACTGCAGTTGAAATTGTGGCTACTACAACAGAAACTGTCGGTGAGGTGACTATTTCTTCTGATTTTCATACAGGCACCCTTTCTAGCGGTCCGTCTTCGATAGAAAATTTAAAAGTTCTGGTTAAAAAAGTTTGTAAAACCTTAGAACAGCCTCTCGCAAATTTCCATATCGATATTCAAAGTACCATTCCTGCAGGGAGGGGCCTGGGTTCAAGTGCAGCTGTAGCAGGTGCTGTTATTCGTTCCTTATACAATTTTTTTGACGCCTCGCTCAGCGAAGAACTTTTACTAGAATTAATGGATGTGAGTGAACGGATTTCTCATGGCTCTCCCAGTGGCCTGGATGCCCGGATTGCCAGCTCGATCTCACCTGTCTATTTCCAAAAAGATTCAGGAATGACAGATTTATCTATCGAATTAAATGCCTTTCTCATTGTAGGAGATACCGGTAAGATAGGAGATACCCTATCTGCTGTAAGCAATGTCAGCCGGCTGATTAAAAAGGTTCCCTCTAAAAGTAAAAAGGCTATTAAAAAACTAGGGAAATTAGCTTTGGAAACAAAAGAAGCCCTCATCAACAATGATCCTTCTTTAATAGGCAGCTACATGACCAAAGCGCATCAATACCTCTCTCAATTACAAGTTTCCAACCCTTCTTTAGATCACTTAGTCAATACTGCTCTTGGTGCCGGTGCTCTTGGAGCTAAGCTAACTGGAGGCGGTCATGGAGGATGTATGATAGCCCTTGCTGATACAGAAAAAAATGCTCTTCATATCGCTCAAGCTCTCAAAGAAGCCGGTGCCTTAAATACATGGATATATTCATTAGAGACAGGAGAAAAAAATGTTTGAAAAACGCAAAGTAAGAGCCCACACAAATATCGCTTTAATTAAATATTGGGGGAAGGCTGATGAAGAGTATATCATTCCTTTGAACTCTTCCCTTTCATTGACCCTAAATGACCTCTATGCTGAAACCAGCGTCCTTTTTGACCCTGCTCTTGATCAAGATACTTTTTATTTAGATGGTGAAAAACAAAACGGATCTTCTCTTAAGAAAGTCCAACATGTCTTAGATCTCGTCCGTCAGCAGGCAGATATTGAAGTTAAGGCCCGTGTAGACAGTCAAAACTTTGTCCCGACTGCAGCAGGATTGGCTTCTTCAGCTTCAGGTATGGCGGCCTTAGCGGCTTCGGCCAGTCTGGCTGCCGGTCTGGATTTAGATAAAAAAGATCTTTCGCGTTTAGCTCGTCGAGGATCGGGTTCAGCCTCTCGAAGTATTTACGGCGGTCTTGTTCAATGGCAAAAAGGAAGCAATGATGCGGATAGCTATGCCATCCCTATCGATCCAGCCGACTGGGGCCTGGGCATGTATTTCATTTTAATTAATAAAGAACAGAAAAAAGTATCCAGTCGATCTGGGATGAAGCAAACTGTAGAGACTTCCCCTTATATTGAGGAATGGGCTAGAACCACGGATGAAGATGTAGAAAAAATGAAAGAAGCCATCGCTCAAAGAGACTTCACACAGATGGGTCTTCTTATGGAGCGATCTGCATCAAAAATGCATGCAACTACTTTAGGCGCGATTGAGCCCTTTACCTATCTGCTTCCAGAAAGCCTTCATGCCATCCAATTTGTCCAGGCCCTGCGTCAAAAAGGATTTGACTGTTATTTCACTATGGATGCAGGACCTAATGTAAAAGTACTGATTAAAGAAGAGCAAAAAGCAGCAATCGGCCAGCTGCTCCAAGAAGAATTTGGGCCAGATAAAATTCTGTATTCAGACGTCGGTCCAGATATCCAAGATATCACAAACGAGTTAGGCTAAGAAAGGACATACCCATGGCTAGTTATGTAAAGGTACCAGGCAAATTATACTTAGCAGGCGAATACGCTGTCACCTACCCTTATCATTCTGCTCTTGTCTTTGCTGTCGATCGTTTTCTAACAGTAAAAATCACTCCCTCAGATCAGGAAAAAGGCACCTTCCAATCGACTTCCTATCAGGATAAACCCTTAGACTGGTATCGTCAAAAAGGTATTTTTACTTTTAACAATGACAAAGACTACTTAAAGCTGATTGAATCAGCTGTTTTAACGACTGAAGAATATCTAGCAGAGTTAGGAAAGTCGTTAACTTACTATCATATAGGCATCGAGAGTCAATTAGATAGTCAAAGTGGTCAAAAATATGGACTCGGCTCAAGTGGAGCTGTGACCGTTGGACTCGTTCAAGCTTTGCTCGATTACTATCAAGCAGATTCTGATAAAGAAACGATATTTAAGCTAAGTGTTTTATCCCAGCTCAAAATCGGAAAAGAAGGATCTTTTGGTGATATCGCCGCTTCAACCTATACAGGCTGTATTCATTACACCTGTTTCGATAAAAAGGCCATTAAAGAAAAACTCTTTGCTGGTAACCTTCTGACTCTTGTTAAAGAAGAATGGCCTGGCTTTCATATCCGAACTATAGAGTTAGAAGATTATCTTCAAATAGGTGTTGGCTGGACAGGCTCTCCGGCTTCAACAGACGAGCTCATTGAGAAAATGCATCAAGAAAACACTTCTGAATTTGTAATGGAAGATTTTTTAAGAAAAAATGAAGAAAATAATAAAGAACTCATTTATCATTTAGAAAATGGCCCTTTTGAAGGGATTGGGAAAAACATTCAGACCAGCCGACAGCTCTTGAAAGAACTTGGCCAGGCCCGTCAAATTTCTATTGAAACGCCCTTGTTGACTCGATTCATTGAAATTACTGAAAAACACCGTGCCTTTGCTAAAACGTCAGGAGCAGGCGGCGGCGATTGCGGAGTAGCTCTCTTTGACTGTACACTCTGTAAACAATTGGTTGAAAAAGAATGGCTGGCTAACGGAATAGAACCCCTTGACTTAACTATATATAATAATCATTAGGAGACTTAATATGACTACTGAGCAGCAAAATCGAAAAAATCAGCATGTTTCAATTGCAGAAAGTTTCTACCACAAAGAAGGTGAATCGCCCTTTCAAGATTTAAGATTTGTTCACCATAATTTCCCCAACATGGCCGTTGGAGATGTTGATCTCTCTACTTCGATTGGAAAATTGAAATTAGACTATCCTTTTTATATCAATGCTATGACAGGCGGAAGCGAATGGACTAAAAAACTGAATGCCGGTCTCTCTCGAGTAGCGGCTCAGACTGGTATTGCTATGGCGGTTGGGTCACAGAGTGTAGCCATCAGAGAACCGGAAATGATTGAAACCTTTTCGGTTGCCCGCAAAGAAAATCCTCATGGTCTAATTTTTGCTAATGTGGGAGCCAACCATAATGCCCAAGCAGGCCTTCAAGCCATTGAGATGCTCCAAGCCGATGCTCTGCAAGTCCATATTAATGCTCCTCAAGAAATTGTCATGCCTGAAGGAGACCGGGATTTTTCCATGTGGCCGGATCATTTTCAAGGCTTCATTGATCAAATCCAGGTTCCCGTTATTTTCAAAGAGGTAGGATTTGGGTTTTCTAAGCAATCTATCCAACAATTAAAAGCATTGGGAGCTGAGATCATCGATCTTGGTGGTCGAGGAGGTACCAACTTTTCTCAAATCGAGAATTTTAGGCGGAAAGAATATAAGTATGATGATTTATTAGACTGGGGGCAGACCACCCCTGAATCTTTACTGGAGGCCCAAGACCATATATCATCGTTGGACATCCTGGCTTCAGGCGGTGTAAGGACAGCCATGGATATTGCTAAATCTTTAGCTTTAGGTGCTAAAGCCGTAGGAATTGCAGGCGAATTCCTCCATACTTTAATTAAAGAAGATGAAGAGGCGCTCATCGACAAAATCGAGGGGCTCAAGGAAGAATTAGCGGGCATATATACTTTGCTGGGTGCACGGACTACTCAGGAACTGGCTCAAACTGATATTATCGTCTGCGGTCAAACCAAGGATTATTGTCAGGCAAGAGAGATCGGTTATCAAAGTCTTGCCCAACGAAACCGGTAGTTCTATAACAGAAGAAGCCCCGACCTGGAGCTTCTTTTTTTACGCAAAAAAACAGGACAAAGTATTTTGCCCTGTTTTAATCTTTGTTTATTTTTCTAAATTTTTCAAGTAAATTTCAGCAACATTTTCTGGTGTAAAACCAAAACTTTCAACAACTTCTGAACCTGGTGCAGACTTACCAAAGCGATCGATACCAAGGCTGGCGCCTGAGTCTCCAGCATATCTTTCCCAGCCATAAGTAGCTCCCATTTCAATGGTTAAACGGTTCGTGATATCGCTTGGAAGAACGCTTTCTTTGTAATCTTCATCCTGCTCTTCGAAAAGCTCCATAGAAGGCATAGATATTACATTCACATGGTGACCCTTCTCTTTTAATAAGGATTGAGCTTCCACAGCAAGAGATACTTCAGATCCTGTAGCGATTAATAATCCTTCTGCTTTATCATTCGCTTTAGAAACAACATAAGCCCCTTTGGCTACTCCTTCTTCGGCTAAAGACTGAGTATTTTCTAATACTGGAACACCTTGACGTGTCAAGACCAGCATGGTTGGTTTATCTTTACTCTGCACAGCCAGCTTCCACGCTGCCAGCGTCTCATTATAATCCGCCGGGCGAATTACATTCAAATGAGGTGTTGCACGGAAAGTCGCCAGTTGCTCAATAGGCTCATGGGTTGGTCCGTCCTCTCCTACCGCTACTGAGTCATGGGTTAAGACATAGGTCACCGGTAATTGAGAGATCGCTGCTATACGCACAGCCGGCTTTAAGTAGTCCGAGAAGATAAAGAATGTCCCGCCGTAAACTTTACTCCCGCCGTGTAGAGCAATACCATTCATCATGGCTGCCATCGCATGTTCACGAACTCCAAACCAAATATTACGTCCCGCACGATTATCCGGCATAAAGTCATCTTCTATTTCAATGTTTGTTTTGTTAGAGCTGGCTAAGTCAGCAGATCCTCCCCATAAATAAGGGATTCCTTCGGCTAGATCTTGAATGATAGAACTGCTTGAAGCACGAGTAGCTTCCGGCTCAGTATCTGCAGCTACATAGGCTAATTTAGAATCATAATCTGCAGGCAGATCGTTCTCTTCATAAGCAAGCATCAGCTCGTCAGCTAAATCTGTATTACTTTCTTGATATTGACCGAATAACTCTGCCCATTGTCTATAAGCCTTCTGGCCCCGCTCTTTCACTTTTTCATTGAAAGTTTGTCCGACTTCTTCAGGAACTTCAAAAGCCTCTGATTGCCATCCATAGACCTCTTTCACCTGCTCCCAGTCTTCTGATCCCAGCGGTGCACCGTGAACAGTGTGCGTCCCTTGGCTTGAGGAGCCGTACCCGATAACTGTTTTCACTTCGATGAGTGATGGCTGATTTGTATTCTCTTTAGCTGCTTGAATAGCATCTGAAATTGCGTTTAAATCGTTACCATCTTCAACGCGCTGGTAATGCCAATTTTGAGCTTCAAAACGGCCTTGGATATCCTCGACGAAAGAAAGATCCAAATCACCATCTAAAGAAATATCGTTCGAATCATAGAGAACAACAAGCTTGCCTAATTCATGCTTACCGGCAAATGAAGCAGATTCATAAGAGATGCCTTCCATCAGGTCACCATCACTGGCGAGAACATAAGTATAGTGGTCGATAATGTTTTGATCCTCATTGTTATATAAAGCAGCCAAATGCTCCTCAGCCATAGCCATTCCCACTGCAGTAGCAAAGCCTTGGCCTAATGGACCAGTAGTCGCTTCTACACCATCTGTGAAGTGAACTTCTGGGTGACCGGGAGTTCTTGAGTCCATCTGACGGAAGTTTTTAAGATCTTCAGTCGTCACATCAAAACCGGATAAATGGAGCAGGGAATATAATAAGGCAGATCCATGACCGGCAGATAAAACAAAACGGTCACGGTTAATCCAGTTTGAATCTTCCGGATTAATATTTAAGTGGCCTGCCCATAGAGCGTATGCCATCGGCGCAGCACCCATCGGTAAACCCGGATGACCTGAGTTGGCCTTTTCAATTTGTTCAATAGATAAAGCACGTAAAGCGTTGACAGCTAATTGATCTTTTTCGTTAAACATAGTTTCCCCCTTATTCATCACGATTCTGGTAAACTTTCCAATCGGCCATAAAGCCTTCGATCCCTTTATCCGTCAATGGGTGTGACCATAATTTAGGGAAAAGAGAGCCTGGGACAGTAGCGATATCTGCTCCCGCTTCAGCTGTTTCTTCGAAATGACCGATGTGGCGGATGGAAGCCGCGATAATTTCAGCATCCAAGTCAAAGTTATCTAAAACTAAGCGTAAGTTATAGATCAAGCTCATACCATCATCTCCCATATCGTCAATACGTCCGATAAATGGTGAAATGTAAGTTGCACCTGCTTTTGCTGCTAACAGCCCTTGAGCAACCGAGAAAATTAAAGTAACGTTGGTTTTAATCCCTTCTTGAGATAAAGTATTAACTGCTTTTAATCCATCTTCGGTCATAGGAATTTTAACTACTACATTATCAGCCCAAGCCGCAAGTTCGCGAGCTTCTTCAATCATACCCTCATAATCTAAGGCCACGACTTCTGCGGAAACCGGTCCATCTACGACTGAAGTAATTTCTTTGATGACTGTTTCAAAGTCTTTACCTTCCTTAGCGATTAACGTTGGATTGGTTGTTATACCATCAACTAAGCCTAAATTATTAATACGTTTGATTTCTTCGATATTCGCTGTATCTAAAAAGAATTTCATTTACCGAACCTCCAGGTTTATTTATGATTTAATTATACCAATGTTTCAATCTTTTACAATGTTACCTTTTGCTGGCTAAGCATCACATTCAGCTAGAATATCTCTGCTGCGACTGGCACCAATACGATCAGCTCCTGCTTCAAGCATTTTCAAGCAACCCTCCAAGCTGCGGATACCTCCGGAGGCTTTTACTTGAAGAGCATCTGAAACAGTCTCTCTCATGAGCTTGACATCTTCTGCCGTTGCACCTCCGCCGGTGTAGCCGGTTGATGTTTTAACAAAGTCAGCGCCTGCTTCTTCTGCTAATTGACATGCTTTTATTTTTTCCTCCTCCGTCAGCAAGGATGTTTCAATAATAACCTTGACCACCTTATCAGTTGCTTGGACCACGGCTTGAATGTCTTTTTTAACATAGTCATTATTGCCGTCTTTCAAATGGCCCACATTAATGACCATATCTAATTCATCAGCTCCATTTTCTGCAGCCTCTTCAGCCTCAGCCACTTTACTTGCTGTTGTCTGCGTACCGTGCGGAAAGCCAATAACTGTACAGGCCAAAACAGAAGAGTCTTTTAACATATTTGAGACTATTTGCAGACGGTCCGGTGACACGCAGACAGAAGCTGTTTCATATTCTATAGCAAATTGTGTGACTTCCTTTACTTTTTCAAGCGTAGCCTCTGGTCCTAACAAGGTATGGTCAATTTTGCCGGCCAATTCTTTTTTTGTAATCATAACTCTCTCCTTTATTATCTAAAATAGAGTACTTAATATAGCAATAGATACAACTCCAGCTAACATAGACAGGAATAAATTTTGAAACTTAAAAGATATAAAAAGAACAATGACTGAAGGAAGCAACTTAATATTCGTCATCCAGTCTAAAGAAAAAGAACCCTCCCAAAAGAAGATGTCCGCGCTAACCAAGGCTGTGAAAATAGCCACAGGGATATATTTGAGAAAACGTTGAACAGCTGGAGAAATTTCCCGATCTTTCAAGAGAAATACGGGAAAAGTTCGAGGGAGGAAAGAAGCTAAAAACATTCCTGATATAAACAGCCATCGATTCACTAATCATTCTCCCTTTCTTCCTTTTCAGGGAATTTATTCTCTATAAAACAGCCCAATAAAGCAGCTAAAAGAGTCGCTAACACAATGGATAAGCTGTTTTGAAGTAAAATTTGAAAGATAATTGTAAAGATGACGGTCGCCAGGACAACAACAGCATGGATACGTGAAACCAGCTGGTCGACCATCATACTGATAAACATAGCGATCAATACATAATTTACAACAGTAGTCGGTATCTCTACACTGGTGCCGATATAAGCACCAAAGTAGACACTAGACGACCAAGTCAGCCAGGCTAATATACTGGCGATTAGGGCTTTTCTCAGGTTCCACTGATCATTATTATTGAATTCATAAATATTGATTCCATAGGATTCGTCTGTAGTCACCTGGGAAAAAACTAAGATAAAAGGGAGTGATCGATGATTGATATAAGGAAGCAAACTGGAGGTTTGTAAAGACATACGAAGATTCAGAAAAAAAACAGTAATCAAAATACTCATCGCTGCCGACCCCTGAGCTATCATAGAAGCAGCCGCAAATTGTCCGGCTCCTGTGTAAGCTGTCAAACTCATCACCATGCTCATCCAAGGGGTAAATCCTGCTTCCTGCAAGGCAATACCACAAGCCACTCCTAAAGGAATATAAGACAGCATCACAAAGATAATCTTACGTAATGCTGACAAAAAGTCTTCTCTTAACATAGCTTCCACCTGCCTAAGGAGCTTTCAATGTTTCAACTTGCCCATTTCTGCCCACTAAGACGATATCCACCATATCTAAAAAAAGACCATGCTCAACTATACCTGGCAGTTGACTCAACTCTTGCGCGAGAGCGTGAGGATCTGTAATGTTCTTTAGATGGAGATCGATGATAAAATTATCATTATCTGTCGTAAATAACTGGCCCTCTTTTGTTAGGCGAGTTTCTGGATGATAGCCTTTTTCCTGCAAAATTTTTTCTAATTTCTGATGGCCGAAAGGAATAACTTCAAGAGGCAGCGGGAAATCTCCTAATTGATTTACCATTTTAGATTCATCAACAATCCAGATCACCTGATTCGAATAAGAAGCAACAATCTTTTCGATTAAGTGGGCTCCTCCACCGCCTTTTATTCCTTGAAACTGCGGATCTATTTCATCTGCACCATCGATCGTGACATCGATCCAATCCACTTCATTCAAGTCTTTTAAAGGAATACCTAAAGATTCTGCCTGCTCAGCTGTTTTCTTCGATGTAGTCACGGCTGTAATGTTTAGGTTTCCTTTCTTAATTTCTTGACCCAATTTTTCTACCATATAATAAGCCGTTGAGCCTGTTCCTAATCCTACAGTCATGCCATCTTTAATATAATTTACTGATGCATAACCTACTTGTTTCTTTAATGATTCCATTTGGCCACCTCTTTTTTCATTAGTTTAACATGCTTTAATGCATCTGTCATGAGGAGCTGAAAACTCCTTCATATGATGGCCGAATTTACTCCTATCGACTCTATATAGGACCCGGGCCAATTGAAGGTCAAAAAAGACTCAACATAAAATTATACAAGTTAAAATCTTATGTTGAGTCTTTTAATTTATTTTTCGCCGATAACTCTAACTTCTGTTTCTAAAATAACGTTAAATTTTTCTTTAATAGCTGCTTGAACATACTGGATCAGTTCAATGTAGTCAGTTGCAGTCCCCTCGTCCACATTCACCATAAAACCGGCATGTTTCGTAGAGACTTGTACGCCGCCGATTTGTTTTCCTTGTAAGCCGGCATCTTGAATCAGTTTACCTGCAAAATATCCAGGAGGCCTTTTAAAGACGCTGCCGCAAGATGGATATTCTAAGGGCTGTTTAGATTGACGCAAAGCCATTAATTCATCCATTTCCTCCCATATCTCATCCTTTTTACCAGACTCCAGCAAGAAAGTGGTCTCCAAGATAATATCCTGACTTTCTTGGATTTTACTATAACGGTAGTCAAAATTCATTTCTTCATTGCTATAAGTTTTTAAGTTACCTTCACGGGTTAGAACAGTTACTGTCTCAATGACTTCTCGAACTTCCCCACCATAAGCACCAGCATTCATATAGACTGCTCCCCCTACACTGCCGGGAATGCCATAAGAGAATTCCAAGCCCGTTAGACCAGCTTCATAAGCCGCTTTAGATGTATCTATAATACTGGCACCACTCTTGGCGGTCACTCTTTTGCCGTCCACTGCAATGTCATCCATATCCGTCAGAATAAGAACTGCATCTCGAATCCCGCCATCACGGATGATTAAATTGCTGGCATTACCTATAATGGTTAACTCTATTTTATTATCTCTAAGCCACTTGATCACTGCTGCTACTTCTTCTTGATTTTTTGGAAAAATAGCAGCATCTGCCAATCCGCCGGTTTTTGTGTATGTATAGTTAGACAAAGACTCGTTTAGCTTAATATCGGCATTCGGAAATGCTTGTTTAATATTTTCTATTTTCATATAATCCCTCTAATTTTTATAGTCTAAAACACAACAATATTAACATTAAATAGAAAATAATGATAGTTTACCAGGATTAAATATATACTTAATCCATTTGAAGTGCTGGTGTCGAGATAAAACACAGTGACCCCTCCCTGTCTCTGCATAATCCAGGTCCAGTCCAGCATCTGTTCGAATCACCCTTTATCGACAAATCAACAAATTTATTCTGATTTTTTTATTTGACTAAGCATCCATCTTCTCCAGCAGTTCTTGATAAATTTGTCCCTTTGCTTGAATCTCTATTTCACGGTGGGCGGGGTCTTCTAGGGGATTTAATTTAACCATTAAATATTCTTCAGGCATTTCTTCCTCGGCAACAGATCCCCATTCAATAACAGTGATACCATCACCGTAAAAGTATTCCTCTAAGCCCAGATCCTCCGTCCCTCCATCTTCCAAGCGATATAAATCAATATGATATAAAGGTAGATCTCCTTGAGTATATTCACGAATAATAGTATAAGTCGGACTTTTAATTACCCTCTGAATATTCAATCCACGAGCCAATCCTTTGGTAAAAGTCGTCTTTCCAGCACCTAGCATGCCTTCCAGCCGGACGACAGATGAAGGCATCAGCTGCTTAGCCAGAGCTTCAGCCAGGGCCAGAGTTTCTTCCTCACTTTTTACTTTAATTTTCAATAGCTTCAAATCCTTCTTATGCTTCATTCATCAAAGCAAACTGGGCAGTAACGATCGCAATTTGGTAGACATCTTCTGCACTGCACCCGCGCGACAAATCATTAATTGGTTTATTTAATCCTTGCAATAAAGGTCCTATGGCATTAAAGCCTCCAAAACGTTGAGCAATCTTGTATCCTATATTTCCAGATTGCAGGTCCGGAAAAATAAAGACATTCGCCTGTCCAGCTACATTTGAATCAGGAGCTTTTGATTTTCCGACTGACTCAACCAAAGCCGCATCAAACTGCAGTTCACCGTCAATATCAAATTCAGGGGCTGCTTCTTGAGCAATCTTTGTTGCATTAACTACTTTATCAACAGAAGGCCCACCTGCTGATCCATGGGTAGAGTAACTTAACATAGCTACTTTGGCTGGTTTAATGTCGAAAGCCTCAGCTACTCGGGCGCTCTCAACAGCTATTTCTGCTAATTGCTGTTCATTAGGATCTGGATTAATGCCACAATCCGCAAACACATAACGCTCATCTTCACGTGTCATGATAAAAGAGCCACTTACGACGCTTACCCCTTCACGTGGCTTGATAATTTGGAAAGCAGGCCTTACCGTATCACTCGTAGAATGGATAGCTCCACTTACCATGCCATCCGCTTTGCCCATATAGACGAGCATGGTTCCAAAATAATTCATATCTTTCAAGATTTCTCGAGCTTCTTCTGGGCTCACTTTCCCATTACGTCGCTCTACAAAAGCTTCTACCATCTTCTCTATTTCTTCATATTCTTCCGGATCTATAGAAGTGATGCCTTCAATATTAAGTTCATTTTCTTCCGCTGTTTTTTTGATGTCTTCTCCAGCACCAATCAGGATAGGAGTTAAAATATCTTCAGCATATAAGCGACTGGCAGCACTCAGGACACGCTCATCAATAGCTTCAGGAAAAACAATTGATTGTTTATTTGTTTGAATCGATGTGATTAACTCTCTCATTAAGGTCATAAACTTATTCTCCTTCATGTTTAATATTGGGATTAATTTTACCATAATTTGATCTTAAAAAATAAAGCTTACTGTCCGCTGAGTGCCAGAACAGGGTCTTTTTTAGCAGCTATCCGGGCAGGAATGATTCCTCCAATTAAAGTCAAAACCACACTTATAGCAAGGAGTGCTCCTACATGGGCAGGATGAAGTTGAGCTACATTTTCTAATTCAGTTAGTTGGTAGATAATGTAATTGATTGGAATAGTTAATAAATAAGCAAAGAGAATACCTAATAAGCCTGAAGACAAACCAATAATAAAGGTTTCTGCGTTAAAGACACGTGATATGTCTTTTTCTCTGGCCCCTAGAGCTCGGAGTATTCCTATTTCGCCAGTTCTCTCCAGTACAGATACATAAATGATAATACCTATCATGATCATAGATACGACTAATGAAATGCTTGCAAAGGCTACAAGGGCTATCGTTATTGCATTCATTAAGCCACCGGATAAATCAGTGATTAAAGCAGCCATGTCCGTCACTATGACTTGGTCCTCTTCAGCCGCATCTTCATTCCATGCTTCTAAATAAGTGACAATTTCATTTTTGCTGTCAAAAGTGCTCGGATAAATAGCAATGTAGGAAGGTTTACTCTCATCTCCTAAATAGCTCAGCCACTCTTCTTTCGTCATACTTGCCTGAGTCATCGCATAAGCCTCAGTGGGTGTGGTTATTTCTGCAGGTGCACCACTGGCACTCGGGATAGCTTCTGCTGGCGGCTCCATCTGTGTCGGAGCTTGAAAATCTTCCGCTGCCGGATCCTCTTCATCCGATGCAAAAGCTTGCCCGGTCAGTAAATGATAATCTGCTTCTCTTTGGTCTTCTACTATATCAGACTCTTGGGCTTCAGCAATAAAGTCCATCTTAAGCTGGTTAGAGTACATCAAGCCACCTAGTCTTACCTCGATATTGCTATCTTCCTTCGGCCTGATGACACCGGCAATAGATAAATCTAAATTGTTGGCCTCTTCATAAATCTCTTCATAGTCGGCTTGACTTTGGGGAGCCCTGTAGAGGTCACCTTCTTTTGTATAAAAATCATCCTGGTAAACTAATTGATATTCTTTATCCAGGACAGCATTGAAATCTATTTCCTGATCATCCGAGTAACTGATTCCTATAGAATCTAAAACAGTGGTATCGATTTGATTATAAGCATCTACCACGAGGAGTAAGCCGCTTTCATCTGCCGGCCAGTCTCCCTCCAGCAAATCATACTTACTCTTCACAAAATTAAATTCTTCATTCTCATCTTTACCAGGTAAAGTCTCCAGGCCGCCTGTTGAGCGGTCTACTGCTCTTACCTCATCATCAAACTCTGTCAGTACGTTCAAAGATGCGGGATAATCATAGTTAATCGCTTGAATGTATTCGCGTGGAATATCTTCAAGATAATTCAAGTAATCATCTGTAATAGCATTATTAATCTGCATATCTTCTATATCTTCAATGAATGTTTTAGTCAAAAGCGTCTGCTCCTGTGGATACTTCTCACGCTCCTCCCCACTTGCTTCACCCATAGACATCATGGCTTCTACAGAAACTGTCTCAGATTGTATTTCTAAAGGATAGGAAGCGAGAGATTCTCTTTCAAAATTAGCTATTTGATTATTTAAGCCATTAGAAAGAGCCAGTATCACAGCCACACCGAAGATTCCAATCGAGGCCGCCACAGCCGTAATAAGAGTACGCCCTTTTTTAGTCATAATATTTTGCCCCGATAATTTTAAGGCATTCCAGAAAGACATACCTGTTTTATTCAGTTGATAGTCTGTGTCGCGGGAACTGGCCTGGTAAGGATGCGTATCTTCTATCACTTGACCATCCTTCAGTTCAATAATCCGGCTGGCATATCTTTTTGCCTGATCCCGACTGTGTGTCACCATTAAAATCAACTTATCTTGTGAAATCTCAGTGAGTAAACTCATAATTTCCTCGCTTGTTTCACTATCTAAAGCTCCTGTCGGTTCATCAGCCAATATAATATCTGGATCATTAGCTAAAGCTCGGGCAATAGCTACCCGCTGCATCTGGCCACCTGATAATTGGCTCGGTTTTTTGTTCATATGTGCTTTAAGCCCGACTCTGTCCAATAGTTCACTGGCTCTTTGATGTCTCGTCTTTTTGTCTACACCTGATAGGGTAAGGCCCATCTCTACATTACTAAGAACGGACAAGTGAGGAATCAGCTGGTAATTTTGAAAGATAAAGCCAACTGAGTTATTACGATAAGCATCCCAATCTGTCTTTTTGAAACTTTGAGTCGAGCGGTCTCGAACCAGCATTTCACCCTCATCGTAGCTTAAGAGACCACCGATAACATTTAATAAAGTTGTTTTCCCAGATCCGCTTTCTCCAACTACAGCGACAAATTCATTCGGCCTAAAAGCTAATGAAACGTCATCAATAGCCTTTACAGTGTAATCGCCTGCTTGATATGTTTTTGTTGTATTTTTTAATTCAATCATTTCAAACCCCAGTCTTGTCTCTAGTGATTATTATTTTTTCTTTAATGAACGGAGTAATGTGTTTGATATCGGTCGATTAAGTGTTTAGCAGACCGACGACCTTGTTCCATATTGAGCCGGGCATTATTATTTCCATATTGAGTGAGGTGGATAAAAAGCCCCATTAGATAGACATGATCAAGCTGGCCAAACTTGCGGTTAATCAACTGACATTCTGGCCAGGTCACGGCAACTCCCTGCCGACTTTCGTTATCAGCAGGTATAATATATCCTTTTTGGTACAAATTATGTATCAAAAGATTAAATTCACCTGCTTGTTTTAGACGGAATTCAAAACCAGTTCCATTAACCAAAATATCACAAGACTCATGATAGCGACCATCTATATAGATATCAAATACTTGATTTGTTTCATCCCACTGAATATCACTCAGACCCGGGACGATCCGCAGTTCATCTTTCTTCAGCGAGTCAATGACCCTGCCCATTGTTTCATGGGGAATACTATGTCTAAAATGCTCTACCTGCGGCCGGTAAAACGTGTCATAATCTTGTCGATCCTTCATAGATAAAGCATTATATAAATCTGCTAAATGCTGGCTGAGAGATGAAAGGTATTCTTGAATAACACCCAGACCTCTGGGCCGGTTGTAATATTGTCTTATACTCTCGCTCAAATCTCCTGTGGAGAATTGAGCAAGCACAGATGACCAGTCCACTCCATATTCTGTTAAGTCATACTTCACCTGTTCCCAAATATCAGCCAGAAGGATTCGACCGGTTTCTGGGTGCCGATTTTCTTCTATCCATTCATCATTAATACAAGATCTCTTCGGCTCTTCGTCCACTTCGATGTGAGTGGGCGTAAAAGGTGTGGTTGGAATATAAAGCGGAAGCGCATAGTCAACATCAAAATGCCGCTTGAAATAGCGCAGGATATCAAAACTGCTGGCTCCACTTCCGACGACCCCCAATTTTTGATCATTTTTTATGTCTCCTAGTTTTTTAGATAAAGGATAAGGATGACGTATAAAGCTGGGATGCTCAGCTAAGGTGTAGTAATCAGCATAAGGCGGGTGACCGATGGTAAAGAAGACTGCATCGTAGAAAGTCGTCCAACTTTCGTCTTCCAACTTCAAGCGATAGAATTTTTCTGAGTCTGAATCTTGATAGGCAGGCTCCTCTTTATCATTAAAAATAAGCATATCAATTACTTTACTCTGCTGGAAGTGTACCTTTACGTGATTAAAGTAAGATTCGAATCGCTCATGGAGATATCTGCCGTAATGGCGGCGCTGAACCATACCTTCCTGCCTTGCATCTTCTAAATTCTTATCTTTCAGCCAGTCAACAAAATCTTTGCTCTTATCTGAATAAACACTGATGCGATCAGGTGAAATATTCAGAAGGAGAGTGGGGTCATCTTCTTGATAGGGCAGACCCCGACTGGTTTCCTTCCGATAGTCAAAGACATCTATCCTGTCGATCATAGTTTCCGGACTTTCTTCAATCAAAGTCCTTAAAACACTTGAGCCGGCAACACCCGCCCCTACAATGGCTATTTTCATCTCATACTCCCTTTACTCTTGTACTTCTTTAGGTAACTGCCAGTCAATTTCATCTTGTCCGCTTTCTTTTAATACTTCATTTGTTCTCGAAAAAGGCTTTGATCCAAAAAAACTAATTCGAGCAGAGAAAGGACTGGGATGAGAAGAAGTTAAAACGATGTGTTTGCTTTCATCAATTAACTCTCTTTTTTGAATGGAAGCATTACCCCATAGAATAAAAACAATCGGTTTTTCTTTTTGATTTAAGGATTGAATGACGTGATCTGTCAATTTTTCCCACCCTTTATTCTTATGTGAGTGGGCCTGCCCTGCTCGAACCGTTAAAACAGTATTGAGAAGAAGGACTCCTTGATCTGCCCATTTTTTCAAATAACCATGAGTAACCGGTGAGTAACCGAGATCATCTTCTAATTCTTTATAAATATTTTTTAATGACGGAGGCACCTTGACACCGGGTTGAACGGAAAAGCTTAAGCCATGGGCTTGATCCAGACCATGATAAGGATCTTGTCCTAAGATGACTACCTTCGTATCCGAAAATGATGTCCACTGAAAGGCTGTCCATATCTCATGCATATCAGGAAAAACTTGATACTTCTGATATTCCAGCTTCAAGAATTCTCTTAATTCTTGATAGGAATTACTCGTCATCACTTCTTGCAAGATGGGCCGCCAATCGTTTTCTACAGGTATCATTTCGATCATTCTCCTCTTTTCTTCTCTATTATTTTAAGAGTGATTTTTTATCAAGTGATAGATTTGTTTAATCAAATGGTCTATTTTTTCCAAAGGAATAGATGAAAAACTCAGAAAAATAATTTTTTCATCCTGCTCAGAAGGCTGATTCTTGTAATCAGATAATAAATTCAAGCGAATGCCTTCCCTTAGGCATACTTCTTTTAATTTCGGTCCATTAAAACAATGGCCGGGCTTAACCAAAAGGCTGAGGCCTGCCTCTTCTCCATAAAAAAGAGCTTCGGAATCAATCGCTTGAATACTTTGAATCAAAAGGTCTCTTTTCTTTTTATACAAACGCCGCGACCGATTTAAATGGCTCGTAAAATGTCCCGCTTTGATGAACTCATGAACAGCATGCTGAGTAAAAGAGCTGAGAGAAGAAGAAAGATGAGTATAAGAATCATTAAATCTCTTTATCATTTTCTCAGGTAATACCAGATAAGACAAGCGGATACCTGGAGATAAAACTCGAGTAAAACTTCCTAAATAAACCACTTGTTGATGATGGTCTAATTGGATTAAAGGGGGCACTGGAATTCCTGAATACTTAAATTCACCATCATAATCATCTTCAATAATAATCCGGCTGGGTTTTTCTTGAGCCCACATAAGTAATTGCTGGCGTCTTTCTAAAGGCATAATAGAACCTGTGGGAAACTGATGATTAGGGGTCACAAAGACCGTGTCCGCCCCCGACTGGTATAATTGATCAATAACAAGCCCTTCTTCGTCTAAGGGAATCGCTTTTTCTTCTATTTTACGTACTTTAAAGAGGGACTGGTAGCCTGGGTAGCCCGGGTCTTCCATCCCAATTTTTTGAATTTCCGGGTAAAGATTGAAAAGAATCTCTAATAATAATTGAGAGTTGGGAGCTAAAACTAACTGGTCTGTTTGACAAGGAACACCTCGAGACTGACTTAAATACGCAGCTATTGAATGGCGCAGTTCAAATAAGCCTTGCCCACTGCTCGCTCGCAGCAAACTTTCATCCTGGCTATTTAATAAATTGGTATATATTTTAGAAAATACAGAAACAGGAAAGAGACTTGGATCTGGATTGGATCGGGTCAGGTCTACAAGAAAATGTTCAGTTTTCTTTTTTTCCAAAGCAAAATCCTCACAAAACTTTGTACTTTGAAGCGGCATTTGTAAAAAGTCAATATCTTCTACAAAATAGCCGCGACGTTCTTCCGAACGAATATACCCCTCAACTAACAGCTGATCATAAGCTTTTATCACCGTGTTTTGTGAAATTCCATTATTTGCAGCCAGCTGGCGTTTACTCGGCAACTTTTGACCTTGCAATAATTCAGACTGGTTAATTTTATCCTTGATTTTTTCATAAATTTGAATATATAAAGGCTTTTTACTTTGATGATTAATATTGAGCAGCATGGGTTCACCCTTCATCTGGTACCGCTAAAAACTTTTAATCTGACGCTTTCTATGGTATCAGATTTAACTTAAGATACCATTAAGAACTTTAATAAAGGAGTTTTCTTATGCCTAAGAACATATTAATCATCAATGATATACCAGGAGCTGGAAAAGTCGCTGGTAATATAAGTTTTCCTATACTGTCTGCTGCACTTTTTGAAGTATCCATCCTCCCTACTTTAATCTTATCTAAAAATGCAGATTATGATGGAGGTAATGTCGTCCGTTACTCTATGGAGCAAGGTTATGAAGATATGCTGGATCATTGGGCGCGGAAGCAGTTGACCTTTGATATTTACACAACGGGCTATTTTGCAGACGTTCACCAGATTCATGAATTTCATAAATATTATCTCGATAACCACTCACAAGGCGACATGCGGCGTCTGTATGTAGACCCTATCATGGGGGACCACGGCCGGCTTTACCCTGGTTTTAATGAAGGAATTCCTCAAGAAATAAGTAAACTCTGTCAGAACACTTACTTAATTATGCCCAATGTAACAGAAGCTTGTCTCATGACAGGCTATGAATTCTCTGAGTCCATGAATGAGGATCAACTTGTTGAACTGGCCCAGCTGCTAATCGACCAGGGAGCAGAGAATGTGGTGCTGTCCGGCATTGAGAATACAGAAAAATTTGGTCCGGACCAAATAGGTTTTTTCTTCTATCAAAAAGATGGAGACTGTCAGACGATTATGCACAGAAAATATCACTCCCCTTTCTTTGGGACAGGAGATATCGCTATGAGTCTGCTGATTGCTTACCATGAAAATGGGCTGTCATTAAAGGACAGTCTTATTGAATCCGGAAAGATGCTTGAGAAATGCTTAGCAGATACTGTCGCTTTAGAACGATCTGTCCAGGATGGTATTTACTTTGAACCCATACTGTTAGACCTGGCTTTACACATGAGAGATTTACAAAATTAAACTATAAAGGAAAAGATTGATATGACAAAAAAATATGTAACTTATGCGATGATGACAGCTTTAACTCTTGCTATTTCCATGTGGGTCATTATACCTATACCTGGAAGCAACGGCTTTGTATCTTTAATTGATGCCGGTATTTTTACATCTGCGCTTTTATTTGGTCCGGCTGGAGGTTTCTTTGTAGGTGCTCTCAGCGGAGGTCTCATAGATGTCATCTCAGGTTATTTTCAGTGGACTCTTTTTTCTTTCATTATTCACGGTGCTCAAGGCTGGATGGCTGGTAAATTCTCAAATCAACCCATTTGGGGGAGAATAACAGGCTTAATCTTTGCTTCCGTTATTATGGTCCTGGGCTATTTTCTAGCTTCTTGGTTTATGTACGGACTTCCGGTAGCTTTAGCAGCTATCCCTGGTGATTTAATTCAAACCTTAGTGGGAGCTGTAATCGCACTTCCATTGAGTCAAATTTTACGTTCTATTTTACCTCCACGGATTCTCAACTCATAAATTTTCTTTACTCCTTCTTAAAGGTGACAGATAAAGAAAGACTCAGCAGATTTTTTAATTCCACTGAGTCTTTCTCTTTTTTATTTTATTTCTATCTTTGATATACTGAATGTGACAAGATCTGTGATTTAATAGAGGAGTAAGATTTATGGAACATTTATACATGCACCAACCTCATCACAAACGTTCTGACTACGATTATAAGGTATACAACTACGAAAGAGACGTCCTCTATCTGATTAAAGGACGATGGGGCAGATTAGAAGACAGAGTCATTCTCTATGACCTGCATGGGGAAGAAATATATCGGGCCACCCAAGTTCTTTTATCCATCTTACCTAAATTCGAATTGAGCTTTGAGAGGGAATTTATCGGGAACATCAATAAGCATATCCGTTTTAAGCAAATCTATTTTACAGTCAGTCATCTAGACTGGGTCATTCGTGGAAATTACGAAAAGAAAGAATATAGTATTACTAAACACGGCAAAAAAATAGCCGGTATTCAAAAATCTACCGCCTCCAAAGGCAACTATTTTTTTATTAGTTACTCCGAGCCTGAGTATAAGGGGCTTTATTGCCTGCTGGCTACTCTTTTAGATCATTACGCTCCGGACTATCTAAAAAACACCCCAATGCGCCTGGTCCGGGGAGAAGAAAATCATTCCTTCTTATTCTTTAAATCTCAGCCAAAAAAGAAACGTTAAACTTAAAGCTCTACAATCTAAATTTCACTTCATATTTTCTTTAACGAAGAACATCTCTTTTAATCTGGTGCTTTTCAGCTTTCAAGAGGTGTTCTTTTTTTTGGATAATTTTTCAGACAAGCTTTCTTTAATTCGCACAGCTGTTTTTTCTGGAATGCCTAACTCTTTAATCTCTTCAACACTTGCCTGTGCTACATTTTTTAAAGAGCGAAAATGTTTCATAATCTTCTGTCTTCTTTTAGGCCCCACCCCTTCAATCTGGTCTAGTTGAGATGAAAAGCTGTTTTTACTCCGAGTTGCTCGATGAAAAGTAATCGCAAAACGGTGGACTTCATCCTGGATCCTTTGAATTAAGTAAAAAGCCTGGCTTTTAGGGTTTAAGTCTACAATCTGATAACCGGTATCAGGATGGCCGACCAGGAGATTAGCCGTACGGTGGCGATCATCTTTAACGATTCCAGCAACAGGAAGATGCAGGTCCAGCTCATTTTCTAAAACATCTAAGGCAGCATGGATCTGTGCTTTCCCGCCATCCATCAGAATCAAATCTGGAAGCTCAGCTCTTTCTTTCAACAAGCGAGAATATCGTCTTCGGATAACTTCTTGAGTCGTCGCAAACTCATCTGCCCCTTCAACTGTTTTGATATGATATTTCCTGTAGTTTTTCTTATCTGCTTTCCCATTTTTGAAGGTGACCATCGCCGATACAGGATGAGTCCCTTGAATATTTGAATGGTCAAAAGCTTCTATCCGCTCAGCGTAGGGGATATTCAAGACTTGCGACAACTCCTGACTTGCTCCTAAAGTTTTCTTCTCATTCATTTCTTGGAGTTGAAAATGTTCAGACAAAGCGATCTGCCCGTTCTTTTCTGCTAAGTCCAACAGTCTTTTCTTTTCTCCTCTTTGAGGAACACGAACAGGAACTTGTAAGATGTCCGCTAACTCTTCCTTTTCAAGCCCTGCAGGTACTAAAATCTCTTTAGGCTTAATATTATTGGGATCGTCATAATATTGGAGAATGTAGCGGGCTAACTCTTCTTGAGGCCTGCCATAACAGGGTGTCATATGGGCTTTTCTCTTGGTTAATTTTCTCTGGCGGATAAAGAAAACTTGAATCGAAATCCAGCCCTTATCCATATAAAAACTAAAAATATCTCGGGGGGTATTGTCCCGTGAAATAATAGTCTGCTTTTCTACAGTTTCTTCAATGTTGCGTATTTGATCACGTAATTCGGCGGCCCGCTCATAATCAAGACTTTGAGATGCTTCTTCCATTTTTATCAACAGTTCATCTTTAACCTCTTGCACATTTCCATTTAAAAAGCTGCGTATTTTAGCTTTCTGCGCATCATATTCTTCTTTGGAAACTTCATGGTCGCAAGGACCAATACACTGGTCAATATGGAAGTACAGACAGGCCCGGCTTTGAGGTCCATTACAACGTCTGAGAGGATAAAGTTTTTGCAGGATCTGTAAGGTCTGATCGGCCGCATAGACGTTCGGATAAGGGCCATAATACTCAGCGCCATCATCCAGAACATCTGATGCGATGACCATTTGAGGATTATCTTCATTAGTAATTTTTAAGTAGGGGTAGCTGGTTCCCGACTTTAGTCGAATATTATATCTCGGCTGATGCTTCTTTATAAGAGTCACTTCAAGAAGCAGAGCTTCTTTATTGGTCATCGTCACGATCGTTTCAAAGTCTGTGATTTCTGACACAAGCTTCGCCGTCTTACCAGTCTGAGAGCTCTTAAAATATGAACGCACTCTATTTCTTAAGTTTTTCGCTTTTCCTATATAGATAATCTCATCCTGGACATTCTTATGGATGTAAACGCCGGGCAGATCCGGCAGAAGTTTTAATTTAGATTCAATATAGTCACTAGCCATTTTTCCTCCTTCTTTCGCATCTAAACACAAAAAGCAATGACTTCAAAGCTGACACGCGGAAAGGCTTTGTTTTCACTGCTCCATGATCTTACTCTAAGTATTAATTATAACATTCCTATTCATTAATCTAAAATTATCAGATACTTTTCTTCAAAAAATACGCCCTGGATCACTGAACAAGGCGTATGATTTGAAAGATTATTAAAAAATTTCTGTATTTTTAATCTACAACAATATTTTTCGGCCGGCCCTCTAAATAAGCTGTGGTGTTTTCAAAAGCTATATGAGCTCTTGCTACCATCGCTTCATCCGTCAGGAAAGCTACATGAGGAGTCAGGACCGCATTTTTTGCTTTTAATAAAGGATAGTCAGCTGGAATGGGAGGTTCCATATCAAAGACGTCGATGCCTGCTCCGGCAATTTTCTCTTCATTTAACGCTTGAGCCAGAGCATCATTGTCTACAATCGGTCCTCGTGCACAGTTGATGAATATAGCATCCTCTTTCATCAAGGCTATTTTTTCTTTGGAAATTAGACCTTTTGTTTCCTCGTTGTTCGGCAGATGGAGAGAGATGATGTCACTTTCAGCCATTAATTCATCTAAATCAACGTAAGTCACGCCTAGATCTTTCAGCTCTTCTTTTTCAGAACGGTTATAAGCCAAAATGTCGGCACCAAAAGCGTGGAATAAACGGGCAGTTTGACTCCCTATCTTCCCGGTTCCTATAATCCCTACTGTTTTTCCTTTAATTTGACGTCCTTGAAAAGGCTTACTGAAATCTTCAGCAAGACGGATTTCTTGGTTTCCTTCAGATATTTTACGGTAGACATCCAAGCTTAAACCGATGACCAATTCAGCTACTGCATCATCCGAATAACCTGCAGCATTCGCTATTTTTATATTATGAGCCTCAGCTGTTTGCACATCTACATGGTCAAATCCCGTAAAAGCCACATTTATAAATTCCAGTTGTTGGGCAGATTCTATAACTTCACCGGGATAGGGATTATTAGCAATCATCACAATATCCACATCTTGACTGCGTTTTTTTAACTCTTCTAAATCTGTCGTTTTTTCCTCATAATAAGTCAATTCATGCCCGGCATCTTTAATAGGTTGAGCCAGCTCCTCAATTAACGATGACGGAACATTCAAAGGTTCTAATAAAGCAATTTTCATTCTATTCATCCTCCCAAAATATTTTTAGTCTACCATATTTCTAAGCGGTCTTCTGGCACCATATACATGCCGTCACCTTCTTGGATATTAAATGTATCATAAAAACCATCAATCAGCTGAACTTGAACATTCGCACGTATGACTGCCGGCGAGTGGACATCAATATTCAATAACAATTGCTGGTACTCTGGTCGAGCTTTCTGGCACCAAATTCTCGCCCAATTCACAAAGAAGGCAGCCGGGTCTGCATCCTCTTCTTCCAGCATAGCCTCATAAGCCGCTCTTAACCCTCCTTGATCTGCAATGTTTTCAGAGACAGTTAAACGACCATTGACTTGACCAGCTTCTGTTTCCATATCATCAAAAAGCTTGACCATGGCCTCAGATTTTTGGTTGAATCTCTCAAAATCTTCCTCCTGCCACCAATCATTCAAATTACCTTTTTCATCAAATTTAGCTCCGTTATTATCAAATGCATGGGAGATTTCATGAGCAATGACTGCACCAATCCCCCCATAGTTTTCAGAGCGGCTTTGATCAAAATCATAAAAAGGCTTCTGAAGAATTGCCGCCGGGAAGCAGATGACATTCGACATAGGATTAAAATAAGCATTGACAGTAGCCGCAGACATTCCCCATTCTGTCCGCTCCACCTTTTTACCCCAGCGACTAAATTGAAATTCACGACTTAAACGACTGAAGCGCTCCTGGTTATCATAAAATGAGCTTTCCTCATCCACTTTATAATATCTATAGAGCTCTATATAAGTATCTGGATAGCCGATCAAAGGAATCAGGGCATCCAGCTTCACTATCGCTTGGTCTATGGTCGCCTGGCTCAGCCAATTACTCTGTCGCAGACGTTCTTTATACACTTCGATCATCTCATCTACCATATCTTCAACATCATCTCTTGCTTCTTGACCAAAGTATTTTTTTCCATAATAAATTCCAACTGGCTGATCAAAAGTTCCAATACTGTGGTAATAGGCATGTTTTTGTGGACTCTGGGTCTGAGGTCTGCCAGACAAAGTCAGTTCATAAAGACTCCCTGCTTGACGAATCTCTTCAGACAGGACGTCATGACGGCTGTTCAACGTATGAACAATCATCCAGGATTTAACATTCTCAAAGTTATCAAGGGTCACGATTTCATTGTAAGCTTCATAGAATTCTGGATGGGCTACAATCACTTGATCAGCTTTTTGCCCAAGCAATTCCGCGATGATAAGAGGAAGATCTAAAATTTGAGAATAATCTTTAATTTGTTCCAGGGAACGCGGATTGTACTTTTTCGTATAGTCAGCTTCTTCCTCACGGGTTTTCACTCGCTCACTTAAGATTCGGTCGAAAGCCAGTGCTCCTTCCAGCAGTTGAGTGATCTGCTCTTCCTTAATGCCCATCAGATCCAAAACCTGATTCATCATGGTCTGAAAGACAGAGAGTAACTGATCACCTTGGTCCGTCCCATAGTAGGTCTTATCCGGAAGTATCGTACCAGGTGTTGCCAGATATAGAGCATAATGTTCTGTATCTTTCATATCCGGACTGATACCAAATTCAAAGGGAAGATAGACCCCTTCTAAAGTTAATTCAGCCGCCTGCTTTTGTAAATCTTCATAATTTTGAATATTCAAAAGCTTTTGAATAAGCTGTTGAATCGGCTGGGCACCTTCTTCATTCCGACTGGAGAAATCACTTGTTTTTTTGTAATATTTTACAAATTCCTGCATTTCAGGCTGGCTTACAAGGATATCCCCTCCAGCCATTTTTTCAACTTCCTCCATCATCAATTCTTCAATTTGATCACGAACGGAAATAAAGCCTCCTGTGGAAACTTTATCATCGGGAATTTCAGCTGTTTCCAACCAGGATTCGTTAACCGCCTGATAGAAATCATCTTGAATTAAATCATGATTAATCGTCATATGTCCTCCTCTTTCACACCAATGAAACTGAAAACACAAAACTGTCTTATAGCAAAACTTATTAAAAATTGGTTATTTTATAATTATTAATTTTTAAGTCGATCACCTTGATCGGGGAACACCTGTCAAGAGAAATTTAGCGGACTCTTCTTTGGCTCCTAGAAAGAAGTCACCCATTTGAACCCCTGCAATCCCCCTTTGGATTTATAATTATAGTCTAGCACATTCCCTTATCAAGACCTATTTACTTGATGATATTGGCAGGATGACTTTGACCGATTAGTTCTGAAGTTTTTTATAGTTTCAATTCTTTCTAAAAAAAGTATAATGAAGATACAGTTCATAGAGAAAGGAAACATTCATATGCTAGAGATTATATCACGTACTGTCGGACCTGTGCGCACCAATTCTTATTTCATATATAATGAGAAAAAAGAAGCTTTAATTATCGATCCCGGGGGAGAAACAGAGACTTTATTGGAAGCAATAAACAGCCTGAATCTGAAGCCTTTGGCAGTCCTTATCACACATGCTCATTATGATCATATAGGCTCCTTAGATGATCTTCGCGAGCATTTTAAAATTGAAGCCTATATGTCGCCTGTCGAGCAAGCCTGGCTAGGTGACCCTTCCTTAAATTTATCTGGCGGGAGCTCTTGGATGGAACCGGTAACAGCTAAACCAGTTGAAAACGAGCTTGAAATGAATCAAGATTATCGATTAGCTGATTTTTCATTTCGAGTTGTCCCAACTCCCGGCCACTCACCAGGAAGCGTCAGCTATATTTTTGAAGCAGATCAGTTTGTAATCTGCGGCGACACTTTGTTTCAAGGAACCATTGGTCGGACAGACTTACCACAAGGAGACCTGCATACCTTAAAAAACAGTATTCGTCGGGAATTATTCACTCTGCCTCACAACTACAAGGTCTACCCCGGACATGGAAGCCCAACTACCATTAAAGAAGAATACACGACCAATCCATTTTTCAATTCACAGAATGTCGAGAAAGGATAGATATGACCATAGAAGAAAGATACGAAGTTGATATGATGGCTGAAAAAGATGGGTTAGTCAAAATGTATATCGTCGACCACTTAGGCTGGGCTTTTGAAGATTTACACCTTAAAATGTTGGAAGTCAAAATCCAAGATTACTTAACTTACTTAGCCACCGAAGAAGCAGCTGAAAAATATCCTCATTTAGAACGGGTAAACATTGAGGTTTTTTTCACGAAAGGAATCTCACAAGAAGCTGATCGTATCATCCGCCTGTTCAATGACCAACTGGAAAAACAAGATACAAATATTACGATCAGTTATTCTTTTTCAAATGATGCTGAAAACCAGAGTTTTGTAGAGGCAAGTAACGATGAAGAGAGCTACTTCTTAAGCTATCTCAAAGAAATTGAATACCCTGTAAATGATTTATTTCAATAAAAAGACTGGAAATTAAATTCCAGCCTTTTTATTTATATCTCTTGTTGAGAAGATATCCAGTGAAATTCAATTTCAGCATTCAATTTGCCCTCTGTTTCGATCCGATGACTCGAAATATAAGTTCCTTTTCTATCAGGATTTTCTATCAAGGTTGCTTTAGAATGAATATAATCCTCGTAATGAACCTCTTTATCAAATTTGATAGCCGCAAAAGTAAGATGATGCTGAGATAAAAACTCGCCACCTAACACATCAATTCCCCAGTCTAAATACAAAGTATTGTTCACATGTTGGTTGGAATCTATATCATAATACCGAACATAATAATCTCGCTCCAAAAGCTCAGCTTCTTCTGATAAAGCAGCAATGTCTGGATAACGTTTAATTCGGCTGCTCTTCGGCTCTTTGAGTTGTAGATTTTCAAAATAGTCATCTTTCAACTTAACCATGCGGCGACTGTCTAGATCCATTAAAGCAAATACACTTTCTATTTGAATAATAATGTTGTTATCCTCATCCAGTACATCAAAATTTCTATAGGCAAACAGGCGGTTGTAACTTCTATATTCAGTCGCCAGGTAAATTTTTTCATCTTTTTTCGGAATTTTTGCAAGTTCTGCTTGATAGTAAATCAAAATCCAGGTTAATTCTCCCTTTGCCAGAGGATCTGTTTCAGTTCCCCCGACAGTAGCTTCCCAGTGATCTCCTGAGAGTTCTATTAAATAATTCATCAAGGTAGGGAATTTCATATTCCCTTGGAAATCACATTCATACCCTTTAATCACATGTTCTTTTTTGTAATAGCCATCAGCCACGCCGCAGAATCCCCCTTCAATCGTCTAGATTTTTCTTAATATTATAGTAACACAGAGATAAAATTTCTACGATGATTAACAATTAGTGCAATAAAAAAACTGTTGAAAAATTCAACAGTTTTTCTTTAATCTATTTTTTTAGTACCAACCTTTTTGTTCCCAGTGAGATTTTGCATTTGACCAAGAACCGTAACGCCCCGAAACATATTTGTCAGCTGCGGCTTCTTGTTCTGCTGGTCCAGCACCATGAGAGACTAGTGTAGGATTTAACTGGTAACGTCCCCAGTATTGTCCATTCACTGCTGTATATGAACCATTTGATTCACGTTGTGCAATCCACTCTTTAGCAGCTGCTTCTCCACCTGTTGCGTTGCTTGTGTAGCCTGAGTTAGAGCTCTGGCTAGCTGCAGCTTGTTGCTTAGGTTGTGGCGAGCTATATTGAGCCTGGCTCGATGATGAAACATTTTTTTGTGGAGCTGAGTAAGCTTGAGTATTTGATGTCTCCACTGGAGCTTGTGCTTGTTCTTGTGCCGGTGCTTGTGTCTGGCTTGTTTGAGTATTTCCTGCAGGGTCTTTAGTCGTTACTACTTTTTGGTCAGCTGAAAGCGTAATTTCTGTTCCTGTATGAATTAGATTCGGGTTAGAAATATTATTTGCTGATGCTAATAATCCAACTTCTACCTCAAATGCCTGAGCAATCACAGCTAAAGTATCACCTGACTGAACAGTGTATACTTTTGAACCGTCTTCATTCTTTTGAACATCTTGAGTGACGTGTTCAACTGTACGAGCTTCCCATTCAGCTGCTGCTGAAACTTCATCTGCTTGATTAAATGCTAAGATTCCTGTCGCTAATAGAGCCGTCGTTGCAAAAGTAAATTTTTTCGTTAAATTATTCATTGTAAAGTTATATCCCCTTTGTTTTTTAAGAATTCTAATATAAAATACAAACATACATGTGAGGTCTCCCTCATCCACGAATATTACTTTAACACCTCTAAATACGTTTGTAAGTCTTTTCATGAATTCGTTACTGCTCTTTATTCATCCTGTAGTATTCTGTAATACTCGTGTCAGAATGATGACAGTAAATGGGGTTACATTACAAAGCCATTACATAAAAAGTCTCTTTTTAGACTTTTTGTGCCGTTTATCTCTTTTAGATTTATAGCAATCAGAATAAAAGATTGGAGTATGACTTAACTTGAGAAATTTTAATCAGATTCTATGGAATTTACTATTAATTTTATCGTCCCTTTTTGCTGGTTTTTGGATTCGCGACCATGAGCTCTTCCTTGAAACAGAATGGGGACAGGGACTTTATCAATTTTCCCAGTCTCTTCAGCCTCCTGCTTCTTCCGAAACGCCACAAGAACCAGAAACAGAAACAGAGCAGCCTGTTGAAGAGAGCTTTTACAGCCAGGAGATAAGGACAGTTGATAATTATGATCTTAGCTTGATTGAATCTCAAATTCTCGAGAAAATTAATGATTTGAGAGAAAGCTTGGGGCTGCAGACCGTCGATAGCAACTTAACCTTACAGGAAGCCGCACGTTTACGAGCCACAGAGACTGCTGTTTCCTTTTCACACACCCGTCCGGATGGCAGAGACCCTTTTACGGTATTAAATGATGAAGTTCAATATTCATACTTAGCTGTAGGAGAAAATCTGGGAATGGCTACCTTGCTGGAAGACGAGGCTTATATGTCAGACTGGCTTTTTCAAGGATGGATGGACAGCCAAGGTCACTATGACACGATGGTGAATACCCATTTTACAGAAGCCGGTGTCGGCGCGTATGTAGAAGATGGCATTTTATATGTGGCTCAAATATTCGGCCTTCCCCAATCCTGATATTCCTTTGAGAGAGACAAAAAGCCGAGACTCAGTTGTCCCGGCTTGTCTTTAATCATTTTTCAGACTATTCGATAACTTTATAATATGATCAACGACCTGGTCTAAATATTTAATCGTTTGAATTAATGGTTCATTACCCGTCATATCTAAACCCAGCACCCGGGCAGCATCGACTGGAGGTAAAGAAGAACCCAGACTAAGGAATTCCAACCACTGATCGATAGCCTCTTGGCCATTTTCTTTATAATTCAAAAAGGCTTGAGTGGATATAGTTAAGCCGGCAGAGTAAGTAAAAGGATATAAACCGCGATAATAATGACGTTGACGCATCCAAGTCAACTCTGCTCCTTCCTCTAATTCTACAGTATCTTGCCAAAACTCTTCCAAAACTTCACGTTTTAATCGATTCAAATCAGAAGCGGAAAAGCCTTTTTTCTTATCGACTAAACGGTAAACTTCACGCTGGTAGCCGGCTTCCAGCAGGTGGGTAACAAAATTATGGAAATAAGTTTTAGAAATCATCGTAGACCAAACCGCACGTTCTTCGCGTTTATTTTCAGTCTGAGAAATCATATGATCAGTTAAGAGAAGCTCATTAAAAGTTGAGTAAGCTTCCGTGATATATAAAGAGGGTTGAACACTGGAAATAGGTTCTTTCTTTTCTGTAAAGAGTGCCTGTCCAGCATGTCCTAACTCATGGATCAAAGTATAAACTGTATCTAAACGATCTGCCCATGACAAAATAATGTAAGGATGTTTTCCATAAGGAGACGTACAGGAAGCCCCGGTTCTTTTACCTTTATTACGTGAAAAATCAATCCATCTCTCATTAAAAGCTTGCATGATAGTGGCGACATAGTCTGGACCTAAGGGTTGTATCGCTCCTTCAATGTAATCTCTACCCTGATCGATATCCACTGTTTTATCAATTTTGGCGTCCAAGTCCATTTTCAAATCCGCATAATACATCACGTCTAGATCATTTTCCTCTTTCAGATGAGTGATGTACTTCCGCATGATAGGAGCGAAATCTTTCATGATCGTATCGATCTGTCGATCATACATTTCTCGAGTAACTTCCTGATCCACTAATAAGTAATCAAACACAGATTTGTAACCTCTGGCTTCTGAAATGATTTTTTCTTTTTTTACTTGGGTATAATATACCGCCGCCATACCATTTTGATGGCGCTGTAAAACTTTAGAAAATTGATCATAAGAAGCTCTGCGGATTTCAGTATCAGAGTGATACATATAATATTCTTCATAGAGGACAAAGCTCAAAGGATACTCTTCTCCTCTAACCTTAAAAGTACCAAAATCAAGATCATTAGAGCGGATTTGCTCAAATATCTGGAGCGGCTGATTCAGAACAGGAGCTAATTCAGCCAGGTGCTCCTCAATCTCAAAAGGAAGCTGCTCTTGTTTTTCTAATAAAAGACGGCGGATATAAGGCTTGTATTTAGGTGCTTTTTGACCTATCTCAGCTAGTGCTTCTTCTGGATGAGCCAAGATTTCTGACTTAAAAAAACTCAACTTAGCTCCAATCTCTGAAAGGACACTCTCAGCCAGACGCGAGCGTTCTAAATTTCGGGGATTGGTTATATCTGTATCAGAATGCAGGACGGCATATTCTTTAATCCAATCTGCAATTTTCTTATTATCATTATAAACTTCAAGCGCTTCAATGATAGTTGAAATATCATCTAATTGATTTTTATATTTTCTCTCAAAGTGATCCGCCTGCTTCCTGTTATCTTCAACAGCAGCTAAAAAATCCGCCTCTGAAGCAAAAAGATCCTGCAGTTGCCATTTAAATTTTTCAGAAACTTGCTCACGTGGTTTTAAGGAATCAATGGCCTTCATCAACATTCAACTCTTTCTAATAATAATGTTTTTTATTATAACATAATTAGACTTAAAGAATATGTATACAAACACTCCAAATGGCATCG
Source organism: Atopococcus tabaci (assembly GCA_030535975.1). GTDB lineage: Bacteria > Bacillota > Bacilli > Lactobacillales > Carnobacteriaceae_A > JAUNQW01. The sequence goes on along the minus strand of JAUNQW010000005.1, from coordinate 5,449 downwards.
TTGTCTAAGTACTGCAGCTGCTTAAAAACCTAAGAAATCTTCTTCTTTTTTCTCCATCGCCTCCAGGCCATGGCTCAACAAAAGAGTATCCATAACCAGATCATGAATTCTCAGCTTCACATCATCACTAATAATTTTACCGCCATCAAAATGGCGCTCATTAATAAAAACATAAGAAGGAACAACATGAGCTTTTAAGTAATTCAGAATTGGTCTTAATTGATATTCTGCCACAAGTTGATGATAGTTAGATCCGGCAGTCACAATAATTGAAACAGATTTATTAAGCAGAGCACGACGGGGCAGAAGATCCAATACATTCTTTAAAGCGGCTGGAATTCCTGCTTGGAAAACTGGAAAGCCAATAACAATAGCATCTGCCTGCATAATAGCAGATGCTATTTCAGTCATATCACCCCCATAATCTAAATAGTTTCGACCATCTGCTAATTGATGGTCAATTTCTTTTAAGTCAAAAATTTGAAGATTGACATGGGATTCTATTTCTTCAAGAGCTGCAGCAGCTATATCAATTGCCCCGCGTGTTTTCCGCCCGGTGTTGGAACCGGCGATTAGTACAGTATTCATATATTACTCCTTTCAATATCTATTTATAAGTTTTCTTATCTCAGGCACGCCCTATATTCCTAGAGAGACGTAGCTTCTTTGATTACAGGAATAATTTTTTCACCAATAATCTCCACCATTTCCATTTGACGCTTAAATGGAACACCTCCAAAATCTAATTGGGCACTGTAACGTTGATTTCCAAAACGTTCATGCTGATCTAAGATCTTATCGATGACAAAATTCACTTCCCCTATATTAATAGCTGTGTCTAAATTATCTGCCTTAGCAAATGCGGATTTGGGGAAACCTGCACCATTCGACATCATCATGCCGTTATTGATGTAAGGATAAGATTCTTTCATAGCAGCCTTGTTGCTTTCCCCTAAGTAGAATAGTCCTCCTGTAGCTGTAGGTAATTCCTCAGGATGGTGCCCTGCATCTTCAGCTGCCTCACGATAAGCATCAAACAGCTTGACATAAGATTCTGTTGTCCCCCCTAAATGAGCCAGATATAAGGGTACTCCTGCACGTCCGGCTTTTTCAGCACTGGACATATGCCCGCCTATTGCACGCCATATCGGGAGCTTATTATTTTTAGGTCTTGGTAAAATAACCGCATTTTCTAAAGAGGCGCGATAGTCTCCTTCCCAATTGACAACCTCATTATCATTAATCTCATTTAACAGAGCAAAACGTTCTTCATATAAAGCTTCATAATCTTCTGTTTTATAGCCCAGCAACTCAAATACTCCCAATCGCGAAGCACGCCCTGCAATAATCTCAGTCCGTCCATCAGATATCAGATCGATTGTAGCAAAGTCTTCATATAATCGTACGGGATCTGCTGTACTGACGATAGAAGCTGCACTTCCAATTTTGATATTTTCGGTCGCTTGGGCTATAGCTGAAATAATAATGCTATGAGCTTGTCCTACAAAATAGGTCTGATGACTTTCTCCCACACCAAAAAAATCAAGGCCTGCTTGATCTGCTAACTTAGCAAGTTCAATAATTTCGTTAATTCGCTCTTGAGCAGAAATTCGATCACCCGTATGAGGATTTGGTAAATGATCACTTAAGGTATACATACCAATTTCCAAAGGAGCTTCTTTGCTGAATCCATATAACATAATATTACCTCTTTCTATATCTTTCCATTAAATACCTGGCGCTAACTTAAAGTAAGTATATAACTTGATAACTAAAATCTCAACTTTTATATTCGCTCCTATTTTACACTGTCATTCTCTTCTTGTTACAATGAGTCATAAGAATGAAGGAGGAATAGATATGACACTAACAACACAACCAGAAGATATTTTAAATTTTTGGTTTGAAGAATCTGATCCTGAACAACACTTTAACGGCGGTGAAGCTTTTGATAAAGAAATTTGGGATCGCTTTCAAGAAACTGTCGAAGCTGCTAAACGCTGTGAATTGTGGACATGGAGAAAAACTGTCCAAGGACGCCTGGCTGAAATTATCGTGCTGGATCAATTTTCAAGAAATGTTTACCGCAATGATGTAAGGGCTTATTCCAGTGATCCGATGGCCTGTGTGCTGGCCCAAGAGCTGATACAAGATGATAACTTCGATCAGCTAAGTGAGGACGAAAAACAATTTGCTTTAATGCCTTTTATGCATTCTGAATCTTTACGTATTCATGAAGAATTGGCCATGCCCTGCTTTGAAAAATTAGGAAATCAAGAAGCCCTGCATTACGAAATAAGGCACATAGAGCAAATCGAAAAATTTGGACGCTATCCTTTCAGAAATGCCGTGCTGGGCCGGAAATCAACTGCAGACGAAAAAGCCTTCATGGAGACAGAAGAAAGCTTTTAAAAAATACCCAGCTGATCTTGATTTAGCCTTTAGAAATCATCCTAAAATTCTGATTTTTGGGCTGCTTCAGGTCAAATTTAGGCTGGGTATTTTAGTTTCTTATCATTTTTACTTATCTTCTAAAAAAAGAAATGATAGATGGCTGGGGAGAATAGAAATTGTCAGAGGAGAACTCGGACCGGGATCACCATCCACTGTCGTTTCAATCTCTTCTCCTTCATCTGCTGCCAATATGATTTCTTGATACCGGCCCTTGATGAATTGTTCAGAATCAACCTCACTTTCCCGGAACCAATCAGGAAGCAAAGATAGTTTTTCTAACAAAGTAGTCTCTTTCAGACCAAAGACACTCAAAAAGCCGTCATTAAGACTTGCTTCCGGAAAAAAATTCTCTATTCCCAATACTGAATTACCTAAGGCCACTAAAAACAGACTGTACTCATCAGTTATTTTTGTTCCATCCAAAACGAGGTTATATTTTTTCGCCTCTTCATCTTGGAGAGCTTGAAGGCCTTCTACGAGATAGGCTGCAGGTCCTAATTGTTCTTTTAATTCTGAGCTGGTCTCTGCGGCACTTTGCGGCAGTGAGCCTGCTGAAATAGTACTCACAAAATATTGATTGTTAATTTTACCAATATCTATTTTTCTCTTCTGAGCCTGTCCTATTCTCTCCGCGGCCTGCCATGGATTCACAGGCATATTCAGCATACGGGCACAGTTATTGACAGTACCTGTAGGAATGACACCGATAGTCGGACATGTCTTCAGCTCAGCAATAGCGTTAACGACCTCATGAACGCTGCCGTCTCCACCTAGAATATATATTCTCTCATAGTCCTCTTCAGCAGCCTTCTGAGCAAAAAAGATTAAATCATCTGGTTTTTGGCTCGCTTTCAATTTAATTTCTTGATGCTTGAACTGCAGGCTTTCTCTCAGATAGAGAGCTACTTCTTCACTTTCTTGATTTCCAGACTCTGGATTATAGAGTATAAGTGCCGAACTCATGAGACCTGCTCCTCTCTTATATCAAACTGCAACTACTTCACCTTTATTATAACTTACCATTTAATTAGACAAAAAAATACACTTAGTAAGAAACTAAGTGTATAGAAAAACGATATAAGGTCTCAGTATCTTTCTAGTTAAAACTTGTTAAAAACAGAAAAAAGTTCTTGTTCATTGAACAAGAACTTTTTTGGCTAGGATTGACCAACAATTTCACCTGTTACTGCATCAACATCAACGTCATCAAAAAGGTTAGGATCTTCATCCTCTAAATCAATTTCATAAAGAGTGCGCCCATCATCTACTGATAAGTCCCAGTCTTTAACCTTAGCATTGCCCGCATCTTCTAAAGCGATTTCCATAGCTTCCTGAGGGCTGATGACAAGGCTAAAATCGATGGCATCATCATCTGTATCTGTATCGCTATCAGTTTCCTGCTTTAAGATTTCTCCACTATCAGCATGTATGTCCAGTTCATATTCATTCTGACCATCAAAGCCATCGATAGAATATTGAGGTTCTCCATTTTTAATTTCAAAATCTACACTGTCAATAGATGCACCCGGAAATGTTTCATCAAAGATATCAACCGCTGCCATTAAATCAATTTCAAAAGTTTGAGCTTCTAAACCTGGAGCATCGCTGCTTGTTGGATTTTCTAAATCCTCTTGGATATCTGTTTTTGATTCTGTAGCCGCTGAATCTCCATCTGTCGCATTGTCCTCTACATTCGATTCCACTTGGCTTTCTTGTTGAGTCTCTTCTACTGGTGTTGTCTCCTGGCTGTCATTTCCACATCCGGCCAAAATAGCTGTAGTTGCTAATGTCACCACTGCAAATTTTTTCCACTTCATTTTAATACTCCCCTTTTTATAAACATCAATTTGAATAAAATATAACACAAATCTAAGTTGACTTGAAATAAAAGGCTTAAGAGGCAGCTGGGACGATAATAAAAAGCACCCTTTAAGAAAAGAGTGCTTCCATAAATATGATTTTTTATAAAATTAACGTTTACTGAACTGAGGTGCTTTACGAGCTTTTTTAAGACCTGGTTTAACACGCTCTTTCATGCGTTGATCACGAGTTAATAAACCTTCAGCTTTTAATGGTTTACGGAAAGCAGGATCTACTTCTAATAAAGCACGAGCAATACCATGACGGATTGCACCGGCTTGTCCAGAGTAGCCTCCACCGTGAACATTAACTATAACGTCATAGCTTCCTGCTGTATCTGTAAATTCAAATGGTTGATTCATCACTAAATGTAAGTGGTCAAATGGGATAAATTCTTTTCCGTCTACTCCATTAATTGTCATGTTACCTGAACCAGGTGTTAAGATAACACGTGCTGAGGAGGTTTTGCGACGGCCTGTACCGAAATATTGAACTGTTGCCATATTTTAATTTCCTCCTTAAATAAGTTCTGTAATGTCTAATTCTTTAGGTTGTTGAGCAGTATGCTTGTGTTCAGATCCTGCATATACATGTAGTTTTCTGAACATTTGACGGCCTAATGGACCCTTTGGAAGCATCCCTCTAATTGAATTTTCTACTAAACGTTCAGGGTGTTGAGCACGCATCGTTCCAGCGCTCATCTCTTTAATTCCACCTGGGAAGCCTGAGTGTCTGTAGTATATTTTGTCTTCAGCTTTGTTTCCAGTTAAATGGATTTCTTCTGCGTTAATTACAATAACATTGTCCCCGCAGTCCATATTAGGTGTAAATGTAGCTTTATTTTTTCCTCGTAAAATGTGTGCGACTTGAGTTGATAAACGTCCTAACGCAATATCAGTTGCGTCAACCACGTACCAGTCACGTTTAATTTCTTTAGCATTTGGCATGTAAGTTTTATTCACGATTTTCCCTCCATATCAAGATAATATTCGTCATTTGTTTGTACACAATAAGTTTCCGGGGCTCATCGTGGGGCAAACAATACCATTACCCATATTACTACTTATTTGGAGTCAAGTCAATGTATTTATGATTTTTTTTGCCTAATCATAGATGACATTCTTTAGATAGAGTC
>JAUNQW010000040.1 GCA_030535975.1 Atopococcus tabaci | reverse complement strand
AGCGCATGACTGTTAATCATGATGTCACAGGTTCGAGCCCTGTTTGCGGAGTTATCGTACCAACTCTTTGCCGTCTTAGCTCAGCAGGTAGAGCGCTTCCATGGTAAGGAAGAGGTCACCGGTTCGATTCCGGTAGATGGCTTAAATAATTAAAAACAAAAGAAACTGCTCATTTTATTTTAATAATATGAGCAGTTTCTTTTTGTTGTTTGCATTTTTTTATACAAAATCAGATTCTTGTTGAGGAACTAATCTAATGAATATTTTGACCAGTTTCTGGTCATCGTGTTCATCATATTTTCTTTTTTATGATACATTAAAATGTGGAAGAATGAACACGTGTATGTAAAAAAGAAAGCAGGAGGATTATGTATAACTTATTAACTCGTTCGTTCCAAGCCGTCGCTCGACCTGCGGCTTATGCCTTAGATTGGGATGAACCGAACCTACTCATTGGAAAGGATCGCTTTAAAAAACTTCCAAATGATTTAATTGATCAAAATATTTCAAGACTATTAATTGTTACTGACGAAGGGATTCGCGATTCGGGCTTGCTGGATGATTTTATTGAAGGTCTTGAGGATAAAAATATCGTCTATACTATTTACGATCAAGTAAAACCGAATCCGCCGATTGATATTTGCGAAGAAATCGCGATTGCCTTTAACCATCTGCATGCAGATGCGATGCTGGCAATAGGTGGCGGTTCAGTGTTAGATGCTGCAAAAGCAGCCGGGATAGCAGCGATTAAACCCGAAAAACCATTAGAATCTTTAACGGGTTTGATGACGGTACGTAAAGACACGCCTTTTTTAATTGCGGTGCCAACGACCGCTGGAACAGGAAGCGAAGGTACTCTGGCCGCTGTGGTTTCAGACAATAAAAATCGCAAGAAAGTGACCATTATGGATACTCATCTCATTCCGGATGTGGCTGTTTTAGATGCCGAATTGACCAAAACCCTGCCTCAATCAATGGTTGCCGGTCCGGGAATGGATGCCTTGACCCATGCGGTAGAAGCCTTTATCGGCAAAAGTAATACCAAGCATACTAAAAAATATGCAAAAGAGGCTGTTAAGCTGATTGCAGAAAACCTCCTTGAGGTTTACGATAATAATAAGAAGGATGAAGGACGAGAAAATATGTTAAAAGCCTCTTATTATGCCGGGCAAGCCTTCCACCGGGCCTATGTCGGTTATGTTCATGCGATGTCTCATGCTCTAAGTGCTTTTTATGATTTACCGCATGGTCAGACGAATGCGACGATTTTACCGATTATTTTACGCCTATACGGTGAGGCTGTCCATGAAAAATTAGCGGAACTGGCGGAAGATGCAGGGATTGCGAAGACTGATCATTCCGACGCAGAGAATGCAGAATTGTTTATTGAAACAATAGAAGAGTGGAATGCGTATATGGATATTCCACCCACTATTCCAGAAATTGAAGATGCCGATCTAGAAGAACTGGCTGCACATGCCGAAAGTGAAGCGAATCCTTTCTATCCCGTGCCGATGATTTTTAAGCAGGATGATTTAGTGGAGGCCTTTAAACAGGTGAGAGGAGATTCAAATGAATAAACAGAGAAATATTTACAGCAAACAAGCACAGGAAGATTTTTTTTCAACAGGTAACACGTTGAGTTATGACTTCCGAAAAGCAATGCTTTTGCGATTTAAAGAAATGTTGAATATAAATAAAGATCGCATAGCAGCAGCTGTTGAGGCGGATTTTGGAAAAGCGTATTTTGAGGCTTATGCAACAGAAATTTTGATGATTTATGATGAATTGAACTATATGCTCAAAAATCTCAAATCCTTAATGAAACCCAAACGTGTCCGGACCTCGCTGGTGCATTTTTATTCTAAGAGTCAAGTGATTTCAGAACCCTTCGGTAATGTTTTGATTGTTTCACCTTGGAACTATCCATTTACCTTGTCGCTGACCCCTATGATTGGTGCCATGGCTGCTGGGAATACAGTGGTCTTAAAGCCTTCAGAAATCACGCCAAACTCGTCGGCTTTGATGAAAGAGATGATCGCAGAAAACTTCCCGCCTGAATACATCACAGTCGTTGAAGGGGAGGCTGAAACGACACAGAATTTAATTAAAGATAATTTTGACTATCTATTTTTCACAGGAAGCGGCCGTGTAGGTCGTGAAGTGATGAAAACAGCCAGTGAAACGTTGACACCGGTCACTTTAGAACTGGGCGGGAAAAGTCCCGCTATTGTGACCGAAGAATCAGATTTAGTTAAAGCAGCGGTGCGTATCGCTTGGGGAAAAACTGTGAATGCTGGTCAAACGTGCATTGCGCCGGATTACGTGCTGGTGCATGAGTCAGTTAAAAATCAGCTTGTCTTGTTATTGCAACAAGCTTTTGAAAAATTGCATGGATTAGATGTTTTTTCAAATGATGATTTCCCAAGTATCATTAATAAAGAACATTTTGAGCGGATTCAAAGATTGTATGAAGAGGAAACGGTTTTGTATGGTGGACAAGCGGATGCAGCCACTCGAAAAATTGCCCCGACGATTGTAGATGAACCGACTTTAGATTCGGAGATTATGCAGGAAGAAATCTTTGGACCAGTTTTGCCAGTACTTTCTTATCAGTCACTTGATGAAGTGGTAGAAGTCATTCGCGAACGCGAAAAGCCTTTGGCACTTTATTTGTTTACTGAAAATGAGACGGTGAAGAAATACTTCAGTATCCACTTGTCCTTCGGCGGTGGTGCGATTAATGATACACTGATTCATTTTGCGAATAACAATATGCCCTTTGGCGGTGTTGGGGGCAGCGGTATGGGAAGCTATCACGGAAAATATAGTTTTGAGACTTTTAGTCATCAAAAAGGTCTGACGGAAAAAACCACACTGTTTGACATCCCATTCCGTTACCCGCCTTATACCAATCTTAAAGAAAAAGTAATCCAATTTATTGCTAGATAATATTTCTAATAGAAGGATGATCAAGATTTGAATTGAATTAGCAGTTATGTATGCTCAAATGCTCTATAAACTCAATCAGATAAATCAACCTTCTGGTCGGTTATCATTAAGTAGTCCGTAAAATATAAAGCTTAATGATTAAAAAAACAAAAAACTGCCCGCTTTATTTTAATAAAGTGGGCAGTTTCTTTTATAAATAGTGTAGAAAATACTAGCGGCTTGAGTACATTTCATAGTAAAGGCGAATAGCTAATCGTGGGTTATCATCTCTGTTTAACGCATCTACGCGCTCTTCTAATTCTTTAGCCAAATCTAATTGTTTTTGAAGCTCGTCCAGTGAAGCTTTTAAGAATGCAATTTCAGCCTCTACAGGGCTGCTTGCTTTAGGTCCTATACCATTAATATAGGGGAGCACTGTACGCACTTGACTGTAGCGATCATCTGTTTCATCTGGATTCTCTTGTAAGTGAGTAATTTCATTTTGAATGGTATCCATAAATTTCTTATAGGTTACTTCATCGAAAACATAAGATTTGTGTTGTTCGAGTGAATAAGTATCTTCTAAAGTGCTGGTAAACAGCTTCATTAATCGGAAGGCGTTTTTCCAGTAAATAATAGGAGAGCGCATTTTAACACTGGTTGTGACACGTTCATTTAGATCGGCATGTAAAGCAATGATGTCTTCAAGGTCTGCTTGTAATTCATCACTTTCTGCAAAACGAGTACTTTTTATTTCTTCGATTAGCTGCTCAGAGTTACTGACGGTATCTTTTTTGAAACGGCCATCATAGGTTTCGATTTCTAAAGTACGAGATAAGGTGGTATTTAAGCTCATATTGTTCCCTTCTTTCTTTTCTACTTCTTTTCTATTATACAATGTTTTTAGTAAATATTCTTTTATTTTAACGAGAACTATTTTGCGGTTTTTTGTATTAAAACTTCGTCAATAAAATTACCTTTAGCTTCGGTAATAGTAAAACTGTAATCTTTATAGGTAAAAGTGTCTCCTGCCTGCGGGATACGAGATAATTGTTCTAAAACAAAGCCGCTTAGAGTCGTTGCTTCGAATGAATCACTGGTTTCCAAGCCTATTTCAGAAAACAGCTTCTGCAGAGGATAGCGACCGGATGCGCTATAGGATTGATCCTCCTCAATAACTTCAATTTCCTCGATTATTACATGGTCCGTCTCATCCCAGATGTTTCCTACGAGCACTTCAATCACATCTTCTAAGGTGGCTATTCCTTTCATTCCTCCATACTCATCTACAACCACAGTCATGTGAATATTTTTATTTTGCATTTTAGTAAGCAGTCGATCAAGTGTAATCATAGGCGGCACATACAGCACTTCTTGGATAAAGTCTGTTAATTGAAGGTTTTCCGAATTACTCTCCGATTTAATTTTTAAATACTGATGGAATTCTCTATAGGTCAAGATACCAATCGCATTATCTATGGACTGTTCATAAGCAATGATGCGGGTATAAGGGTGACTGTCAAAAA
>JAUNQW010000039.1 GCA_030535975.1 Atopococcus tabaci | reverse complement strand
TCATCTTCCAGTGAGTTTATTTGCTATAATGAATATAAAAATTTAAGGATATGATTATGCAAAATATACAGCACTCCCTCAAAAAAATTCCTTTGTATCTATCGGTAGGGTTTCTAATCGTCAGTCTTCTCTTTCCAACTTTCTATCAGGCGCCTGTTCCAGGTCCGGTCCTGCTGATCTATCTCATTTTATTTATAGAATTTGCCCTCTTAATTTTTCTGACCTCATTGAGTTTTGCCTTTTATGAAAAGCCTGCAGATTTATTAGTTCCGACTCTGGCTACTTTTTTACTCATTCTATATTTATTTGTTGGATTTTTTCAATTATTCATGGACAATCAACTGCTGGCTAATATTTTAGATATCTTTATTTTATTGATTATCCCTCAAATCAGCCTGGCATTTGATTTCTAAAATTAATAATAGCTATTTTTTCCATTAAAAATGACTTTAGTTATAATGAAGGTATATTTACTTAATAAAGGGTGAACCTTATGCAAGAATTTATCCAATTTATTTTGTCAAGATCTGGTCAACTCATCACAGCAACTGGAGAACACCTTTCTATCTCCGTTATCGCTTTATTAACTGCCCTCTTGATAGCCACTCCACTCGCTATTTTTCTGTCCGATAAACCCAAATGGGCAGAAATCATTTTGCAGATAACCAGTGTTTTTCAAACAATACCTTCTCTAGCTATTCTAGGACTCTTGATTCCGTTCGTTGGAATTGGGACTACACCAGCCATCATTGCCTTAGTTATATATGCTATGCTGCCCATTTTTCAAAATACTTATATAGGTATTTCAGAAATTGACCCCTCCATCCAAGAAGCCGCAGAAGCTTTTGGAATGTCTCGTTGGAAAAAATTAACTAAAGTTGAAATTCCCATGGCGATGCCTTTTATTATTTCAGGAATTCGAACAGCCCTTGTCTTGATTATCGGTACAGCGACTTTGGCTGCGCTGATTGGAGGCGGGGGTTTAGGAACTATTATTCTGCTGGGTATCGACAGAAACCAGCCCATGTTGACTTTAATCGGAGCCATCATGTCGGCAGGTTTAGCTATTGCTGTTTCCACTTTGATCAGGTGGTTATCAAATAAAAACCCTGTTTATACTCTGATGGTCTTGGCAGCCGCCGGCCTGACCATCGGAGGCTCCTACCTTTATCAAACTTTCAATCCAACAGGTCCAACCGTTACTATCGCAGGTAAAATAGGAGCGGAACCAGATATTCTTATCAACTTAATGAAAGAAGTTATTGAAAGCGACCACCCCGCCATCACTGTCGAACTCAAACCGAACTTCGGTAAAACAAGTTTTGTTTTTGAGGCCTTGGATTCTCAAGAAGTCGATGTCTATCCTGAATTTTCAGGAACTGTCCTGGAAAGTCTTGTGGAAATTCCTGACGACTTGGCCCAAGATTCTTATGATGAGGTAGAAGCTTATAATCTTGCCAATGAGTTGTTAGACGAGCAATTTGACATGCAGATGTTAGTTCCTTACGCCTATCAAAACACTTATGCCTTAGCTGTCACCCAAGCAGATGCCGAGGCACTAAACATTCAAACTATTTCTGATCTACAAGCCTATGACCAGGATATGGCAGCTGGCTTTACCTTGGAGTTTATTAATCGACAGGACGGTTACCTAGGTATCCAGGACCTATACGGCATTAATTTTGACCAAGTTAACAGTATGGAGCCGGCCTTACGTTATCAAGCTATTGCAAACAACGAAGTCGATGTCATCGACGCTTATTCAACGGACAGTGAACTTCGTCAATTCAACTTACTTACCTTGGAAGATGACGAGCAACTCTTCCCGCCATACCAAGGAGCGGCCCTCCTGCGACAATCTTTCATTGAAGAGCATCCAGAAATTATTGAAAGCTTGAACCAACTTGGAGGTTATATTACCGAAGATGAGATGATTGACATGAATTATGCCGTTAATGTCGAAGAACGCAATCCTAACGAGGTGGCCCGAGAATTTCTAATCGAGAAAGGTTTAATTGAGGAGAATTAAAATGACTGAACTCATCGAATTTCGTGAAGTTAGCAAGTTTTACGGCGATATCCAAGTCTTGAAAAATATTAATTTAACCATTCAAAAGGGTGATTTTTTCATACTCGTAGGCCCTTCTGGAAGTGGCAAAACAACAGTCCTGAAAATGATTAATGCCCTGATTGAACCTAGTGAAGGTGATGTCTATTTTAACGGCAAACGAATTAAAGATTATGATATTCAACAGTTGCGCTGGCAAATCGGCTATGTCCTGCAAAAGGTTGCCCTTTTTCCGACAATGACAGTGGCAGAAAATATTGAAATCGTACCAGAATTATTAGGCTGGTCAAAAGAAAAACGCCGAGAACGAAGCCGTCACTTGCTTGAAAGTGTCGATATGAAGCCGGATCTGTATATGAACCGTATGCCGGATGAATTATCTGGAGGGCAGCAACAACGTATCGGTATTTTACGTGGCCTGGCAGCCCAGCCGGATATCCTCTTAATGGATGAACCTTTTTCAGCTTTAGATCCTCTCTCTCGCCAATCTTTACAAGACGAAGTATTGAATATCCACCAACAGATAGGAGTGACGATTGTTTTTGTTACCCATAATATGGATGAAGCTTTAAAGTTAGGCAGTTCCATTGGAATTATACGAGAAGGCGAATTGCTTCAAGTTACCAGCCCAGAAGACTTACAAGCCAGTCACAACCATGGATTTGTCAGTCAATTCTTCGGAAAATCTATCAACCAAGAAGCTCAAAAGGTTAGCTTGGGACAGCTATCAGCTTGGGGTTACAGCCAGAAAACGAGTGAAAACCCTCAGTCTATCTTCAGCTCAAAAACTAAGCTGCAGGATATATATTCTATAATGGTTCAAGAAGAATGTATTGGTATTAAACAGGAAGACGGAAGCATCCATGCGATTGACCGTGCCCGCATCTTTGAATATTTGAGTCAAAATTAAAAGAAGCACGCTTTGATGTGACCCCCAAAAGTTAGAGTAAAAAAATCTAACTTTTGGGGGTTATTTTAATGTCAGAAAAATATTCGTATGAGTTTAAAATGAAAATTGTAGAAGAATATCTTGAAGGTGCTTTGGGATATCGTCTGTTAGCCAAAAAATATAACGTTTCTCATCACAGTCTTATAGTCAAATGGGTCAACCCATATAGGGAATCTGGTAAACAAGGTCTTCAAAGAAAGAAAACCCATAAGAAATACCCTTTAAACTTTAAGCTGGATGTCTTAAGATTCAAACAAGATACAGGGGCCTCTTATAGGGAGACAGCGAATGCCTTCGGCATATCCGAACCATCTATTATATCGAATTGGAAACGCGCTTATACCATAGAAGGCGCGCCTGGTCTTAATAAACTCCAAGGGAGACCACCACAGATGTCGAAATCAAATAAAGATAATCAAAAAAAGTCTCAGAAAAAGAAAGTAGACGATACTAGTGAAATCGAACGTTTAAAGAAAGAAAATGACTACCTGCGTATTGAGCTGGCCTACTTAAAAAAGTTAGAAGAGCTGGGCTTGAAAGACCCACGCGAAGACAACAATCAAAAATAGTTTACGAACTGAATCAAGACGGATTTAAACTGAGAGACATCTTAGCGGTCACCCAATTACCCGAATCGACCTACCATTATCATTTATCACGTAAAGATCAGCCGAATAAAGATGAACCCTTAGAAAGGCTGATCCAAGCTATATTCGAAGAGCATAAAGGCAACTATGGCTATCGACGCATGACAGTCGAACTGAAAGCCCACGGGTATCACGTCAACCATAAGCGCGTGAAACGATTGATGAGTAAATTAGATCTTTACTGCACTAAATTTTCTCATAAGACCCGCCGATATAATTCTTATCAAGGCAGAGTCGGGACGATCGCTCAGAACAGACTCAACCGCCGTTTTTCGACCCCGTTTCCTTTACAAAAGCTCGTCACTGACGTGACCGAATTCAAGTGTCTGAATGATGAAAAACTCTACCTGAGTCCCATCATGGATTTGTACAATCGGGAGATTATTTCTTTTAAGGTAGCGAAACGGCCTCATCTCCAACTAGTTCTTGAACCTTTAGACGAGGCACTTACGACAATTAGGAAACATGCCCCTTATCGAACGACCCTACACAGTGATCAAGGCTGGCACTACCAGCACAATTCCTGGGTAAAAACGCTGAAAAAGCATAGTGTTTTCCAAAGCATGTCGCGTAAGGGCAACTGCCTGGACAACTCACCGATGGAAAATTTCTTTGGTCTCTTAAAACAGGAAATGTATCATGGAGAAGAACAAGTGGCTTATGCCACACTCAAGAAACGAATCGGACACTATATTCATTATTACAACACGAAGCGTATTAAAATAAAATTGAGTGGCTTATCTCCGGTGAACTACCGAAAACAAGACACTCAATGCGTGGCTTAATATTTAATTAAATTACACTCCAACTTTTGGGGTTCACTACA
>JAUNQW010000004.1:27621-71260 GCA_030535975.1 Atopococcus tabaci | reverse complement strand
CTTTAAGGAACAGCTTTTTTATTTGTTCTGAACTAGTCTATAACTTCCCGTACCAGTGATCGTCGACAGGCTCTAACCACTCATAAATTCCTTTTGTAATAGCTATATGTGAACAACTCTCTTCCTGACTTGCACCATGCCAATGCTTGACACCTTCTTTAATATAAATAACATCTCCTGCCAGCATTGACCGGGCGGGTTCGTTTTCTTCTTGATACCACCCTTTGCCTTCCGTTACAAGTAAAACTTGGTATCCCTCATGATGAATATGCCAATTGTTTCGGCAGCCGGCTTCAAAAGTGACGTGGCTGATCTTAATATCAAGATCATCTTCTTTTAATAAAGACGCGACGTAACTTTGGCCGATAAAATAATCATCGAGCTGAGGTTTTTTCTCTCCTAGAGGAAAAGGATTCGTATTTTTCATGAGGATATCACCTTTCTTTGTCTGCCAAGGGTCATATAATTTTTGATAACAGAAATTTATATGCTAAAGTTAAGCAGAGAGTATAGTTAAGTTGATACTAACATAAAAATATAACTGGGGTGAAAATAATGGCAATCAATCAGCAGCAGGGGAAAAATTGTATTAGACTTGTTCCCATATTTAACCACTTGGACTCTGATACGATGAACAAGATTTTTGAAAAAGTCAGTCATATGCAATATGAAAAAGGTGAATATTTATATCAGGCTGGAGATATGAGTGATCATTTATACGTTGTCCATTCCGGGCTCATTCGAGTATCCAGAATTAAATCTAATGGGAAGGAACATTTGGTGCGCTTTCTTGGCCCAGGTGACTTTACAGGTGAGTGGTCCTTGTTCCATCCTGGTAAAGCCCACGAAGATTATGCTGAAGTTATAAAAAAATCTCAAATATGCCAGTTATCACAAGAAGATTTTCAGGATTTAATTATAGAATATCCTGAAATTTCCTTAAAGATTATGACAGAATTGACGCACCGTCTGGATCAATCGGAAAGACAGACCACCCAAATTTCAAATGAACAGGTGGGGACGCGTCTTGCCCTTTTCCTGGCAGATTTAGTGGAGGCGGAGGGTGAAGACGGAGAAGCTGATGTTGTGCTTCCCATGTCTAGAAAGGATATTGCCTCCTATCTGGGCACAACACCCGAAACCATCAGTCGCAAGTTTAAGCAATTAGAAATTGAAGAACTCATCACTCAACAAAAGGGAAGTCATATTCATATTCATGATGTGGATGAGTTAATCTTCTATTCAGAATAAAGAAAGTGCTTTCCATTTCTAATGGATCATTCCCTGTTAAGTAGACGATCAACAAACTGCTTAAGAGGGAATTTTATTGTCTTAGAGAAGGCTGGACGAACGATAAAAAAACAATATCTTAAATCATATATGATAGGATAAATAAAAGAGTAGAAAAGAAGGTAAGTTAAATGTCTTTATCGCAAGAAAAACTTAAACAAAATATAAAAAATATATACGAGCAGGCTGGCGATGCTGAAGTTATTGCAGTGACTAAGTATGTGGATATTGAGGCTATGAAAAGCTTATATAACCAAGGTGTACGTCTGTTTGCTGAAAACAGGGCCCAAGAGCTGCTTGAAAAACAAGATCTTTTAGGTGACTTAAATGAGGAGATTGAGTGGCATTTTATCGGGCGCCTACAAAGACGGCCGGTTAAAGATATTATCAACCGCATTGACTATCTGCATTCTTTAGACCGAATGAGTCTGGTGAAGGAAGTAGATAAAAGAGCGGAAGGTATCATTAAATGTTTTCTTCAAGTTAATATCAGTCAAGAAGAGCAGAAAGCTGGGTTTGCTGTGGAGGAGTTAGAAGAAGTTATTCAAGAGATTGCTGATTATCCTAATATAGAAATAATAGGATTAATGACAATGGCTCCTTATGAAGCTGAAGAAGATGAGTTAAATCATATTTTTTCCAGCTTGAAAAATGAGCAGGAGAAAATTGCAGCGCTGAATCTACCTTATGCCCCTTGTCAGGAATTATCAATGGGCATGAGTCGTGACTATCATTTAGCAGTTGCTCATGGAGCTACTTATGTCAGAGTCGGATCTGCATTCTTTGAAGAATAAGATATAGGAGTTAATGGATGAAAGCTATTTATGGAGAAAGAAGACTGTGGGCCTCAATCCTCCAAGGATTTATCCTTATAGTGACGGGAATTTTATTAATTGTTTTTAAACAATCCTTTGTGGCCTGGGTGGCGGAAATAGTTGCTGTCATTTTACTGGGTAACGCCGCTATTAGGCTGTATCGATTTTATAAAAATAAAATAGATAATAAAAATCAACAGGTTCAACTGATCATTATTTTAGCCAGCGAGGTTTTTTTAGCCGGTATCCTTTTGTTTTATTCTGGTCAAACAGTGGTTTGGATTATTCGATTGATTGGTTTTTATCATGCTTTATTAGGAATAATGAACGTCATTTCCTTTGTTCTGTTGATTAAAAATAAGGCTAATAATGTCTTTCCGCATGCCTTTATGACTTTAGTCCATCTCACTTTAGCGACTATCGCTTTCACTGCCAGTGAAACTCATTTAAATATATTAACAATTATGGGAGCTTATATTATTTTGATAGGCCTAACTTTTATTCAGGATGGTCGGCGTGTCTTTATTTCTAAATACTATGAGAACCGAATCAGGCGAGGAATTCGTTTTCCCCTACCTATTTTATTAAGTGTCCTGCTTCCTCATCAGGCACTTAATAAAATCAACCGCTTTTTAGAAAATGAATTGATTACTGATGACATGCACCAGCAATACAGGAACAGACATGAGAACAGCCAGGATATAGACAGCTTTGAAATCATGGTCCATGCAAGTCGCCATGGTTTTGGTATTGCTGGTCATGTGAACATTTCCTACCAGAATAAAGTTTACAATTATGGTAACCATGATACAGATTCCCGGTATATGCGAGGGGCTATTGGAGATGGTGTCTTGGCTATAGCTGACAAAGAAAAATTTATCGAAGCTTCAATGGCAGCAGGAGAGACTATCTTTGAATTTGTGGTTGCTTTAAGTCAGCCTCAAAAGAAAAGATTGGAAGAGAAACTGGCTGAACTAGAAAAAAAATTAGTGCCTTGGACTCTAGAAACAGAAAGCCAGCGTAAAGGTTTTGGGGGATTTATACAAAGACGAGCAGATGCAGAATTATTTAAGTTTTCTCAAGGAAAATTTAAAAATTACTATGTGTTTGGTACGAACTGTGTTTTACTATCTGATGAAATCATAGGAACCAGTGGCTTAGATTTATTTGCTATGGTTGGTTTTTTGACACCAGGAACATATTTCGCCTATTTAAATCGTGAGTACAAAAAGGATGGTTCTATTGTCATAGATAGAAAAGTTCATAATCGTAAATTAAGGAAAGAAATGCGAGCTTTAGAAACAGAGAAACCTGCTTAGGTTAAAAAAAGATTCCAGAAAAATGAAAGAACTTTTCTGGAATCTTTTTGTCTGCTATTCATTTATAAAGCTTCAGCGGCCTGTGAACCATATTTTTTACCGGCTTGAACGAAGGCTTCTATGTTTTCAGTAGGTACACGGTAAGGAACACCGCAGCCTGATCTTAAAATGAAGCCTTTCGGACTGTCTTGTGCTTTTTCAAAACAAGTTTGAACTTCCAGTTCCACATCTTTAGGTTTACCTAAGAGCAGTGTAGTCACAGGATCCACATTACCGTGCAGGGCCACGGAATCACCTATGCTTTCTTTCGCAAAAGCCAGGTCGACTTCTTGATCCAGGCTGAAACCATCGATGCCGGTTTGGACAAAAAGGTCTAAGCGGTCACTTGTGTTGCCGCAGATGTGCATATTAATAGTATCTGTCTGGTCGCGCATATGATCGATAAGCTGTTTAGTATAGGGTAGACAGAATCTTTCATAAGTCTTAGAACTTATAAGAGAACCCGAAGCAACAGGATCATAAATAAAGTATTGTAAGAATGAATAATCGGCTAAAGAATCGACTAAATATTTTAGAAAATCGGTACAAAACTGTAAGAGTTCGTGAACAAGGTCCGGTGTTTTAATCAGGCCTTTCATCAGAGTTTTAGTAGGTAAAACACCTTGTGCTAATGTTAAAGGACCGCTCAGTCCATAAGAAATAACTGCTTCCTGCCCGACTTCTGAATAGATGCGGTCCAAAGCTTCCCGATTGACTTGTTGGCGACGATCTTTATCCAAAGTGTAATCAGCCAAATCTAATTGGTGGACTTCTTCTAATTTTTGAATCAAATTAGAAGAAGTTTTAGGTAATTTTACATACATTAAAGCGATTTCATCTAGCCCGAACGAGCGATACATGTTTATTTCACGGTAAGCCAGATTTTCGGCAGAATAGTGGGAGTCAAAATAAGACAAGCCGGCATATTTAGCCGCAAATTCAGGATGAAAAAGAGTGATAGGCAGACGGTCGACACGTTTACCTGATATTAAAGCCTTTTTTCTCTCCAGTGGAGTCATTTGATCAATCAATTATTTCTCTCCTTTACAACCGGCTATATTTTTTTGCAGCTTCAAAATAAGCATCAAAGTTTTCTTTGGGGGATTCATAGGGCACGCCGCAGCCGGATCGGAGGATAAATCCAGCTGGAGTATCTTTAGCCTGCTCATAGCAGTCTTTTACCGCTTGATCCATTAAGTCCGGCGTCCCCTGCAAAAATACTTCAATAGGATCCACATTTCCCATCAAAGTGGTGGATTCACCGATAGCTTGTTTAGCCTCCGACAGATTGACTTTTTGATCGAGACTAAAAGCATCAATCCCTGTGGCGGCAAGCATCTCCAAGCGGTCGGTCGTATTCCCGCAGATATGCATGCCTACCCAGGAGTCTTCTGATTTATCTCTTATGTAATTGATGATGTCAGTCGTATAAGGTGCACAAAAATTTTTGTATTGTTTAGGCCCGATGAGAGAGCCCGAGGCGACAGGATCATATATGAAGAAGTCTTTGATTCCTAAACTGGATGCTTTATCAATCAGCTGTTTGATAAATTCAGTAACAAAAGCCATCAGTTGATGGACCTCATCAGGCTTCTTAAACATAGAGCGTAATAATTGCTCGGCTGCTATCACTCCGGTTGCCATCGTAAAGGGAGCAGAGAAGGAATAAACAATATCGATCTCTTTACCTACTTGATCCTGCATGATTTGAACAGCATCATAATTTACTTGTTGGGCGATGTCTCTTTTGAATTCTGTGTGCTCCGGATTTAATTCCGCCCATTCCTCTATTTTACTCAGTCTGGGAATATCTATAGAAGCTGTATTAAACTGCGGACTTTTAATTTTACTGCGGTGTCTGATACCGAAGTTGACGGAAGTATAGGAGACAGAAATGCCGTCGATGCCATAAGTATGATAAAGATTCATTTCTTTTTTTGCCACATTTTCGGGTGAATTAAAAGCTTCTCTATAATTTAAGCCGGCCAGTTTAGCTGAATATATTTCATGGGATACAGTAATAGGTAAGCGGTCAACATCCTGCCCTGTTAAAAGGGCCTGTCGTCTTTCCTTGGGTGTCATTTGGTCTTTCATTTTGTCTTCCTTTCCTAAATTATTAGTGCTCAAAGTATAGCATATGGGAGCATATATAAGAGAAAAAGTGTGAGACTAAAAGCTTTAATCCTTCTAAAATGATCAAAACAAAGTCTTTCAATGATTAGAAAAAACAAAAATGTTTAGAAAACAGATTTGACATTAGGCTGGTTATTATCTAGTATGGAGATATAAAAATAAATAATTAAGCGTGTAATGTAGAGGCCGCCGAGTTCATGAGTAGATGACGAAAGGGATCTTGGCCGAAGTACGATTTTGTCGTATTGGGGACATGTTGAATAAGCATGTCACTGTCGCAAAAGAAAAGCCCACTTTCTTTTTGAAGCGCTCATTACAACGAGGGCAAAAGATAAAATGGTTAAACCATGAGCACTTTTGCTCATGGTTTTAATTTCGTAAAAAATAAAAAGGGGATGAAGAATATGAAAAAAATTATCAAGGTTTTATTGCTTTCTTTTCTTTCAGTCATTTTAGCAGCATGTGGGAATGGTTCAACGACTGAGGAAGATGGAGACGGCGCAGAGCAGGCATCAGGCGACACTCTGTATATTGGGATGGAGGCAGCTTATCCGCCTTATAACTGGACACAATCTGATGATTCAAATGGTGGTCTGCCGATTCAAAATTCAAGTGAATTTGCTAATGGCTATGATGTTCATATTGCTCAAAAAATATCAGAAGCAACGGGGCAGCCTGTCGAGATCGTAAAAACATCTTGGGACGGTTTAGTGCCGGCCTTGCAATCGGATAAAATAGACTTGATTATTGCGGGAATGACACCAACAAATGAGCGTCGAGAAGCTATTGACTTTACTGATTCCTATTATGATGTCCAGTTCACTATGGTGATGAAGGAAGGTTCTCCTTATGAAGACTCAACTGGCATCAGTGATTTCGATGGCGCGCGTGTGTCAGGTCAGCAGGGTACTTTACATTATGATATTTTAAGTCAGTTAGAAGGTGCTGATGTCCAGCAGGCGCTCAAAGATTTTTCTTCCTTACGTGTGGCCTTAGAGTCGGATAAAATTGATGCTTATGTTTCGGAATATCCGGAAGCAGTTTCAGCAACAAATGCGATAGATGGGCTTACTTTTATTGAATTAGAGGACAGCTTTACTATGCCTGAAGGAACTGAGGACTATTTAGCTATTGGTGTGAAGCCTGGTAATGAGGAATTATTAAATAAAGTTAATAACGTATTAGCGGGTATTTCTGAAGAAGAACGTCAAGAACTGATGGATGAAGCCATTGCTAATCAGCCGTCAGAACAAGAATAATAAAGGAGGCTTAATGTGTGGGAGCGAGTGATTTTTTAACGAACATGTGGAATATTTTCCTGGAAAACTGGCCAGCCTATTTAACAGGAACGAGAAACACAATTCTTATTTCAATTATCGGAACAATCATAGGTTTAGCTATCGGGGTTTTGGTTGCTATTATCCGTACTTTTCCCCAATCAAAAACGACTTGGAAAGCTGCTTTACAAAAAGTAATCAATGCTCTTCTAGGTTTTTATATCGCTATTTTCCGTGGCACACCGATGATTGTTCAGGCCATGGTATTTTACTATGGATCAGCAATCGTCTTCAATTGGGATATGACTCCATTAACGGCCGCTTTTATCATCGTATCTGTTAATACAGGGGCTTATATGGCTGAAGTTGTCCGTGGAGGAATCAATTCTATCGATCAGGGTCAATTTGAAGGAGCTAAATCTGTCGGGATGTCTCACTGGCAGACCATGCAGGAAATTA
Organism: Atopococcus tabaci; assembly: GCA_030535975.1. GTDB lineage: Bacteria > Bacillota > Bacilli > Lactobacillales > Carnobacteriaceae_A > JAUNQW01. The sequence goes on along the minus strand of JAUNQW010000004.1, from coordinate 63,928 downwards.
TTCTGCCTCAAGTCTTTAGAAATATAATGCCGTCAGTTGCCAATGAATTTGTCATTAACATCAAAGATACATCGGTGTTAAATGTTATTTCGGTAAACGAGTTATTCTTTACCTCTAATACGATTGCTTCAACGAACTATCGTTTCTTTGAAACATTCTTAGTAACAGCAATTATTTACTTTATTTTAACTTGGGTTGTGACAACTATTATTGGACGTTTGGAAAAGAAACTCGGCGGAAATGATGATTATGAATTAGCCGAAGTCGGCTCCTCCCATCAGCAAATACCAACAGCAGACAAAGTAGGTGATCAGTAGTGGAATCGATGTTAAAAATCCAAAATTTGAAAAAATCTTTTGGTAACAAAGAAGTTTTAAAGGATATTTCATTAGATATTCAAGAAGGAGAAGTCGTAACCATCATTGGTTCATCAGGATCAGGGAAGTCTACCTTGCTGCGGTGTCTCAATCTTTTAGAAGAACCAACAGGCGGGGAGATTTTATATAAAGGAAAAAATGTTCTTGCGTCTGATTTTAAGAGAAATCACTATCGTACCAAGATCGGGATGGTCTTTCAGTCTTACAACTTATTCCAAAACAAGAATGTATTGGAAAATTGTCTCGTAGGGCCGGTCAAAGTTCTCGGTGAAAACAAAGAAGAGGTTCAGAAAAGAGCCTTAATCAATTTAGAAATGGTAGGTATGGCAGCTTTTATTCATGCTCTGCCTCGCCAATTATCAGGTGGACAACAACAAAGAGTGGCGATTGCAAGGTCCTTGACGATGCAGCCGGAGATCCTATTGTTTGATGAGCCTACGTCTGCTTTAGATCCTGAAATGGTGGATGATGTATTGGAAATCATGAGAAAATTAACCTCAGGTGGTTTAACTATGGCTATCGTGACTCATGAAATGGAATTTGCCCGGGATGTATCTGATCGAATCGTTTTTATGGATCAAGGACTAGTAGCCGAAACAGGCTCGCCTGAGCAAATTTTTGAAAATCCTCAAAACAAACGGACTCAAGCCTTTTTAGAACGTTTCTTACGGGAAAAATAAATGAAATTATAACCGAGGCCCTGCCTCGGTTTTTTTGACAGCTTATCAAGTTGCGGACAGATGGAAAGTAAAGAGCGGAGGACAGCTATGTATGAGAAAGAAAGACTGAAGATTGGTTTCCTGGGATTTGGAAATATGGCACAGGCGATAGCCAAAGGCTGGTTGAAGAAGGGGGTTCTTTCTGGAGACAGACTATTTGCCAGTGGACGTAATTTAGAAAAGTTGGAAAAGAATACTTTAGAATTAGGTATTCAAGCCAGTTCCAGTAATCAAGCCTTAATCCAAGCGGTTGATATGGTTATTCTTGCAGTGAAACCCGGTCAAATAAAAGATGTTGCATTAGAATTCAAAGAAGAACTTAAAGAAAAAATTGTGGTTTGTGTGGCTGTAGGCATACACTGGGAAGAATTATCCGATAGTTTAGCAGAAGGCACACAACATATCAGTATTTTTCCTAATACACCTATTTCTATTGGTGAAGGAGCGACGAATGTAGAAGAGAAGCACAGTCTTTCAGATGAATCTTATCAAGTGTTTCTGGAATTGTTTGAATCTATCTCGGTTGTTACCACAGTAGTGACCAGCCAGATGGCTGTGGCAGGTGTTATTAATGGTTGTGGTCCGGCATTCACGGCCTTATTCATAGAAGCTGTAGCCGATGGGGCAGTGAAATACGGACTGAGTCGGTCTGAGGCTTATCAGCTGGCCAGCCAGACCATCAAAGGAACAGGCCAGCTCCAATTAGAAACAGGTGAGCATCCAGGAGTCATGAAGGATGCAGTGACTTCTCCAGGAGGAACAACTATTAAAGGTGTGGCCGCCTTAGAAGAAAATGCTTTCCGTTCGTCTGTCATTCAGGCCTTTGATGCCATCTTAAAATAAAAACTGTATAAACAAAGAAAGCTGGAACATCTGAGAGATGCTCCAGCTTTCTGTTTTTTATTTAAGTAAATCTTTTGACCATTCCCCATCTCGGAAGATAGGGACTCTGCTGCCGTCTGCTTTAATACCGTCAATATCCATCTGGTCCGAGCCGATCATAAAATCAACATGAACTTGTGAACGGTTGAGTCCTGCTTCAGCCAGCTCTTCCCGGCTCATATCGACTCCGCCTTCTAAACTAAAAGCATAGGCAGATCCGAGTGCGAGGTGGTTAGAGGCATTTTCATCAAACAAAGTATTATAAAAAGTCAGGCCTGATTGAGAGATAGGGGAGCTGTCTGGAACAAGAGCTACTTCACCTAGATGTTTAGAGCCCTCATCTGTATCGACTAATTGCTGGATGACATCCTGACCTTTTTCGGCAGTAAGCGCCACAACTTTTCCATCTTCAAATGTGAATTCCATATTTTCGATAGTAACTCCCGCATAGCTTAGGGGTTTAGTCGAAACGACTGTTCCATCGACACGGTTCGCATCAGGAGCTCCAAAGACTTCTTCTGTCGGCATATTAGCGATAAAGCGGTGACCGTTGGCATTGTGGCTTCCAGCTCCACCCCAAAGATGATTTTTAGGCAGTCCCACTGTTAAGTCCGTGCCCGGAGCTGTATAATGCAGAGCATCAAAAGAATAATTGTTTAATTGATCTGCTAAAGCTTCCAGACGTTGATCTTTTTCTTGCCAATAAGAGACAGGATCGTCTTCATATAAGTGAACCGATTGGAAAATAGCATCCCATAAGGCATCGACTTGTTCTTCCTTCGAATCTAAATCAGGGAAAACCTTAGCGGCCCAACTTTCACCTGCTGCAGAGGCGACTGTCCATGAAACTTTATTAGCTTGAGTCGCTTCGCGCTGCTTGATAAAAGCTTTTCCTGTAGCTTTTTGAATCGCTGCAATTTTTTCATTGTCTAAACCGGCATAAACTTCAGGGTCAGAGGAGCGTACACTTAAGCGACTGGCTTCTTTTTCAATTAAGTCGATAGATTCATCAATTTTATACTGAGGAATATCAGTAAGAATTTCTTCAGGTGCGTGCTGCATGGTTTGACGGGACACATAGTCATCACTCCATTTAACGATGACATGCGCTGCACCTTGCTTATAAGCTTCTTGAGTAATTAAGCGGGCAAGTTCTGCTTGATCGACGTCAATATTTAAGACGACGGTCTGTCCGTCTTGGACATTGATGCCTGCTCGGACAAGCAGTTCTGCATATTTTTGTAAGAGTTGATCGAAATTTTTTAAGGTCATATTATATTCTCCTTTAATTTTCTTTGTATAGATTATTTTAACATATCGACCTTTAAGTCAGCTGAATTTAGTTTGAAGCTTTGCAGCTTTTGAGATGATTGGATAAAACCCATCAAAAAAGCTAACTCAGTCTCAACTCAGTTAGCTTTCTAGCTTAGGTGCGGGCTGCTTCATAAATTGCTTCAGCAAATTGTTCAAGCTGTGCGATATCATTTTCTTCAGGATCCAATTCAACCTTCACACACTCAGATCCTCGTGCTGCACCCGTTTTTTCAAATTGACTGTCAAAATCTAAAACTGATTGGCAGAACTTATCTTCATAAAAAGTATCTCCAGTACCAAAGACTCCAAATACCTTACCAGTCAGCTCAGCCTCTTCCAGTTCTTCATAAAAATCTATGATTTCATCCGGTAAATTCCCGTCAGGTCCCCACGTATAAGTTCCAACGATGCAGATGTCGTCTTCTTCAAAATCGAAAGGGTCAGCAAAGGCACTTTCTTCGACTATGACAGTAACACCTAAATTTTCTAATGCTTCTTCAACGATGTCCATACATTGTTCTGTGTTGCCGGTCATACTGGCATATACAATTCTAGCTTGCATTTTTTCCTCCCTAGTCTAAATCTTTCAGTAAATAAACGCGGTCAAAATTAATTTCTACTTTTGTATCGGGTGCAAAGGTGTGGATATCCTTGACTATTTTGCCATATAATTGGTCATTATTCAAAGATTCTCCTTCTGGAACAACCACATCAAAAATAATCCGAGGTTCTTTTTTGTCTCGATCCAGCAGATGGAGGTCATGGAAACGGTAATCTTCGTCATAGGAACGGAGAAGCTTTTTAATCTTGTAGTGCAGGCGGGTCACTAAAGGATCATCAAGCTGGACCGGATCGACATGACTGACGAGCTTGATTTGGAGTTCTTCTAAAAAATCTCTTTCAATTTTACTGCTGAGCCGATGAGCATGGACAAGAGACATCTTAGCGTCGACTTCGAGATGAATACTGGCATGAAAAGTATCCGGGCCATATTTATGAACATCCAAATCATGATAGTCCAGCACTTTAGGGTAGCGCTCAAGAATAGCAACCATCTGCTGGGTTAATTCAGGATGCGGCCGTTCACCGAGTAAATCACTGATAGCAAATTGAATGGATTCAAATCCTGAATAAATAATATAAACAGCAATCAAGCTTCCAACATATCCGTCTAAGTGCCACCCCGTCCACTTCTCTAAAAGCACCGAGAGAATAATAGAAGCAGTCATCAGAACATCATTAAAGCTATCTTTACTCACAGCAGTCAGAGTGTTTGATTGAATAGATGCGGCGAGTTGACGATAAACCCAGCCTTGAATTAATTTGAAAACAGCCGAAAAAATTAAAATCCAAAAGATTAAAGGAGATAAGAGGACAGCTGAGGGATTCATAATTTTCATTATAGACTGGCTGAGGAATTGAAAACCGATGATGATGATGATGATTGCGACAACAAATCCACTAATATATTCAGCTCTTTGGTGTCCATAAGGGTGCTCTTTATCAGCCGGCTTGGAAGCCCAATAAAAACCTAAAATAGTCAGTAAAGAAGATACACCGTCGGATAAGCTGTTCATCGCATCAGCCGTTATGGAGATACTTTGGGCTGAGTATCCTGCTATTATTTTAATAATGAATAAAATAAGATTGGAAAAAACACCTATAGAACCTGCTAAAAGACCGGTCTTATACCGCTGTTTTTCTTTAGGATAACGGTCTTGAAAATTTTTAATCCAACTCATACTATCTTCCTTCTTCACTGACCAGGTTAAAATGTTAAAAAAGGAACTAGGCCTAAGACTAGTTCCTTACTGTGTTGGGAAATTAAAAGCTAGTTCACTAATTTTGATAAAACATCAAGAGTTTCTTCTGGAATAGCATGTTCCGGATATTTTTCATTGAACTCTTTAATATATTCAATACGGAACTCGATGCGTGAAGCTAATGTGTCAGTGTAATGACTGTCTTCAAAGTCGGGATCGAATTCGTCAAAATGAATATATTCTAAATCAGTTAAATTTCCAAAACTTTCAAATTCTGCTGTTCCTTCAACAATTGATTCTAAGATGGATAGAGTGACTTCTTTTGGAATATCCTGGTCCATGAAGTCTCCCGTATTGATTAGATAGCAATCTACGTCACTGTCAAATAAAGATTTGAAGTTTTTGTAGTCATTAATCAAAGGATAGACACGGAACGGGTTAGCGAAAGGTTCAATCACTAATTTTTCTCCCGGCTTCTGCCCGCCTACTAAATTTTCAGCTGTTGAACGTTTGGTCATCAAGGTTAAACCAAATGCTGTCGCTAAGGCAGAATTAGTTATCTTAGTAATTGGGGGGAAGGCATTATCCTTGATGATCCAGAAAATAGAATCAATTCCTTCTTCAATACGGTCCACTCGGTTGTCGGTAGAGTAACGTGACTTTATTGTCCGTCCGTTACCATTTCGAACGTCATCTGCTTGAATGGCTAATTTACCTTCTTCATCAGGAACGACACCTATATTCTGAATAGTGACGAAATAGTCCTGAGCCGGATGACCTCCAGCGTAATCATTGGTTTTATCGAAGTAAGCTGGTTCTAGAGCGATAGAAGAGCCATCTTTTTTATCGATAATAAATGCATCATCATGCAAGACCTTGATGTCATATTTATCCTCGTGCTTGGCATGAGTTAAAGTGGACTTACCTGATCCGGATAAACCAAAGAACGATGCAACATATGAATCCTTCTCGCGGTTAAATATTTTTAGACCGCCATGACAGGGAACATAATTATTTCTTTCAGCGGTTGCCCAGGCTAAGGTCAGCGTTCCTTTTTTGAGCTCTCCAAAGTACTGTAAGCCTAAGATAATCGCAGTGTTGTGAAGGACATCAAAATAAGCCAGTCCATTCGGATAATCCTCGTGCTGCCAATCTGGATCACAGTAGACAAAAATGTCACTTTCCTTCTCATAGTGAGTGGATTTTTCGTAAAGTTCATCATAAGCTTCATTGCAGGCTTGGAAGTTCATTAACCATGTGTAAAGGTTTCCTACGTATTCTTCCGGAATATTCAAATGTGCCTTTACCATAAATTCTTTATCTAAGCCGACATAAGCTGAGGCATTATATAAAGTACGAAAACGGTTGTCGAAAATAGCCTGGCGGGCAATCTTTTCTATCGCTTTATCTTCATTAGGGTTATCTCCCTTAATGCGACGCGCGGCTGCTGTACGACCTGTAACAGCTCCACCATTATCCACTAGTATTTTTGCTCCCTCAGGTAAGCCTAATTCCTCTGGATGAGATACTTCTCGATCTAAGACAATCATCCCTTTATTTAATAGAGATAATTCGTAAGCTTGGGAAACCGAACACAAGTGTTTGGTATTATTCATATAAAACGAAGTTTCTACCGTTGATTTCATGGGTGAAAAAAGAGTGTTTTTGTTAGTTATGGTGTTTCTGGTATAAGATTCTACCGTTGACAAAATTATTCCTCCTTAGAAAGCGCTTTCATAACAATCGTATTGTAGCAAAGAATATCTTAAAAAACTAGCAAATATTACTTTAATTTTTATTAGGGCGGAACAGCTTTAATTAAAGCTTTACAATATACTCGAATTTGCTATAATTATCGATGTAATATCTTTATAATGCAGTGAAAAGAAAGAGTAGAAGTCGTGTTGCTTTTAGAGACATCATGCCCGGTGAAAATGATGACAATCAGACTTTGAAACACATCTTTGGAGCAGAATGTTGAATCATTTGAAAAGTAAACATTTCCGGAGCCTTCCGTTAGCAGGTTAGCGTCTGAAAAGACGCACAGAGGCAGCTTTTGTAAAAAAGCTGTAAAAAAAGGTGGGAACACGCTCCTTAGCAGAGTCGTCCTTTAATGAGCTGAAAAAGGCCAGCTCATTAAAGGACGATTTTATTTTTTTGTAAATCAAATGATAAATTTAATAAGGGGGAATATAAATGAAAAAATGGTTAGTAAGTTTCATGTCGATTTTGTCGGTAAGTTTAGTTTTAGCTGCTTGTGGTAATGGTGAAACGAGTGAGGAAGGAGCTGGTGATTCCTCAGCTTCATATGAAAGTATAATTGTTGGATTGGATGATACTTTCCCGCCGATGGGTTTTAGAGATGATAATGGTGAACTGGTTGGATTTGATATTGATCTGGCTAAGGAAGTGGGTCAAAGATTAGGCATTGAAATGGATTTTCAAGCCATCGACTGGTCTCTAAAAGAAACTGAGTTAGATGCTGGTAATATCGATTTAATTTGGAATGGATACACAGTAACACCTGAGCGTGAAGAAAAAGTACTGTTTTCAGAAGCTTATATGGAAAATAGTCAAATGATCGTAACAGCTGAAGATAGTGATATCCAGACGAAAGAGGATTTAGAAGGTAAAGTTGTTGCCGCTCAACAATCATCAAGTGCAGTAGATGCAATCAATGATGATGAGGGAGATTATCCAGCTTTATTCGCCGATGGAGAAGTTGTGCAGTACCCGTCAAATAACGATGTTTTCAATGATTTGATCAGCGGCCGTGCTGAAGCCATTGTTGTGGATGAAGTGATGGGGCGTTATTACATGAGCTTGAATGATGACTTTGCTTACCGTGTCTTGGAGGATAATTTTGGCGAAGAAGTCTATGCTGTAGGTATGCGCCAGGAAGACACAGCTTTCAAAGAAGAGTTTGACGCTTCTTTACAAGAAATTATCGAAGATGGCACTTATGATGAAATTTATAGTAAGTGGTTCTCTGAAGAATAAAGCTCATCAGAATTGAGGAATAAAAAACATGGACTTAATCATACAAATATGGCCATCTTTAATGAATGGTCTACAAACAACTCTATCTTTATTTACTATTGTTCTCCTAGCGAGTCTGCCTTTAGGTTTGATTTTAGGTGTACTGCGTGTCTTTGGACCTAAATGGCTGCAAGGGTTGATTGGAATATATATATATGTGATGCGTGGAACGCCCTTAATGCTTCAACTTATGTTTGTTTTCTTTGGACTCCCTTTTGTGGGAATCTCCATGGCTCGTTTTTCAGCAGCCCTGCTCGCTTACATTCTAAATTATGCAGCTTATTTTGCTGAAATTTTCCGAGGAGGTATTAATTCCATTCCAGCTGGTCAGTTTGAAGCCATCCATGTTTTGCAAATCGGTAAAGTTAGAGGGTTCAGAAGAATTATTCTGCCCCAGGTCTTCCGGGTTGTTATGCCCTCGGTGGGAAATGAAGTTATTTCCTTGGTTAAGGACACTTCACTTGTGTATGTTATAGGGATCGGGGAGCTGCTGCGTGCAGGTCAGATTGCAGTAAATACTTACGCTACGCTGGTGCCATTCTTAGCGGTAGGAGTCCTTTATTTACTGGTGACCGGAGTCGTAACTTTTGCATTGAATAAAGTTGAACAGAGAGTGGAATATTAGGAGGCCGTCATGACTTTAGTAGTAAAGAATCTATCTAAAAAATTTGATGATGCAGTCATTTTAGATAATTTTAGTTTTAAAATGGAAGAAGGAGAAATTGTTGCACTTGTTGGTGAGTCAGGGACAGGTAAAACAACTTTTATTCGAATCTTAAATTCTTTAATTCCAATTGACCAGGGCTGTGTAATGATCAATGATGCTAAATTAGTGGATACAGACGAAAATGGACAGGTCACTTATACAAGTGGAAGTGAACGCTGGGCTTACGACAATGAGATTGGTATGGTTTTCCAGGATTATCAACTCTTTCCTAATATGTCCGCTTTAGAAAATCTGATGGAAGCACCTTTAGCACAAAAAATTCTTTCTAAACAAGCGATTCGTGAAAAAGCTGTTGCTTTATTGGAGCAGATGGGTTTAGGTGAGAAAATTAATGCTATGCCAAAGACCTTGTCCGGAGGGCAGGCCCAGAGAGTTGCTATCGCTCGAAGCATGATGCTGGATCCGAAAGTATTATGCTTTGATGAGCCGACGTCTGCTTTAGATAAAGACTCGGCAAGTATTGTGGGAGAGATGATTCAAAGCATTGCTGCAGAAGGTACAGGAATTATCGTAGTTACACATGATATCAACTTCGCTGAGGAGTACAGCACACGCGTTTTGAGTTCTGCAGAATTTATTTAGCTTGCAAAAAAACTAAAAGCTTATATAATAAGTTTCATCTAGAGAAAATGGAAAAGGAGTGGATGATATGAACAATACAATAAAATTAACCGTGTCATCTGCTGTTCAAAAAGAAGATTTCTTATTATTAGTTATGTAGAGAGTCCTTACCAGAATGTTGGTGGAGGTCTCATTTCGTATTGGAAAAGAGGCTCTTCTAACTAATTAAAGCGAGCCGGTTAAAGGCTCGCTTTTTATTTTTCTTTAGGATAAAAAAGGGGGAAAAGAAATGAAGATAAAAAAATATATTGCAGGTGGCCTGGTAGCCGCAAGTTTGTTGCTGGCAGCATGTTCTAATGGGGGTCAAGAAGCAGAGACCGATTCCGATGACACGGTTAAAATAGGATCCATGTTTGAGCTGACAGGTTCTGCTGCCGGGTATGGTACTTCTATGAACAATGCCGTTAAGATGGCAGTTGAAGAAATCAATGACGAAGGCGGAATTGATGGTAAAGAACTTGAAATTTTTGAATATGATATTCAATCCGATGAAACGCAGTCTGCTCAATCAACGACAACCTTAACCACGGGTGACGAGGTATCAGCTATTGTAGGGCCTGCATTAACAGGTACTTTCCAAGCTGCTATTCCTATTGCAGATCAAAACCAAGTGCCTATCATTTCACCAACAGCAACAGATGACAGTGTTTTAGAAAGAGAAGACGGCAGTGTGTATGACTTTGCATACAGAGCATGTTTCACCAACTCTTATCAAGGACAAGCATTAGCTCAGTTTGCTAATGAAAATTTACAAGCTGAAAACGCAGTTATCTTTGCAGATAACTCCAGTGATTATGCTCAAGGTTTAACTCAAACATTCGAAGATACCTTCCAAGGTGAAATTGTGTCGGTACAAAACTTTACAGCTGACCAGACAGACTTTTCTGCTTCATTAACTAATATTGAAGATATGGAATTCGATGTTCTATATGTTCCGGGATATTATGAGCAGGCAGGCCCGATCATCAAACAGGCTCGTGAAATGGGAATTACACAACCTATCTTAGGCCCGGATGGATTTGGGAATGAAATCATCTATGATTTAGCTGGAGAAGCTAATATGACGAATGTTTTCTATACCTCACACTTTGCTGTTGAAAGTGAAGATCCAACAACTCAAGAATTTGTTTCTTCATACCGTGAGCAATTCGATGTTGAACCAGATATGTTTACCGGCCTGGCTTATGACTCTGTTCAAATTGTTAAAGAAGCAGTTGAACGTGCGGGTTCTACGGATCCAGTTGCTATTAATGAAGAAATTGCAAAGACTGAAAACTTTGAAGGTGTTACAGGAACATTCTCATTTGATGAAAACCATAACCCTGTAAAATCAGTATCTATTATTGAAATTCAAGAAGGATCACCATCAGATATTCATGAAGTTGATCCTGCAAATTAGTGGAGAATAAAATCCGTGTCAACTATTCAATATATATCTAGATTATACGTACAATTTAGAACAGTAGAATAAATGACACGGTTTTTGATATTTATAAAAGCGATGGACAGCCATTACTATTTAAATCTTTTCTATAAGAAGGAAAAGGCATTGCTTTTTTGTTTTATTATTCATATAATATTCATATCATATTGGTTTCGAATAAAAAGGAGGAAGCGAAATGTGCCCTAAAATACATCAACAAATGGATCCATTTTATAGTACCCATTCGCTTTTTCCACAAGTGAATAATGTCACTATTATTATGTAGCAGGATTCTTTCTCTTTAGAAAGGGTCCTATTTCTACTTAAACTAGAAATGTTGGGCTCACATAATAAGACAAGCCCAATATTTCCGGGCTTGTCTTTTTTTCGATAACTTATTATTAAAAAAGGGGAGATTTTAGATGAAGAATAGATTGAGACAAGGTTTATTAGGCCTTTTAGCAGGAGGAGCACTTCTGGCAGCGGGGTGTTCAGGAGGGGGAACTGCGGACATCAATTATGATGAAGCTGATACTATTAAGCTGGGCTCCGTTTTCGCACAATCAGGAGAGGTTTCTGCTTATGGACTTCCTCAAGCACAGGCCGTTCAATTAGCCGCGGAAGAAATTAATGAAGCAGGCGGAATCAATGGCAAACAGGTGGAAGTTGTGGAATATGATTATGGTTCAGAAGATTCCGAAGCAGCTACTGTAACGACGCGTCTTGCGACTGAAGATGAAGTAAGCGTTATCTTAGGACCTGATGTTTCGGGTGCAGCGGTGGCTTCTTTACAAGTAGCTAATCAACATGAAGTGCCTTTACTGTCACCATCCGCTTCTTTAGACTCATTTACTGAAAGTGGAGACGGCAGTGTGATTCCTTACGGGTGGAGAATTGCATATCCGGACTCTTATCAAGGAAATGCTTTAGCAGATTTTGCTGCGACGGACTTAAATGCCCAAACAGCGGCGGTATTAGGAGACAACTCGTCTGACTATGCAGTAGGTTTGGTTGCGACATTTACTGAAGCTTTTCCTGGTGAAGTAGTAGCAAGTGAAAACTTTACAGCGGGAGAAACAGATTTTTCTGCTGTTCTTACTAACTTAAGAGGACAAGATTTTGATATCCTCTTTATCCCGGGTTACTACCAAGAGGCCGGCCCGATCATTAAACAAGCCCGCGAGATGGGAATTACACAGCCTATTTTAGGTCCAGATGGATTTGGAAATGATTCTCTCTATGAATTGGCAGGTGCTTCCGGCTTAACGGATGTTTATTATACGACTCAGTTCTCTGCCTTATCTGCAAATGAACAAGTAGAAGCATTCATGTCAAACTACAAAGAAAAATTTGACAAAGAAGCAGATATGTTTGCTGCAATGGCTTATGACGGCGTATATGTAGCGAAAGAAGCGATCGAACGTGCGGGGAGCGCAGATCCACAAGCTGTCAATGAAGCGTTAGCTGAAACGACAGATTTTGACGGAGTAACTGGAACATTCTCATTTGATGAAATGCACAATCCAGTTAAAACTGTTACAATCATTGAAGTACAGAATGGTGAGGATGTAGAGGCGCACGAGGTAGGAGCTGAATAAGTTCTTACTTTCTGTCTTTTATAAGAAAAAGAAAAGGATGTGACATTGTGGCTGTTTTTATCCAGCAAGTAATCAATGGTCTGACCTTAGGCAGTGTGTATGCACTTATTGCCCTGGGTTATACCATGGTTTACGGTATTATTAAATTATTAAACTTTGCTCACGGAGATATTTTCATGGTGGGATCATTTGTAGGCTATTATATTATTCAGAATTTGAATTTAGGCTTATTCCCTACGATTATATTGACGATGATTGTGACAGGAGTTATAGGAGTAGTGATTGACCAGATAGCCTATAAACCTTTGAGGAATGCTCCACGACTGTCTGTGTTAATTACAGCTATCGGAGTGTCTTATTTACTGCAGAATGGAATGACAGCTATCGTCGGTCCGGAAACGAAATCTTTTCTTTCAGCTTTCGAACAGACACCAGGTTTTGTTAACCAATCGGTCAGTTTAGGCGGCATTTCAATTTCTATGATGCAGATTATTTTACTGTCAACGACGATTATTTTAATGATTTTATTACAGTTTGTTGTTCAAAAGACTAAAATGGGGAAAGCCATGCGAGCTGTAAGTATTGACCAGGAAGCAGCCCAGTTAATGGGAATTAACGCGAATGCTGTTATTGCTTTTACTTTCCTTCTTGGATCTATGCTGGCCGGTGCAGGCGGAGTCATGGTAGGAATGTATTATAACTCAATGAACCCATTGATGGGTGCTGGATATGGTACAAAAGCTTTCGTCGCAGCCGTAATTGGTGGAATCGGTTTGATTCCAGGAGCGGTTCTCGGGGGCTACTTGATCGGTATGGTTGAAGTTATGATTACTGCTTACGGTAATTCGATGATTCGTGATGCGGTTGTCTATTTAATTTTAATTATTATTTTACTAGTAAAACCAGCCGGACTGCTTGGTAAAAATGAAAATGAGAAAGTGTAGGGTGATCATATGAAATTATTTAATCGTACGAATATCACTTGGCTCATTCTTATTATATTAACATTTGTTTTACTTGAGATTGGTGTCACTACCGGCTTTACTTCGCCGGTCATGCAGCAGACTCTAGTTACTATTATGATTAATATTATGTTAGCTGTCGGCCTGAACTTGATTGTCGGTTTCTCTGGTCAGTTAGCTTTAGGGCATGCAGGATTCATGGCCATTGGAGCATATGCTACAGGTATTATGACCCGGCAAAGTCCCAACTTTATTAGTTTTATTCTAAGTGTTCTGGCAGGAGCGGTGATTGCAGGGATTGTTGCTTTTATCGTCGGATATCCCACGTTAAGATTAAAAGGAGATTATTTAGCCATTGCCACACTGGGAGTTGCTGAAATTATCCGTGTCGCGATCTTAAATATGGAAGGATTAACAAATGGAGCAGCAGGCTTAAGTGGTATACCTATCTATCTAATGAATTGGCGGACAGCCACTGTCTTTACAGTTATTGTTGTCATCTTTGTGCTGAATTATATTCGCAGCTCCCGTGGACGAGCAACTATTGCCGTACGGGAAGATGAAATCGCAACTGAATCTCTAGGTATCAATACAACAAAAATGAAAGTAGCTGCCTTTGTTATTGGAGCAATGGCTGCTGCTGTTGCAGGATCGGTTCATGCTACCAACTTAGGGGTCATCAACCCTTCTCAGTTTGGTTTTGACCGCTCCATTGATGTTCTAATTACAGTGGTTTTTGGTGGGATAGGATCAATCACAGGTTCTATTGTGGCTGGTTTTATTTTGGGTATTCTCAATCTTTACCTGCAGCAATTTGGCGCACTGCGCATGATTATTTACGCCATTGCTTTGATTGGCATCATGATATTCAAGCCATCTGGTTTACTTGGAGGACGTGAATTCAGCTTATCTACTTTGCTGGGCAGAGAAGAAGATCGTCCTGGATTTATAAAAAGCCTTAAGAAAAAAGATTAGGAAGGGGTGTTTGAATGACTTTATTAAAAGTAAATGACTTAACGAAGAATTTTGGCGGTCTAACCGCAGTTTCAAATGTAAGTATGGAGATCCAAGAAGGTGAACTTATTGGCCTGATCGGACCTAACGGGGCAGGAAAAACAACCTTCTTTAACTTGTTAACAGGTGTCTATCAGCCCAGTGAAGGCGAAGTTTTTTTCAAGGTCGATGGGAATAAAGAAAAAATTGACGGAGAAAAGACATATAATATATCTGAAAAAGGAATCGCCCGAACCTTTCAAAACATCCGTTTATTCGGTGATTTATCAGTTATAGATAATGTCAAAATAGGTATGCATACAGAAAAGCAAGCAGGGCTGTTTGCGAGTTTCTTTCGTACTCCGGCCTTTTATCGTTCTGAAGAAGAGATTACTGAACAAGCTTTCCATCTGTTGGATATTTTTGATTTAACTGAAGTGTATGATGAAAAAGCTAAGAATCTTCCTTATGGGGATCAAAGAAAATTAGAAATTGTTCGTGCGATGGCTACTAATCCTAAACTATTATTTTTGGATGAGCCGGCAGCAGGAATGAACCCTTTTGAAAGTGCAGAACTGACCCAGTTAATTCAACGTATCCACAAAGAATTTAATCTCACGATCGTATTAATTGAACACGATATGAATGTGGTTATGAATGTTTGTGAAAGAATTTATGTTTTAGAATACGGGCGGTTGATTGCAGAGGGCATTCCTTCAGAAATTCAAACTAACGATGAAGTTATTCGTGCATACTTAGGTGGTGTTTAAATGTTAGAAATTAAAGATGTGAGTGTGCGTTACGGCGTAATTGAAGCCATCAAACGTGTATCCTTTGAGGTCAATGAAGGTGAGATTGTTACCCTGATCGGGGCAAATGGTGCAGGAAAAACAACGATTCTCAAAACTATTTCCGGCTTACTTCGCTCTTCCAATGGCAGTATTACCTTTAAAGGACGCAATATTACAAAAGCTGATGCACGAACGATTGTTAAAGCAGGTATATCGCATGTTCCTGAAGGACGTCATGTTTTCGGCGGGATGTCTGTCAAAGAAAATTTAGATATGGGAGCATTTCTAAGAAAAGACAGCAAAGCAATTGAAGAAGATTTAGATCGGATTTTTCGCAGCTTCCCTGTATTGAAAGAACGTTTGAACCAGGACGCAGCCACTCTATCCGGGGGAGAACAACAAATGCTAGCTATGGGCCGCTCTTTACTGTCCAGCCCTGATTTAATTCTTTTAGATGAACCCTCTATGGGACTGGCTCCTTTATTTATTCAGGAAATTTTCAATATTATAGAAGAGGTTAACAAAAGGGGTACTACTGTTCTTTTAGTTGAACAAAATGCAAATGTTGCTCTTGAAATTGCTGATCGCGGCTATGTTTTTGAAACAGGTAAAATTGTAGCAGCGGGTACAGGAAAAGAACTTCTTGCGAGTGATGAGGTCCAGAAAGCATATTTAGGAGGATAAATAATGAGAGTAAAAGACTATATGACAAAAAACGTTGTCACTGTAGAGCCGGATGTCCGTTTAACGGAAGTTGTTTCTATTATGGAAAGCAATGATTTCCACAGGGTCCCTGTTGTAGATGTCAATAATGTCTATCAAGGCTTAATTACAGAGGCTATTATTGCTAATAATTCTCCATCGAGCGCCTCAAGTTTATCTATCTATGAAATGAACTATCTTCTGGATAAACAAACTGCCGGTCAACTCATGACTAAAGAAGCCCAGACTATCAGTCAAGATATTGTGATAGAGGCTGCCGCTGCACAAATGCATGATTATGGTCTATCAGTCTTAATCGTTGTAGATGAGCAGGACAAGGTCATTGGAATTATTACGGATAAAGATATCTTTGCTGCTTTAATTGAACTTACAGGTTACCGTCAACCCGGTGCACGACTTGAAGTTAAAGTAGCAGACCAAGTAGGTGTTCTGCATGAAATGTCTGGTATTTTATCCGGTTTAGGTGTAGGAATCAGCCATCTTTATATCTCCAGTCGGGATGGAACAACTTCTACACTCGTTATTCAAACGGATAACGAAGACAGCCAGGAAGTTTTACAAGTTTTAGAAAATAAAGGCTACGAAGCGCAGACTATTTAAAATCTCTTTGTGGTTAAGATAGTGCCCTGTGGATAACCTGGGCTTGTCTTAGCACAAAGAGTTTTTTTATAGTTGTTTCTCTGCAATAATTATAGAATGCAGAGAGTCATATCCTTGTTCTTCATACATGTCGATAGGTGTATCTTCCGCATCGGCAATCAAAATAAGGACGCTTTTATGTTCTTCAGCGATTTCCACAGCTTTTTCTTGGAGTGCGGATGCGATGCCCTGGCGGCGGTATTTAGGTGCCACATATAAGCTGTTAATCTCAATACTGCTTTTGAGGACGATAAGGTCGATACTGGCGACCAGATGATTGTTATGAAAGGCCAGATAAGGTTGGATATGAGGCCGCTTAAGATAGCCTTGGTATTGGATTTGTTTTTGTTCAGCATAAATCCTGCCATGCTCCAAATCTGCTTCATAATTTAAGTTAAGATAATCTTCCATATTATTTTTATTTAAGCTTGTTATAGTAATCTCGGGCTGACTTGAAGACATCATAAAGTCCTGAGGATTTATCTTGAGTAATTCCATCCGGCCGAGTTGATAGTTATTTTCGTGCAGATAAGAAAAAATTTCGGGATAAATCCCTTCATCCTGGGGCCAATGGAATCTGAGAAAACTTTGATCCGTATCTTGATGAAAGTCTTTTTGAAAAGATTCTAAAAATTGAAAGTTCTCCAATATTGGATTAAAATGAAAGGACATAAAATTAGTCTGTCTGACATCGGGCATTTTAGCTTGGTAGTATTGGGTGAAATAAGGTGTCTGAGTGACAACACTAGAAAATAAGTAAGTGCTCTTAAAATCATACATAATATTTTATTTTCCTTTTTCTATATTTTTGGTTGAGTTAGATTTAAAATAATTATATTCTTATCTTATAACATAGATGACAGGATCGAAAGGAATTAAAAATATGATTATCGGTATTCCAAAAGAAGTAAAAAACAATGAAAACCGTGTAGGGATGGACCCTATAGGTGTAGGTGCTTTAGTAGATGCAGGCCATGAAGTGATTATCGAAAGCAAGGCCGGGGTCAATTCCAGCTTTTCTGACGAAGATTATGCCAAATATGGTGGAAATATCTTAGATCATGCAGATGATGTGTGGGAAAAAGCAGACATGATTATGAAAGTAAAAGAACCGCAGCACACAGAATTTTCTAAAATGAGAGAAGGACAAATTCTTTTTACTTATTTCCATTTGGCCAATGAAAAAGAAGTGGCCCAAGCTTTAATTGATCGAGGAGTGACAGCTGTTGCTTACGAAACGATTGAAGATCGAAATGGCAATCTACCTCTCTTAGAACCTATGTCTGAGGTAGCGGGTCGTATGACGGTGCAGATCGGGGCCCAGTATTTGGAGAAAATCAATGGAGGAAAAGGAATCTTACTAGGAGGAGTACCTGGAACCAAGCGGGGTCAAATTACGATCATCGGTGGAGGAACGGTAGGGTATAATGCAGCACGTATGGGACTGGGTTTAGGCGCCCATGTTAATGTTCTGGAAGTAAATCCTGACCGGAGACGCTTCATTCAATCGGTTTTCGGTACACAAGTTCAGACTTTAACATCCAATCCTGTGACGATTGCGGAATCCGTTAGAGACTCGGACCTGGTGATAGGATCCGTCCTGCTTTCAGGAGGAAAAACCCCGAAATTAGTGACCATTGATATGATTAAAAGTATGGAAAAGGGAAGTGTTCTGGTTGATCCAGCTATAGACCAAGGTGGAAACTTTGAAGGCTTTGATCAGGCAACGAGTCATGATCACCCGATCATCGAACGATACGGTGTCCTATACTACGGAGTTTCTAATATGCCGGGTTCTGTCCCTAATACAGCTACGCAGGCCTTGGCAGGGAACACAGTAGAGTACGCTGCCCTTATCGCAAAACATGGGCTTCATGATGCGATTAAACAGCTGCCGGGCTTGAAAAAAGGTGTCAATATTTATAAAGGCAAATGCACAAATGAAGCAGTAGCTGGAGCCTTGGATTTTGAATACACCCCTTTAGAAGAAGTAGAAGCTTAATTAAATGACATAAAAACAACCTTGGAGATGGTATTTCCAAGGTTGTTTTTGTGCTTGCTTTTATCTATTAAATATCTGGTCCACTTGAAGGCCCGAAAGTTTAACGGCGTGTCAAATAAATTTCTTGATTGATGAATTGTTTGTAAATCAAAGAATAAGCACGTTCAAGTAGTGTATTGGATCCACTGATAGAAGGAACGATGAGTCCTTTTTTGACTAAGTCACTAACTTCGCGGACTTGTTCTAAACAAAGAAGCAGCCAGCGCATCTCGCTGCTCGTTAGTTTTTCTGTAGAAGGTGCATTACTTTTATAAGAAAAGTAGATGGGAGCAAGTTCTTTGGTGGTCTCTAGAGGATGAGGATTCCGTAACTCTCTAAATTGACTCACCAGACTCTGCATGGATTCTGGGAAAAGTTTTTCATCCTTAAAAACGATACCTATGCCGTAGAAGTTCTGAAGTTGGTTGAGTGTCTCCATAGCATTATTCGTTTCGTGATAAAATTTAGAGCTGTTTTGCAGTTCAAGGAATGAGCTGTCTCCTACAAAGATGCTGAGCCCCGGATCATCTCCATCCGATCCGGAAACAGAACAAAAGAGCTGAATCCCTGTATTGTAGTCTATCACACTAAATATTTGGTCTTCAGATAAAATTTCCCAGTTTTTTTGATAAAGGAATTCAACAGCTGCCTTTTGAAGCTTTTTTTGATAGTAAGTCTCTTTATCAATCATCGGTTCGGATAGAATAATCGTTTCTTCTAAAAGAAGGTAATTAATTTGATCTGTAAGTGAACAGACATTATCCGAGTTTAAACTTTGATGGCTTTTAGAGGTTCTGGAAGCATGGGCTTCTTTGGGTGACAGGTATTCAGCGCCCGCACAATAAGGATAGACTTTACCAGGCTCAGCTTCGATAATATCAACTAGTTCCACCAGATGATAACGGCGTTTCTTATAATTCTGATAATACTCATAAATGATACTGTCACCCGGTTCATTAAGAAAAGTAGTTATCTTATGATTTTTTTCTTCAAAGACATGCCACTCTCTAAAATATTCCAAAGCAGGTTGATTCATTTCATTAAGTTTTGTAAGCGCTTGGACTTTATCTTTTTCATGAAGGAGGAATATATGGGGTCGCAAGCCGGACCAGTCAAAAGCTGTCTGAATGACATAGTGCAGCTGTTTAAAACTGATTTCTGAGTTTACATGAAGAATACGAGTAACTGGAACTTGACCGCCAAACAACTCAATTTTAAGTTCATAAATCATGTTCTCACCTGCTTTCTTGTCCTCTATTATAACATAGGATACACATGTGATAAAATAAGTGTGATATCTGTAGTCATCTCTATATAAAAAGAAAAGAAGGACGATCTTATGATTGAATCAACTCAAAATAAACAAGTTAAATTATGGAAAAAACTGAAAACCAAAAAAGGACGGCAGCAAGAAAATTTATATCTCGTAGAAGGCGAACACTTAGTAAGGGAAGCTGTTGAGAAACTTCCAGAAAGGGACATTCAAAATTTCATTTTGGTAGAAGAATATAAAGATAATGTTTCAAATTTTCCCAAAGAAAAAATTGTTTGGGTGGGAGAGAAGGTGGCCATGGAACTTGCAGAAACAGAAACGACCCAAGGTATGTTTGCGGTTATCGAAAAAAAGCCGGCAGAGCTTCCTCAGACCATTCACCGGCCGTATTTATTTCTCGACGCTGTTCAAGATCCGGGAAATATGGGAGCATTAATCCGTACAGCAGCTGCCGCTGGATTTGAAGGGGTAGTCTGTGGAAAAGGGAGCGTTGATCCTTATAATATGAAAGCTCTGCGAGGGAGTCAGGGGATGCATTTTAATCTTGGTGTTTATGAAGGTAGTTTAGAAGAGTGGATACTCTATTTCCAAAACCAGGGCTTGAAGGTTTTTGGTACAGCATTAGATCAGGAGGCTGAAGCTTATACTTCGATTGCCCCTGCTTCTGCTCCTTTTGCTCTGATGGTAGGAAATGAAGGTCAGGGCATCAGCTCGAATTTACTTGAATTAACGGATAGTAATTTGTATATTCCACTGGCAGACCACGTTGAATCTTTGAATGTCTCCATTGCAGCGGGTATTTTAATGTTTCATTTATATGACACTCGTTAAAAAAAAGTTTTTTCCCTTTATAATTTATTAGAAAATGGTATAATTATCTAGTCAGCAAGTCAGGCAAATAATGGAGGTTATAATGGAATTTATTCCTACACATATTCAAACTGATACAGAGTATATGGACATTGTTGGTGACTTAATAACTAATGATAAATTACAAGCTATGGATGAAATTACTCATCACTATCATACCACCCGTTTACGCCACAGCCTTAGTGTTTCTTACATCAGTTATAAATTTGCTAAGATGCGCCGCTTAGATCATAAATCCATTGCTCGTGCAGGGGTTTTACATGACTTTTTCCTGGAAGATCGAGAAGAAATAGCAGATTTAGATATGGGTTCTCATGGTGAAGCTCACCCGAAGATTGCTTTTGAAAATGCAAGAGATTTAACAACTATCTCTGACTTAGAAGGCGATATTATTTTAAGCCACATGTTTTTATCGTGTCTGAAAAGTCCAAAGCCGAAGTATAAGGAAAGCTTCCTGCTCTCCTATGTAGATAAGCAATGTGCTATAACTGAATTTTTAACACCGGCCAATCGTGTGTATAATCAAACAGTCGATAGTCTCAAAAACTTTATAGTGCCTAACGTATAAAGAAGTTAACAAGAGGTTGAGTATTCTCAGCTTCTTTTTTATTTATTCTTGTAGAAATAGTCTGATTGAGTACTGAGAGTCTTTTAGACTTATTGATTAGAATTTATATTTTTGTCTTTTTTCTATATTTGCATTATTATGAATATAAATAGACCAATACTTTAAGGGTAAAAAGAGTATACTTCAGTACTTTATATGATTGATTTGAGGTGAAAATGATGTCTAAAATAATAGCTAGTAATGAACAACCGGCAATTTGTCCAAAGTTTGAGTTTACTTTTGGTATTTTAGGAAAAAAATGGAATGGTCTAATCATTGAGGTACTTCTTGAAGGTGAAAGCACTCTGCGTTTTATCGATTTATCAAACTCTATTGAAGGTGTTAGTGATCGTGTCCTAACCGAACGTTTAAAAGAACTTGAATCTTTAGGTATTATTCAACGGGCAGGCGGACCTAATAACGTTCGAGCAGGTTATTGCTTGACGGAAAAAGGAGAAGCACTGCATAAGGTGATGAATGAAGTCCAAGAATGGGCCGATGAATGGGTCTGTAATGAAGAATGTCAAGAAACTAAATAAATTTACAAATTTCAATCTTTAACCAAGCCTTGATTTAAATTTGATGATTTCGTAAGATAGATGTATCAAACGAATAATTAAAAACGTTGAAGGAAAGTAGTAGTTTAAGACTATGACTAAGAGAGTAAAATCAAATGCTGGGAGATTTTGCGTCACAAGTTAAATGAATTCATTCTGGAGTTGTTACATCAACCGGTCGGCACCGTTATGCTTAAGTGTAATTAATTTTTAATTAAATTAGGGTGGAACCGCGGAAACTCGTCCCTTGCAGGGGCGAGTTTTTTTGATTTAAAATTTAAGGAGAATAGAATATGGGGATGGAACAAGAATTAGGACAAATTCGAGATGCTGCTTTAGCGGTTATCGAGCAGGCAAGTGATTTAGATGAATTGGAAGCTATACGAGTAGATTACTTTGGGCGTAAGGGACAGATCACCACTGCCATGAAAGGTATGTCGCAGCTGTCCAATGAAGAAAAACCACTGATAGGTAAGCTGAGCAACGAGGTAAGAAACGCGATCACTTTGAGCTTGGAAGAAAAGCAGGCACAGTTTGAAGCTGATCTCTTAAATATTCGGCTGAAAGAAGAAACCTTGGATGTCACCTTGCAAGGCCGAAAGTTACCTAAAGGGTCGAGTCATATACTCACTCAGGTTCGTGAAGAGATTGAAGAACTTTTTCTCGGAATGGGTTATATGGTTGTCGACGGGTCTGAGGTTGAACAAGATGATTACAACTTTAAGCGGATGAATTTACCTGAAGACCATCCAGCCCGCGATATGCAGGACACGTTTTACATTGGTCATAATCTATTGATGCGTACACATACATCACCTGTCCAGGCGCGTGTGATGGATGTTCATGATTTTAATGAAGGACCGCTCAAAATGATCAGTCCCGGTAAAGTCTACCGACGCGATAGTGATGATGCGACACATTCCCATCAATTCCAGCAGATTGAAGGACTCGTGGTGGACCATCATATTTCCCTGGCAGATTTAAAAGGAACATTAAATTTATTTGCTAAAGAATTATTCGGTGAAGATCGAGAAATTCGTCTTCGTCCATCCTACTTTCCATTCACTGAACCTTCCGTGGAGGTGGATGTATCTTGCTTTAACTGTGGCGGTGGCGGCTGTCGGATTTGTAAGCAATCCGGATGGATTGAAATTTTAGGTGCAGGTGTCGTTCATCCAGATGTGTTGGAAATGTCCGGCATAGATTCAGAACAATATAGTGGATTTGCGTTTGGAATGGGTATAGAACGTGTGGCCATGCTGAAATATGGAATCAATGACATTCGAAACTTTTATCAAAATGACCAGCGCTTCTTATCACAATTCAAGGCCAGGGGGTAAAAAATGTTAGTATCATTCAATTGGTTAAAAGAGTATTTAGATTTAAGTGATGTCGATCCTATAGAATTAGGTGACCAGCTGTCCTTGACCGGAATTGAAGTCGAACATGTCTATCAACCAGGTGAAGATATTTCTCGTCTGCTAGTTGGAGAAATTATAGAATGTACACCTATTCCAGATACCCATCTCCACGCTGCAAAAGTGAATGTAGGCCGCGATGAGCTGCAGGAAATTGTTTGTGGTGCTCCCAATGTTGCTCAGGGGCAAAAGGTTATTGTAGCCATGCCTGGAGCGCGTCTGCCTGGAGGAATGGAAATCGGCGAGCGTGAAATGCAGGGTTATCCGTCGAATGGAATGATTTGTTCTCTGCAGGAACTCGGCTTCCCTGAAAAAGTAGTTCCTAAACAATATGTTGAAGGAATTTACGTTTTACCAGATGACATTATGGTGGGAGAAGATGCCAAACCTGTGCTGGGCTTAGATGATACCATCTTTGACTTTGATCTCACGCCTAACCGGTCAGATGCATTGAGTATGCGTGGTGTTGCTCATGAGGTAGGGGCGATTTTAAGTCAAATTCCTGAATTTGAAAAAATTGAACTGACCGAAAATAAAGAGCGTCACATCGAAGAGATACTGACTGTCGGTGTAGATAATGCCGAAGATGCTCCTATTTACAGCATGCGGATCATAGAAGACTTACAGGTTCAAGAAAGTCCCATGTGGCTGCAGCGTAAATTGATGGCTGTCGGGATGCGTCCGATCGATAATTTAGTTGATATTACCAACTATATTATGATGGAATACGGACAGCCGCTGCATGCTTTTGATAAGGACTTGATTAGAACTGATCAAATAGTTGTCCGACGAGCAGAAGAAGGCGAAAGACTGATTACTTTGGACGGCAAAGAAAGACAATTAGATCCAGAAAATATTGTCATTACGGATGGTGAAAAGCCCATTGCTCTGGGTGGGGTCATGGGAGGCGAGAATACACATATTTCTCATTCAACCCAACATGTTGCTTTAGAGGCTGCTGTTTTTAATCCTCTGCAGATTAGAAGAACTGCAGGTAAACTGAACTTACGCAGTGAAGCTAGTTCCCGCTTCGAAAAAGGGATTAACCTAGCTGTTGTAACTGATGCTTTGAATCATGCTGCCCAGCTCTTATCCCAGTTAGGAGACGGGAAAGTTGTATCCGGGATGAGCCAAGTTGCCCATGTCACAGCAGAAAATACTGAAATCAATTTAACAGTATCCTATTTAAATAATGTGATCGGGGTGGATCTGACAAAGATTATTATCTTTGATATCTTTGATCGTCTGCAGTTTGACTATAAAGATGGAGAGGGTGACAGCTTCACGGTTATCATACCTCCGCGCCGCTGGGATATTAAGATTAAAGCTGATGTGGCTGAAGAAGTCGCTCGTATTTATGGCTACAATAATTTACCCAATACTTTACCTGTAGGAGCCTCTATTCCCGGGAAATTAAGCGTCCTGCAGAAAATGATTCGCCAAACCAATCGCTACATGGAAGGTTCCGGCTTTAATCAAGCCATTACTTATTCCTTAACGACTAAAGAAAAAGCAAATCAATTTTCTATCGCAGAGAGTGATGACACGAACTTAGCGATGCCTTTAAGCGAAGAACATGAAACTTTACGGAAATCTATTCTTCCCGGTCTGTTAGACAGCGCAAAGTATAACCGAGCCCGTTCTACTGACAGTATCTTCTTATATGAGACAGGACGTATCTATCACGGAACACCAGGAGATTCTCTTCTGGATGAGTTGGAGCATGTATCTGCTCTGGCGACGGGAAATTATATCGAAGACTGGACCAATGAAGTAGTAGAGATGGACTTCTTTACTCTGAAAGGGATTCTGGAAGGGTTACTTGAGTCATATAATCTGGCTGAAGAAGTTGAATTCCGCCCCTTAACAGTGAAAAAAGGCATGCATCCGGGTCGGACAGCTGGGATGCATTTACACGGTCATGAGTTCGGCTTCATAGGACAAATTCATCCTAAATTAGCAAATTCTTTAGATTTAGAAGATGTCTATGTCTTTGAATTTGATCTGCAGTTAATTCATGATGCAGAAAAAGCTTCCCGAGTAGTCGAAGACATTCCTAAGTACCCGGGGATTACCAGAGATGCAGCTGTTCTAGTGAATAAAAGAATCTCTCATTCAGAGATAGTTGAAGTGATTGAAAAAGTAGCCGGCCCTTGGCTGCAGTCAGTGAATTTATTTGACTACTATGAAGGAGAGGGGATAGATGATAAGAAAAAATCATTGGCTTATTCCCTTTTCTATCAAAATCCTAACGCAACTTTATTAGAAGAAGAAGTACAAGAAGATTTTGAGCGTGTGCTTAAGTCTTTAAAAAATGAGTTAAATGCACAGATTCGCTAGACTTCACAAGAATTAAATAGTATTTGACATAAAAACCCCAAAAAATCTTTTGATTTTTTGGGGTTTTTATTCTGCTTACCAGAATAAAATGTTACAGTTGTCATTAATAAATAAAAAAGAGGAGGTCTCTCATGCAGGAATTTCTACAACTATTCTTAAAAAATACGGTGAGCTTCATAAAAGCTCAAGGTAAATTATTTTTAACAGGCTTTATTCTGCTGGCTATCGGCTTATATTGGATCGGAATAGAATGGGCAATTGTCATCGCTTTGGCGATAGCAGTCGTGGATATGTTACCTTTGATAGGCTCAGCTCTCGTCTTAATTCCTTGGACCCTCTATGAGTGGATCTGGGGGGATACGAGAACAGGCTTTTATCTATTAATTTTGTGGCTGGTTGTCGAGCTCACTCACTACCTGCTGGAGCCCTTTGTGCTGGGAAAAGATTTGGAACTCCCGCTCTGGCTGACCATTCTGGTAACAATAGTCTCTCTATTTCTAGCTACAAATGTCTTTACTCTCATTTTAGCTCCTTTAGTTTTACCTTTGGTAGCATCCATCAAGCAATATAGAGAATCGCATTACCCCAGGAAATAACTTCTGGCAAGCAGGGAATATGTCAGCTTCTATTTCGAATTTTTTGGACGATTTTCTGAGCTTTTTGGGTATTAGCAAAATGTAATTTAGCAAATTTTCCAAGTTTTAAATGAGGATTCAAGAGGATTTTAGCAGCTGTTTCATCGACTAAAGCATTGGCTCCTCCTGGCAATTTCATGCCGGCCTGCTCGGACAGGATATCCATTTCTTCGAGAAATTGATCTCTTGCGATGATAGAAGCTGCAGCCACAGCCAGGTGGACAGACTCCCCCTGGGTTGCAAAATAAAGCTTTTGAGTGACAGGGTCAGGACTTCCTTCGATATGCTTGAGATAATTTTTTGGGGCTTCAAATTGATCAATTAAGACAGCCTCAGGTTCTTCAGGGGAAACTTCTTTCAAGACAAAGCCAAGCGCCTGATTGTGCAGGAGAGCTTTCATTTTATTTTGAGTCATTTGGGGCTGGATTTGATTGTATTTTGCGGGCTTGACAACTAAGAGTTTATAAGGAATACAGGCCTTTATATCTTGGGCAATAGATCGAATCTGTACATCACTGAGACTCTTAGAGTCTCTGACACCTAATTCTTTTATGAGAGAGAGATTTTTTCTGGAGACATAGGCTGCACAAACAGTCAGTGGACCGAAGTAAGAGCCGTTCCCTACCTCATCACTGCCTAAAACAGACCATTGATCGAAGCCGTGAGGGAGGGAGGTCTGTTTACTATTTTCTTTTTTAGGGGGCGGAAGCGTTCCCCAGATACTTGCTTCTTCTTCAGCAGATTGACCTTGAAAGACTACTTTTCCTGTGTGATAGGCCGTAATCGTCACTTTATCTTTTTTAGCTTGAAAAATACTGTAATCCGGTTTTTTTGCTTTTTTATGACCTTCATAGTATTTTTCTGCTTTCTTTAATTCTTGAGGATTCATCGTTAACGTGATAGTCTGCATATTTTCCTACCTCCATTATCACTTTCTACCAGTTTAACAAAAATAAAGTTAATTTTAATCGGGAACTAAAAGCAGGATGAAGAAGGCCCGCTTTCATGGTAATATGGTGAGGTATGAAATAATGGGGGGATCGTGTGTGAATAACATGAAAAAGCGCTATAAAGCAACTATCCAGGGGAAAGACTATACGATAGTAGGGACTAAAAGTGATGCCCATATGGATGTCGTTATTGATACTATTAACCAACAATTAGAGCAGATTAAAAAGTTATCTGAAAAAATATCGAATGAAGAAGCTGCTATTTTAGCGGCTGTAAATGCTGTATCGAACCAAATTGAAATGCAGGAAGATATTCTGTCAAAAGAAGATGATAGAGAAGAAGATCATGTAACAGAAGAAACTGATCAGCAAGATTAAAGGAGGGCACATGATTAATTTATTGCTTATATTCATATATATAATCGCTGTTTATGAAGGAATTAGAAATGGATTTTTAAATCAATTGATTTCATTTTTGGTCATTATTCTTGGCTTTTGGCTGTCTTTCATCTCAGCTCCAGCCATCACTAATACTTTAGAAGTTCTGGTACCTTATCCATCACCGACAACAGCACAAGCTTTTGTCTTGTATCCAGAAGAATATGCCTTTATGCTGGATCAATCTTTTTATCTTATATTATCATTTTTACTTATCTTTTTATTTTTTTGGCTTTTATCTAAGCTTCTTTTATATATTATAGAGCCTCTAAAGCGCTTTGAGGAAAATATCTATTTAGATATTATTGGGGGAGCAGTTCTAAACCTGATCACAGTGTCTATTATTATTTTCCTGGTATTTTTTGCGATGTCTACCATGGCTGTTGAGAGTATACAGGAATTAATAGCCGATAATGCCTGGGTGAGATTGATCATTGAACGTACACCTGTCTTATCCCGTTTATTTTTCAATGAATTTATTTCGTCTCTTGTCTAATCCCAACTTGATTTACTAAGGAGGAAGACTGAATTTGTCAGTTTTTGATACAAAAACATTGGAAACACTAGAATTTCCAAAAGTGATTAATCAATTAATAAGTTTTGCCAGTTCACAAACGACTAAAAGAAAGATTAAACAATTAAAACCGTCGGCCGATATTGATCAAATTAAATCCTCACAAAATGAAACTGAGGATGGAGTGGTACTTTTAGAGAGAAAAGACGGCATACCGATTGCGGTCTTTGAAGATGTACAAGCTCATTTAAAGCGTCTTGAAATCGGTGCCTCGTTAAACGGAGAAGAAGTCGCTCAAGTGGGCCGGCTGCTCAAGATTGCTCGTGACATCATCCGTTATTTTGAAAATATAAGAGAAGAGGGTGATATTCAATTAAAGCAATTGAATTCTACCTCTGATCATCTGGATGCACTGCCTGAGATTCTCAAAGAAATTGAACGGACAGTTGATGAGGGAGGCTATGTTTTGGATTCTGCCTCTCCTGCCCTTAGACAAGTCCGGGGTCAGATTCAATCTGCCCAAGCTTCTATTCGACAAGTTTTGAATGGGATAGTGAAGGGTAAGGATGCCAAGTATTTGACCGATACTCTGATTACGATGAGGAATGACCGCTTTGTATTACCCGTCAAGGCTGAAAACAGGAAGCAATTTGGCGGGGTAGTCCATGACCAAAGTTCCTCTGGACAGACCATTTATGTGGAACCTCAACGGGTAGTGGATCTTAATAATCGTTTACGCCAGCTTACTATTGATGCCCAAAAAGAAGAGGAAAGAGTATTAAGTGAAATCTCATTTAAGCTTGCCCAGAATACTAAAGTTATTGAAAAAAACCAAGTCTTACTGACCCATTTAGATTTTATCTCAGCTAAAGCTAAATATGCTCGAAGCATAGGAGCCGTACGTCCTCAAGTCAGCCTGGATAATTATGTCGACCTGCATCAAGCCCGTCACCCCCTGCTTGATACAGAAACAGTAGTTCCCAATGATATAACAATTGGTGAAGACTACGAGGCTGTCATCGTGACCGGGCCGAATACAGGTGGTAAAACGATTGTCCTAAAAACATTAGGACTTCTTCAAATCATGGGACAGGCGGGTCTTCAAATCCCTGCAGAATCTCCCAGCACTATTGGGGTTTTTGACAATGTATACGCAGATATAGGGGACGAACAATCGATTGAGCAGAGTCTGTCGACTTTCTCCTCTCATATGACTAATATTATCCGGATCTTAGAGCGTTTAACCGATAAAAGTTTAGTTCTTATTGATGAACTGGGATCTGGAACGGACCCCCAGGAAGGAGCCGCACTTGCTATTGCTATCATGGAGTATATACGCAGAAAGGAAGCCTGGGCTGTGGCTTCATCCCATTATCCTGAATTAAAAGCTTATGGCTATCAGCAGGAAAAGACAGTCAATGCCAGTATGGCTTTTGATGTAGACACCTTAAGCCCCACTTTTAAGTTGCAGATAGGGATACCCGGGCGTTCGAATGCTTTAGAAATCTCCAGACGGCTAGGTCTGCCTGAAGAGATCATTCAGCGCTCCAAAGAATTGATTGGAGATGCCAGTCAATCCGTTGAAGATATGATCACTGACTTGGACTTCCAGCGTCAACGCTCAGCAGAAGAACGCGAGCACTATCAAGAGCAGTATATCGAAGCTTATAAATTAAGAAGACAACTAGAAGCAGCTTATGATGACTTGAATCAAAAGCGGGATCAATTATTGGAAGAAGCGCGTAAAAAAGCCAATCAGGAAATAGAAAAAGCTCAAGAAGATGCTGAAAAAATCATTTCCGATATTCGCGCTAAACAATTAAACTTAGGTCAATCCGTCGTTAAGGAACATGAGCTGATTGATGCTCAAACCCAACTGGATCGCTTGAGAACTGCTGAAGAGAAAGAACTTCTGTCAAAAAACAAACACATTAAAAAAGCTGTAAAAGAAGAAGGTCTTCAAGAAGGTGATCAAGTTCACGTGGCTTCTTTAGGTCAGCAGGGAACTTTACTGGAAAAATCAGGTAAGAAAGCCTGGATGGTCCAACTCGGCAGTATGAAGATGAAAGTGGATGGGTCCAGCTTAGAAAGAATAGCCGGTTCATCATCTGAGAAGAAAGAAGAACAGGTAATCAGCCACCGGACATCCAGACCCAATGTAAAAACTCAAGTGGATATTCGTGGTGAACGCTATGAAACAGGAGTAGATCAAGTCTCTCAATATTTAGATGCGGCACTGTTAAATAATTATGAAACAGTAACTATTATTCACGGCCATGGGACGGGTGCCCTGCGTGAAGGTGTGCATAAACTTCTAAAAAGGCACCCGCAGGTTGAATCATTTGAACTTGCTCCGGCAAATCAAGGGGGAACAGGAGCAACTATTGTTCACCTCAAGTCATCTTAAGCATTAATATTGTTCGTAAGTGATGATTTTGATATACTAAAAATATCAAACATAAGCTTACTTTTATTTAGTAGTAAGGAAAGAGGTAGGAAAATGGTAGAAGCAATTACAGATAAAAATTTTGATGAAAAAATTAGTGAAGGTGTAAGTTTGGTAGACTTTTGGGCAACCTGGTGCGGTCCGTGCCGCATGCAGTCACCCATTATCGAAGAGCTGGCCAGCGAAGATGATGGAGCAGTGAATTATTACACACTGGATGTTGATGAAAATCAAGCATCAGCTCAAAAACATAAGGTGATGTCTATTCCAACTTTAATTGTTATGAAAGATGGTCAGGCTGTTGAAACTTTAATTGGCTTACATGGTAAAGAGCAATTAGAAGAAATTATTGCTAAACATAAATAACTAACTCGAGGTGTTGGAAACAGTTTCATGTTTCTGACACTTTTTTAATTGCTTTTATCACTCCATGTCTTTTTTATGATAAAATTGTTATTTGTAAACTGTCAAATGATAGATATTGAGAAAAGAATTGGAGTAGAATCATGAGTGGAATTGGCGTATTTGATTCAGGAGTAGGCGGTCTTACGGTATTAAAGACTTTAACTCAAGCTTACCCTGATGTTAATTTTTATTTTATTGGAGACAACCAAAGAGCTCCTTATGGTTCACGATCGATAGAGCAATTAAAACTTTTTTCAAAAGAGTTGATTACAGCCCTGGTGGATATGGATGTAGATCTAATTGTGACAGCCTGTAATACCATATCCTCCCTGGACTTAAAATCTTTAGAAAAAGAAGCAGGTGTTCCAATCATAGGGATCATCGAAGCGACTGCCCAATTGGCCCATACCGAAACTTCCAACCATCAGATCGGCCTTATTGCGACAGAGAAAACTATTGAGAGTCAGTGTTACCAGCGTTTATTAAAAGAGCTTGATGAAAACAATGAGCTTACAGCCTTGGCGACGCCCCAGCTTGTCCCTTTAGTAGAAGAAAATAAGATGGGAACAGAAGAAGCTCTGGAAAGAGTAAAGGAGGCCTTGGCTCCTATAAAAGGAGAAGCTTTTGATACTTTAATCTTAGGCTGTACCCATTATCCTTTCTTAAAAGATGAAATTAAGCAGGTCCTGGGAAATCAGATCTCCATTGTTGATGCTTCTATGGCTGTCTCTGACCCCATCAAAAAGTATATTCGTCCGGATATGCAGGTAAGTGACCGCACCATTAAGTTATTCACGAGTGGAGATCCTTTACAATTCGAAAAAATAGCGACAGGATTGCTTGCTCCCCTTGATTTTGAAATAAAAAAAATCAACTTATAAGGAGAATAAAATGAAAAAAGTATTAATTGCTACACGTAATATAGGGAAAGCTCAGGAATTTAAGGCTTTATTTGAGCCTCGTGGTTACCAAGTAGAGACGCTCAGCGATTATAAAGATTTACCAGAAATAGAAGAAACAGGTAAGACCTTCGCTGAAAATGCTCGGTTAAAAGCAGAGAAAATTTCACAGTTAACCCAGCGTATTGTGATCGGGGATGATTCCGGTTTAATGGTAGATGCTTTGGATGGCGCCCCGGGAATATATTCGGCACGATATGCAGGTGAGGATCACAATGACCGGGCCAACAACAAGAAATTATTAGAAGAATTAAAAGGCTTGGAAGATGACCAGCGGAAAGCGAAATTCCATACCACTTTAGCTGTAGCGGGTCCAGGAAAAGAGACCTTAATCATCGAAGGAGAGGTCCAAGGACGTATTTTAACAGAAGCACGTGGTAACGATGGCTTTGGCTATGACCCTGTATTCTTTCATGAAGACAGCCAGAAAACTTTAGCAGAACTGAGTGCAGAAGAAAAAAATGAAATCAGTCACCGCGGAAATGCCTTGAAAGCGTTAGATCAGCAGTGGGAAGGGTGGATTCAAAATGGCTAACTTTAAAAAGCTGCTCTTAGTGAGCGACAATCATGAGGACCGTCAGTCGATTGAAGATTTGATCCATATTTATGAAGATGACGTCGATCAGATGCTTCATTTAGGAGACAGTATGTTTGATGATTTGGATAAAATATGGCAGAAAATGATTCCCATTAAGGGAAATAATGACACAGGTGCAGGCTACATTAAAAACACTGTTGTCTCTTTGGGACAGGCGAAAATATTTGCAAGCCATGGTCACAAACTGGATGTCTATAATACACGGGCAAAGCTTGCAGAAGAGGCCGAAAAAAGAGGCTGTCAATTTGCTTGTTATGGCCATACCCATGTAGCTATGGTTGAAGAAGTAGACGGTATTCTTGTCATCAATCCAGGGAGTATCACGCTGCCCCGCGGGCCGATAGCTAAAAAATTATACGCCATCCTGAGTGTAGATGAGAACAGGCGTTACCAACTGAACTACTTTGATCATAATCATTTGGAAGTCAAGGAATTATCTGCTTCAGGTAAATTTTGATGCACGATGAAAAAGGGCGGCTGAAATTATTTCAGCTGCCCTTTTTTTAATTAGCCATTGAAGTTGTGACGACATAATCAGGAAGATCAATACCCGCTTTATTTAATTCAGCTACATAAGCTTCGAAAGCGTAGTTTCTTACTGTAAACATGTCTTTTGGCTTAGTGTACATGATGATCTGGGCTGCTACTTGTCCGTTAGTGTAGGGGACGAAGCTGACAGAATCAGGATTACTTGTAATTTCTTCCTCAAATTTGATTATTAAATCTTCATTCACTTTATTGATGACCTTTCTAACTAAAGCAAGGTCAGTTTCTGCGTATAAAGGAAGCTGAATCAGGACCCGCAGATTAGAACGTGATTTATTGGATACAATAATGATCTCACGATTAGGCACATAGTGGATGACGCCCTCATAATCCCGGATAACAGTGGTTTGGATGCCGACCTGCTGCACCGTTCCTTCGAGATCCTCTAAAATAACGGTGTCTCCTACATGCATCTGTTCTTCAAAGACAATCCTAAAACCATTGATCACATCACTGACAAAGCCTTGGGCACCAAATGATACGGCCAAACCCAGCACACCGGCACCGGCCAGCAGCGTCCCCACGGGAATACCCATAAGACTTAGAACAGTATAGGCAGCTATGAAAATAGTAACAGCCAGCAGCACACTGTTCGTGATGTTTTCCATCGTTTTGAAGCGGTTGGGTAATTCCTCTTTAGTAGAAAATCTCTTTTGGAAAAAAGAATTAACTAAGTATTTGACAATTCGGTAGATAATATAAATAGCAATTAAAGATAAAACAATCTTGATCAGGGTAAAAGCAGCACTTATCAATAAACTTTGCCAGTCAACATCTTCAATCAAACTCATAAGTGCTGATGTCTCTTTTTCTAATTCTTGCGTGACTTCTTGGGTAACAGTAGATTCTTCATTCATTCTATCCATCCTTTTTAAACTTATTATAACAATTAATGTTAACAGTAAAGATGAATCAAGTCTATTTTAATAAAAGCTTAGCAAAATAAACATATGATTTGATTTTTTTGTGGTCAAAGTGGTAATCTTAGTTAGAAGAATAATTTTTAGTATGAATAAAATTAATTGGAGGAAGTGACATAATGACAGGTGGAGAAATTGCAGCTATTATCGCTGCTGTAGCATTTGCTATATTAGCTTTTACTTTAGTTTATGTTTTAATTAAAGTAGCCAGTGTGGTAGAAGATTTAAACGAAACAGTGGATGAAGCTAATCACACATTGAAAACAATTACTAAAGACGCGGATCATTTATTGATTGAAGTTGAAGGTCTTCTCAATAAATCAAATGTAACGCTGGATGACGTCAATGGAAAAATGGGGATGTTGAATCCATTATTCAAGGCCGTGGGAGAACTAGGTGTGACAGTATCAGACTTAAATCAGTCTTCCCGTAACTTAACTTCTTCGTTAACCTCATTTACCAATCGAACAAATGTAAGAAAATAAACTATGAAATAGGAGATGAATATTATGTTTAATAATAAACAACATCGTGCAGAAGATTTCTTAATGGGTGCTGTTTTCGGTGCAGCAATAGCAACAGTAACAGCTTTATTATTTGCGCCACAATCTGGAAGAAAAACACGTGAGGATATCAGTAAACGTACCCATGAAACTAAAGAACAGGCAAGTGAATACTTTGAAATTGCAAAAGATAAAGGAAGCGAAATTTACCAAAGTGCTCGTGACACAGGTGAGAAATATTGGGATGATGTAACGAATCAAGCTGAAGATACATTAAATAAAGTAACTAATAAAACAAAGTCGGATGATTCAGAAGATGTTAAAATCTCCGATGATGACTCAGTAAAAGATGTGGTTGAAGAAGCAGAAGAGGAATTAAAAGCAACTCCTGAAGTAAATGAGGGAGCAGACCAAAAAGACCTCAAACAGAAAAAGAAAGCTGACCAGGAAACTGATGAAGAAGACGGCTACATCTAAAAAGAAGTAAAGATAAAAAAACAGCTTAATTAAGCTGTTTTTTTACTTTAAAATTAATGTATAATGAAGTTCAGAATATAATAAAAGATGGGAGATTATTTGGTATGCAGAAAGCAAATGAGAAATCGTGGAGTAATACTATCAGACTGATGCTGCTCTTTTTACTTGCTGTAATCATTTTAGCAGGGTGCAGCAGTGATGATGGGGAAAATCAGGAGGAAGCGGCGGCGGATTTTGGTCCGGCCGAATTTCTTGAAGAGGTTCAATTATCAAGTGAAATTTTTTCTGATGCTCTTTCTGACTACCAACTATTAATTGAAGAGCATCCCATTCAGCCTTTTATGTTTGAGAGTGAAGTGACAGAGACACAAAATATGCCGACAGAAATTTTGAATAACTTTGAAACAGAAGCGAAAGCACAGCACATGTCAGCGGGTGAGACAGAGGAGTATCTCTTTTATGAGTTTGATTCAGGTGAGAAGCTGGGGGATGATGCTTCAGAGAACAAAAAGGCTTATATCGGACTTTATTTCATCCATGGTACTTTAGTTCAAGCCAGTGCTTTTTCTAATCAGTTAGAGTTTCCTGAAGAAAACTATATGACGAATGAACAGGCGAATGAAGTGGCGGCAGCCGGTACAAGCTTAAAGACTCTAGCGGAAGAAGAGCCTACACTGATTGCTTTTTCCCAGATGAATTACGATAGCGGCATTCATACTTTACCTGGCTTTATCAGTCACTCATCGAGTGGAGGAAATATCTTGCAGATGCCTGTCTTTAGTCCTCAAAATGAGCTGGTAAAAATTGATAATGAGAATCTGCGCCTTGTAGATCCAGCGAGTATTAATACGGCTATGATCAATGTCCTGCTGGGTTATTATACTGAGGATGTTTTAGGAATAGAATTAGAAGATGATCAGGATTCTGTTCTCGGAGGATCTTTTATGCCTTATGAAGAGTTTGAAGAGGGTGCAGCCGACGTCCATGAGCGGGCTATGAATGCCACTGAGGAGGAACCCTTAACCTTAGAACAGGTTCAGGAGATCATGGGAGACCCTTATAACCAATCGATGGAAGCTGTGGATTACCGCTCTCAGAAAGACGAGGGGGCAGTAGA
The DNA here is from genome assembly GCA_030535975.1 of Atopococcus tabaci. Lineage (GTDB taxonomy): Bacteria > Bacillota > Bacilli > Lactobacillales > Carnobacteriaceae_A > JAUNQW01. The sequence continues at coordinate 27,743 of JAUNQW010000004.1, read as the reverse complement.
AATTTTAACCATTGTCTTTAATGAAGATGAAGAAGTAAACAGCGTATCCATCCAAACACAAACCAACACCCTTGAGTTTCCTTTTGACAAGAGTGAAGTTGAATCTTTAGGCTATATGGATG
>JAUNQW010000004.1:0-27521 GCA_030535975.1 Atopococcus tabaci | reverse complement strand
GAAGTAACCGCTTGCAAAGAGAGGGTTGGTTTGTTAAATTTATAGAAGGTCTTTATTAGAAAAAACTAGGAAGGAGGATACATATGGCAAAAAAAACAGTAACAATTTATGATGTGGCGAATGAAGCAGGAGTTTCGATGGCAACTGTTTCAAGAGTGGTCAATGGAAACAAGAATGTAAAAGCAGAAACAAGTCAAAAGGTACAGGAGGTCATCGAACGACTGAACTACCGGCCCAATGAAATCGCCCGTGGGCTTGCCAGCAGTCGAACGACAACGATAGGTGTAATGATACCTAATATGACTGACTTCTATTATTCAACCTTGGCCCTGGGTATCGATGATATCGCCAGCATGTACAATTACAATGTCATTTTAGAAAACTCACGCAAGGACAGTGAAAGTGAAGCAAGTGTACTTAACTCTCTGCTATCCAAACAAGTTGACGGCGTTATTTATATGGGCCTGGAATTCAACAGCGATATTCGCCGACAGTTTCATCAGTCCCAAACACCTGTCGTACTGGCAGGATCAATTGATCCAAAAAGTGAATTTCCCAGTGTGAATATCGACTATCGGGAATCCACAAAAAAAGCCAGCTTAAATCTTTTATCAAAACATGAAAAAGTGGCTTTAGTTCTATCCAACCAACAGGCACCTGATGGCAGGCAGCGATTGAAAGGCTATCAAGAAGCTTTTGATGAAGTGGTTAAAAACTATCAATCTTCACTGGTCTATGAAGTGGAAGATGATTATTCAACGGCCTATAAGTTTGCTGAAGAACTGATTGAATCAGATATCGATGCTGTGATAACTTCGTCTGATGAGGTAGCTGTGGGAATCATGAATCGAGCAATTGAGTTAGGAAGAGCTGTGCCGGATTCTTTTGAAATTATAACTTCGCATAACACAAAAATTACAGAAATGGTTAGACCTACTCTATCTTCTATTGTTGAACCCACCTACGATGTCGGAGCGGTGTCTATGAGACTCTTGACTAAATTGATAGACGGAGAAGAGGTTGAAGAAAAAGAAGTGATTCTGCCTCACAATCTTATCCATCGCGGAAGCTCTATAGAATAATTTTTATCAAATAATAAAAAGCCTGCCTGCTGTCAATGACAGCGGGCAGGCTTTTTGGATAGTGAAGCCGGTTAAAAATTATTCAAACTGCTGGCGAACACCATCGATAAAGTCTTCTATTATATTAGTTTCTTCATCTTGTTCTTCTTCTTCTGAGTTGTTTTGATCGCTGTCTCCTCGATTAAAAAAACGATCAATAAAGTTTCCTGAATTATTGCTGCCTGCACTACTCCAGAATCTTCTCAGTTCACTTTCAGTAGCATTGACGGCAAAGTCATAGGTGGTATCTCCTGGGACAAAGTCAGGATGGAAAATCTCTGTCTTCATAGCACCTGAAGCTGTGTATGTCTGCCCGGAGGGTGATGTCACTGCAGCAGGTTTCATTCCTGTAGAACTCAGCACTTCAGTTGTAACGATGGAGTCCGGCTGGCTGAATGTCTCCTCTGCTCCAATTATTTCTGGATTTACTGCATAAACAGCATTGAGCATTCTTGCCCAAATCATTTGGTTACGATTGGAAGAGCTGTGTCCAAATTCTGGATATAAAAGATTGGTATCCATGATATTACGATAGCCAATCCAGGAGCCAAAGGTTATTTTAGGAGTAGATCCTACATACCAAATGTCACGTGTATCGTCACTGGTCCCCGTCTTGGACATCAGATCTAAACTGAAATTGAGATTATTTCTACTGGCTTGTCCAGTTCCATCAGTGGAAACGCCTCTGAGTATATCCTGAAGCAAGTAAGCTGTTTCTTCTGAATAAACTTGTGTAGATTCAATGTCATCTGATGCCTGGTAGATAATTTCACCCTGGGCATCTTCAATATGTGATATGACATGTGTTTCATTGTAGACACCGTCATTGGCAATAGCTGCATAGGCGCCGCTCAGCTCTTCAACAGTCGTTCCATGGGTAACCCCGCCAAGAGCTAGAGATAAGTTTGAAAAGTCTTGGTCTGGAACAGCATCGGGGCCTATACCAGAATTTCTGAAGAAAGGCATAATGTCATGTTCTGTATATAATTCGGAATAAATTCGAACAGCTGGAATGTTTTGAGAGATTTCTAAAGCTTCTCGGGCATTCCACCAACGGTTAGAGAAACCTGTCGCATTTTTTGGCTCATAAGGTATTGGCACTCCAGGGATATCGATTCGGACAGGACCATCATAAACGACGCTGGCTGGAGTGATGACACCTAATTCCAAAGCAGGCCCGTAGACTGATAATGGCTTTAGAGCTGAGGCGGGGGATCTTCTCATTTGAGTCGCATTGTTAAAGTTATTTTTATCATAATCACTGCCCCCGACAAAGGCGATCACACGACCGGTCTCATTATCGATTAAGATACTTCCATTTTGTCCTTCTTCCACCATGTGCTCGGTCTCACCGGTTTCTTCGTTCTGCCAGTACACATTACGAGCCGAACCAATAAACCAGGCATTTTCGTTGATCGTTTGCTGGAGTGCGTCTTGTATTCCTTTATCTATAGTTGAATGGATTCTATAACCGCTGTTGCGGAGCTGAGAATCAGCTTGTTCGTAATATTGATTAAACAATTCATCATCTGCCTGAACGTCTTTTAAGTTATGTTCATCTTTTTCAATAAGCTGCTCGATAAGCAAGTCGCGACCTCGTCGTTCAACCTCATCATAGACATAAGAAAGCCTGGTTTCTTCGCTGGGCTGAGGCTGGAGGAAATCCTGACTCATATCGTAATCAAGCGCTTCTTGATAGTCTTCTTCTGTAATATAACCTTCACGCAACATAAAGAATAAAACATCGGCCTGTCTTTGTAAGCCTTGAGAATTATCTTCTTTTAAACCGCCGATTTGATCATAAGGGCTGTAGTCAATGGGGCTTTTTGGCAAGCCGGCTAAGTAAGCAGCTTGTGCCAGACTTAAATCTTTGGGCTGGATTCCAAAAATTCCCATCGCTGCCTCTTGAATACCCGCAATATTTTGCCCTCGGTTATTCCGGCCAAAAGGAGATACATTGAGATAGGACTCTAAAATCTCATCTTTAGAAGTATTCTCTTCTAATGTCATAGCAAGAGCCATCTCATTTGCTTTACGCTCAAAGGTAGTCTCATCCGTCAGTAACTGCTGCTTGACTAATTGTTGGGTGATAGTCGATCCTCCGGTGGATCCGGTATTAGAGACTTGTTCATATACGGCTCTAAGGATTGCTTTAGGTACGACACCATTATGATCGTAAAAATAATTATCTTCAGTCGCAATAACAGCAGCAATAAAGTTCGGCGGAATGTCATCCAATGCAATAGGTGTTCTGCGCAAATCCGTTCTTAAATCAGCAATTTTACTGCCGTCTGCATAATACATGGAAGATGAAGAAGTTACAGAGAAAACTTCAGACACCAATTCCTCCTCACTTAATTCATAATTGTCATCGAGTAAGGAGACGAAGTAGCCGTAACCTAATCCCCCGCCTATGAACAGGAAAAGCAGAGCCAGCAGCACCAGTATTAAAAGTCCTCTTTTAAGGTACATATACACCGTGTCGATTTTAACTAAAATAGAGTCACGTTGAGGGCTTTCGCTGGATTCCCGTAAAGTATTGGATCGGCTGGGCAGATGAGTCGTGTGTTTGTCAGATCTCGAGAGCGGTATTGGAGTCAAAGAGCTTTCTTGATCACTTCTTTCTGACTCTGGTTCTCTCTCTGATCTAAAAGCCCGGCTGGCTTTTTCTTTTTCGCGTCCTGCAATAGATAATTGAGAGTCATCGTTTTTTGTTGTCGATTTTTCATCTTTTTTACTATCAGTGACATCATTCTTTTGAGAATTTTCTGTCCTTTTTCCATAATTTTCTTTCACTTTTTCAGCATTTGTTTTCAATGATTGGAACGTGTCAGTATTTTTTATGCGGTCCCATATATTCTTAGGATCGTCTTTGTGATTTCTAGTCAAAAACTCACATCCTTATAAACAAAAAACAATTAAAAATAGGTCATCTGAAATGATTATAGCAAATCAACTATAAAATTCTATACTTTACTTTAATAAAATTTTATATAACAGAGATAAATAACAAGCAATAGAAATAAAAAAACCGAGCAGTTAATGCTCGGATCTTCTTTTAATTATACCAAGTTTAGGTTGCCCTGCTCACCAATTTTTTCTAAACGGTCCTGCCATTCCTCAAGTGTGAGGTGGCGTTCTTTAACATATCGATTGTCGGGATGACTGCGGCAGAGCTCGGTACAGCCGCGTAAATATTTATCTTCATTTTCTTGAGAACAAATAATTTGTTTATTACATTGTGGATTAGCGCAGTTAACATATCTTTCGCAAGGCTGATTATCAAACCAGTCTTTTCCTACTATAATATGTTCATGCTTGTTGATAGGAACTGTTAAGCGCTCATCAAACACATACATGGCACCATCCCATAAATCTCCTTGAGTTTTTGGGTCGGTGGAATAGTTATGGATGCCATTTTTTAACTGGGCTGCGTCGAATCCTTCACGCAGCATCCAACCTGAAAGTTTTTCGCAGCGGATGCCGCCCGTACAGTAAGTAACAACCTTCTTATCCATAAATAACTCTTTATTATCTTTAATCCACTGTGGCAGTTCATGGAAAGCTTTGATGTCTGGACGGACAGCCCCTCTAAAGTGGCCCACATCATATTCGTAGTCATTCCGGGCATCGAGTACGATGACTTCTTCATCTAAGAGAGCCTCTCGGAACTCTTCAGGTTCCAAGTGACGCCCAGTTAAAGTATTGGGGTCAATGTCGCTGGATTTATTTTTACCCTCTAAGTGAAGAGAGACGATCTCTTTGCGGTTTTTAACCTTCATTTTTTTGAAAACATGATGATCAGCTTCATCGATCTTAAAGTTTGTATCTTCAAAGCCGGCCCGGCTGGTTAAATCTTCCATATATTGGTTCGTCTGTTCAACCGTTCCTGAGACCGTCCCATTAATACCTTCTTGAGAAACATAGATGCGCCCCTTGAGGCCTAATTTTTTACAATAAGCCAGATGCTCATCCTTAAATGCTTCGGGATCATTAATAGTGACATAGTTATAATAAAGTAATACTCTGTAGTTCGACATACACAACCTCCTATTTTGATTGCATTTCAAAATAAATTAGTCAGAAAAATATTATACTTTGTTTTTAGGAACAATTCAATAAATACCCCTTATATTAACATGTGTTTTGCAGTTGAAACAGTTTGTCTCAAGCTTGTAATTGAATTGAAACAAAAAGACTAAATACGAATGTTATAGTTATGGGGAATAAAAACAGGAGGACAACTTATATGATGAAACGCAAAATTATATCTTCATCAGCAGGCTTAATTTTAGCTGGTGGATTAATTCTGTCGACATTAGTCACAGACGACAATGCAGTAAATTCTGAAAGTAATGAGTCGAAGCAGTCAAAAGTTGAGCAAAGTGTTCCAAAAATAAAAAAAGAAACAATGACATTAAATACCCAACCGATCGCTATCGAAGTTGAAAGTCAAAAACAACCTTTGGTAACGCAAGTCTCTCTACCGCAGGAAATAGAACAAAAAGAATTAACACCGATCGATTTTGCTCAATCTGCACCTGTTCAAGTCAATGAATCAGTAGAGGACACTGCTTTCCAAGTTGTTCTACCACAAGAAGAAAGTCCTCTGGCTCAGACAGATTTTATTATTTCATCTGCCGGCCCAGCACGGAAAGAATCTGAAGCTGCCGACAAAATAGAAGAGTTTATTGAGCAGGATGAGAACCCTGCACAACTTACAGCAGTAAATGAAGAGCTGGAAAATAAAGTCCAGACAGCAGAAAAAGCTCAAGCCAATGCGAGTATAGCGCAGGCGGATTTAGAGCAGGCTCAACTCGCTTTAGAAAATCTTTCAGTTCAAGAAGAAATAGTTGAAGATCCGCCGGCTTCAGTTGATACTGCAAGTGTACAGGCAGAAATAAACGTCTTAGAAGGTGAAATTTCTGAAGCACGTTTAATCGCTGAAGAAGCCAGAGTTCAAGCAGTTGCAGCCCAGAGTGAAGCTGAAGCTGTTGCTGATGTTGTTATAGAAGAAGTCAGCGAGCCTGTTTATGAAGAGCAGGTCATTCTTGACGAGGCAACGGGTGAGGAAAGAATAGAAATGGTAGAAGTCTTACCGGAAAATCCTGAAGCTTCCATAGAAGCTGTCTCTGCTAAAGTTGAACTCCAGGTAGCAGCAGATCAAAAAGCTGCTTCAGCAAATCAAGCGGAAATTGATTTGCAGGTGAAAGAGTCAGCCTTAATTGATGTACGGGCTCGTTTGGACGAATCTCAAAGTCAGCCGGCAGAGACTGAAGCTGCACCGGTTGTAAGTGAGGAAGAACGCTTGGCAGCAGAACAAGCTGTTGAACAAGCTGCAGCCAAAGCTCAGAAGGAAAAAGCGGAAGCTGAAAAACTGGTGCAGGAGAAAGCAGAAGCAGAGGCTCGAGCAGCTGCAGAGGCTGAAAAAGCAGCCCAAGCTAAAGCTCAGAAAGAAGCAGAAGCCGCCAGAGCGGAAAAAGCAGCCCAAGTTAAAAAAGATAACAACCAAGGAAATACTATTCTTGACCATGCTAAAAAGTACCAGGGAGTCAGTTATTCCTGGGGTGGAACTACAACAGCAGGTATGGACTGCTCAGGCTTTACTCAAAAAGTTTATCAAGATTCAGGAATTACAATTCCACGTACGACAGATGCTCAGAAAGCTGCGGTTAATGCCGTAAGCTCACCGCAAACAGGCGATTTGGTTTTCTTCTCACATGATGGAGGACGTACAATCGGACATGTAGGTATTTATAGCGGAAATGGCCAATTCATCGGCTCGCAGTCGAGTACAGGAGTTGCCTACACAGGTGTTCACAGCTCCTACTGGGGCCCTCGTTTAGTTGGATATGGTCGTTACTAGCAGGGAATAAATAATTTAGTGAAAGTTAAAAACAACGGGCTTTATCGCGAGATGATTCCTGTTGTTTTATTACGGCTATATTACACACCGGATATAATGTAGCTTAATCTGGGCGGACTATGTAAAGAAGAAATAGATAAAATGACTTCTGTGAGATACAAGTCCAAAAAAATCTTAATTGGATTGTAATATCACTGAAATCAATAACATATAAAAATCTGTTATATTAGGTGTTAAGAAAAATTTCTAGGAGGACGTTAATGAGAACTCGTAATTTAAGAACATTATCAATTGGAGCATTGTTAGCTAGTTCGTTTGTTTTAACACCGATTGTTAATGCTGAAGAACAAGTTAATAATCAGAACATTGATTCTATCAATCAAGAGATCGCATCTTTAGAAGAAGCCTCGGCAGCATTAAACGCTGAAATTAATTCTTTAAATAGTGCTGTTGCTGAAAATCAGGAATTAGTTTCTGTACACAAAAATGAAATAGAAAATTATAAAGAACAATTAACCACATTAGAAGAAGAAATTACTGTGCTAGAAGAAATAATCGAGAAAAGAAAAGAAGCATTAGCTGAACAGGCACGTTTGATCCAAGCCAAAGGGCCGCTTAATAGTCTAGATTATATATTAGAAGCGGAATCACTTTCTCAAGGTCTCAACCGTATTCAAATTGTTGCAGATGTAACTCAAGCTACTAATGAGAATTTAGAATTACAAAAAGCCGATGAAAAAGCTCTGCAAGAGAAACAGGCACAAGTTGAAGAACTTAAAGTTGAGCAGGATTTATTAGTTGCAGATTTAGAAAATCAGGCGGTTGAATTAACAGCTGCTAAAGAAGAACGTCAAAACGTACAAAATCAAGTGAAAGAAGAAACGTCAAACCGCTATGCTGAACGTGACCAGGCTATACAAGCAGCGGCTGAAGCTGAAGCACGCGTTCAAGCCGAAGCCCAGGCAGAAGCCGAAGCAGCAGCGGCGGCTCAGTCAGAAGAAAAAGCAACAGCACAAGCAGAAATTGCAACTCAGGTAGAAGCTGACATTATCGCTCAAGCTGAAGCTAAAGCAACAGCCCAAGTTGAAGCAGAAGAAATGGCTCAAGCAGAAGCAGAAGCAGAAGCCGAAGCCGAAGCAGCAGCGAAAGCTCAAGCTGAAGCGGCAGCTAAAGTTGAAACAGCAGAGGCAGCAGCCCAAGAAGCAGTCGAAGTAGAAGCAGCGCAAGAGTCAGTGGTCTTAGAAATGCCGACAGAGAAGAAAGTTGCCTCAACCAGTCAAGAAGCAGAAAAGCGAGCTGAAGAGGCAGCCAAAGCCCAAGCTGCAGCTCAAAAAGCAGCCGATGAGGAAGCAGAGGCTGCCAAAGCTCAAACAGAAGCTCAGGAAGCAGCCAAACAGGCAGCAACAGCTAAAGTTAAAGCTGAAGAAAAAGCAACGGCAGCTATTAATATTGAAACAGCGCCTGTAAAAGCTGAAGAAAAAGCAGCCAATCCTGTAAATGTAGAAACTCCAGCGATTGCAGCACCACAACCAGCAGCTCCAGTCAGCCAGTCTCAAGAAAGTTCATCAAAATTACATTGGCCTGCAGATGCTGGACGTGTCACATCTAATTACGGTATGAGAAATCACCCGATCTTTAGAAATAACCGTATGCATACAGGAGTAGACATTGCAGGTGGTGGACGTATTTTATCTGCCGAATCTGGAACAGTTACTCGCGCAGCTTATATCGGCGGCTATGGAAACACAATTGAGATTAACCATGGAAATGGTCTGTCTACTTTATATGCTCACTTAGCTCCAGGGGGAACGTTTGTATCTCCAGGACAAAAAGTATCTCGCGGCCAGCATATCGGTACGATGGGAACAACAGGTAATTCAACAGGTGTTCACTTACACTTTGAAACTAAAGTTAATGGACAACACACCAATCCAATGAACTATATTCGTTAATATTATAAATGATAAAAAGATCTAAGTTATCTTAGGTCTTTTTTATCCGAAAATAATTTTTTCATTTAAAATAGGATAAAGCCTGTTATAATTGAGGGTGTAGGGGGATTCTCAAGGAGGATCTCACATGAAAAAAAGAATAGGTTTTCTTATCACTTGTAGTTTGGGTTTTCTTTCCTTCTTTTGTCCAGATCCAGTTCTGGCTGATCGAAATGATACCAATGAAGATATAGAGCAGTTGAATCTTCAGCTGGATCAGCTCGACCAAGATATGATTGAAACAGAAGATGAGTTGAGATATCTAAAGAATTTTCACGTCGATCAGGATACAAAACATCGGGAGCTTGAAGAACAATTACTTCTTTTAGAGAAAGAATATCAAGCCTTAGAAGTTGAGTATTTAAGTCAATTAGATAACAAGGCAGAAACGAGTTCCTTAAAGTCGAAGCAAAAGTCGGATGTGTCGCCAGCACCTATTAAACTTGACGGGGGTCATTTGAACTGGCCGACAGCGAGCCGCCAGGTAACTTCTCCCTTCGGCATGCGCCATCATCCTATCTATCGACTGCCTCGAATGCATCAGGGCATCGATATTTCAGGCGGCGGGTCTATTTTAGCCACTGAATCAGGAAAGGTATCATTTGTAGGTAGTCGCGGGGGATACGGCTACACGATTCTTATCGACCACGACAATGGATTAAGAACCTTGTATGCTCATTTAGTCAATCAATCCGCATTAGTAAGCGTCGGGGATAGAGTAAACAGAGGCCAGCCCATTGGTGTGATGGGTACAACAGGAAACTCAACAGGAATCCATCTGCATTTTGAAGTCCATGTAAAGAATAAAGCAGTCGATCCACTGTTTTATTTGGAATGATAGAAAAGGCCGGGACAAGTGTCCCAGCCTTTATTGTTTCCTTATACTCTCTTTTGACTTGGAGGAATGATGAAAAAAACTGAAAATATATATAGTGGACTCGCACTGATTTTGATGGTCTTTCTTGCCTGGACGTATCTGACCGGCCGGTTGGAAGAACAAAATTTTCTTTTGATAGAACAGTATTTCGACAGAGAATGGTTGAGAACTCTTTTATCTCGTATTCAATTTTCCTATACAGATCAAATGATCTCGGTCGACAATTTAGGCTATAGTCAATTTATAAAATTTATAATTACAAAACTTTATGACTTTTCAGTTTTTTTACTTCTTTCCTTTCTATGGTCTCGAGGACTTAGAATAAGATTGAAAAGCAGCGTTATGGCAGCACTTCTTTCTTTTATTATTACCATAGGCTTTGTCTCCATACTTGAACTCTATGCCGCCTTCCAAGGACAATTCCTGGCTGGAGATTTTATTTTGAAAAGCTATGGAACATTAACGGGGATTATTTTAGCTGAACTCAACAAAATAAAGTAAGAAGTTTGAAAGTGGACAAAAGTGAACAATAAGAAATTTTCATCGCAAGTATTTTTAGCGTATACTAATAGAAGAAAAATGAGGAAAAGAGGAATAAAGTGATTACACTTAAATCAAAACGTGAGATTGACTTAATGGATGAAGTGGGAAGTTTACACGCTTCCATTCATGAAAAATTAAGAGATATGATTAAACCTGGCATAACGGGTATGCAGATCAATGATTTTGTGCAGAAAGAAATAGAGTCCAATGGGGCTGTAGCTGAGCAGATCGGTTACCAGGGCTATGAATATGCCACATGTATCAGTATCAATGATGAGATTTGTCATGGTTTCCCCCGTCATGAGCCTTTAGTTAACGGAGACTTAATCAAAGTGGACTTTGTGATTAATAAAGACGGTGCTTTTTCTGATTCCTGCTGGGCCTATGCAGTAGGGGATGTGAGTGAAGAAGTCGGCCGATTGATGGAAGTCACTAAAGAAGCCCTCTATCTGGGAATCGAACAGGCGCATCCAGGCAATCGTGTCGGGGATATCGGTCATGCCATCCAATCGCATGCTGAAGCCCATGGATTTTCAGTTGTCAAAGAGTTCGTCGGACATGGCTTAGGGCCGACTATGCATGAAAAACCTACCATCTACCACTATGGTGAAGCAGGTAAGGGCAGACGCCTTAAAGAAGGAATGACTATTACCATTGAGCCGATGATTAACACGGGTCACTGGAAATCAAAGATGGATGATAATGATTGGACAGCTCGTACCGTCGACGGTGGACTGAGCTGCCAGTATGAACATACTCTGGCGATCACAGCAGACGGACCAAAAATATTGACCCAGCAGCAAGGGGAATAAAAACAAAAAAGAGGAAATCTGAAAAAAGATTTCCTCTTTTGCTTTATATTAAGATTGGTAACCCTTCGGATTGTTCTTCTGCCAGTTCCATGAATCTCTCAACATGTCACTCAACTGGTACTGAGCTGCCCATCCCAGATCCTCTTTGGCCTTATCTGCATCGGCATAGCCTTCTGCTATGTCGCCCGGCCGGCGGTCAACGACTTGATAAGGAACGGGTACGTTATTCACTTCTTCAAAAGTATGAACCAGGTCCAGCACACTGTAACCGACTCCTGTACCGAGATTATAAGTATGGACACCGGGCAGGTCAGATTTAGATAAAGCTTTTAAATGCCCCTGAGCGAGGTCGACGACATGAATATAGTCACGGATACCTGTTCCGTCAGGCGTATCATAGTCATCACCATAGACACTCAGCTGGTCTAATTTACCGATGGCGACCTGGGTGATATAAGGCACCAGATTATTTGGGATGTCATTAGGATCTTCTCCGATGCGACCGGAAGGATGTGCACCTATCGGGTTAAAGTAACGGAGTAAGGTAATGCTCCAGGAGGGGTCAGAAGCATAGACATCCTGGAGAATCCTTTCGATAATTAATTTTGTTTCTCCATAAGGGTTAGTGGCAGAAGATACCGGCATATCTTCTGTAAAAGGCACCGGATTATCTTCCCCGTAGACAGTTGCAGACGAAGAAAAAATAAGGTTTTTAACATCAAAGTCCTGCATGACTTTCAACAGAATTAAAGTGTTGGTCAGGTTGTTATGGTAGTATTTAACCGGCTTTTCCATAGACTCACCCACCGCCTTAAAAGCGGCAAAATGAATAACTGTCTCAATATCTTCATTTTCAAAAACATGACGCAGTGCATCTTCTTCTAATAAATTCAATTCATAAAATGCAAAGTCTTGACCAGTAATTTCACGAATACGATCTAAAACGACAGGATGGCTGTTCGAAAAATCATCTGCGATGACAACATCTTCATTTTTATTCAGTAGTTCAACAACAGTATGGCTTCCAATGAAACCGGCTCCACCAGTGACTAAAATCGACATGATTACTCCTCTTTTCTCGTTTCTTTCAGTTGTTTCTTATAGTAACATAAAAGAGGATAAAACTTATTCCTCTGTCCCTCGATCAAAGCTTAAGATTTGGTAATTCTTGCACTAGTCTTTAGACAATATGCTATAATTATCTTGATATATTTTCCTAAATGAAAATAAAAACTAACTAATTTATTACATAATCTATAAGGGGGGATTATTAAATGCCTCAATCTGGAGGATTTAACCGGACCATAAAAATAATTATAGGAATCATAGATGTTATTATTTACCATCTTTCTTTTGTATTAGCATTCAATATCAGATATCGAATCATTAACTATTCCAACTGGAGTGACTATATCAATGCTCTGCCTTGGATCATGGTTACATTTGTACTCATGAACATCCTTTTTGGAATGTATGTTTTGTATGATAAAAGGGATATTGACTTTATAACAACGACGACGATCACCCAATTTATGATGACAGTGATCATCATGGCCTTCACCTTTTTAGGCCGCTGGTTTGCCTTTCCCAGAACAATTGTTGTCATAAGCTTTGTGATCAGTACCGTTCTCTTATTAGTCTGGCGTCTCATCGTCCTGCGTATTTACTGGTCGACCAGCGGCACCAGCCGGGTCATGATCATTGGAGGAGAAGCGGAGGCCAAGCAGGCTCTCTACAGCTTTATTCAGGCTGACAGCAAACAATACAAGGTCAATGCTTTAAATGTTTCTAACCATTATACCAATGTAGTCGAAAACTTAGACGAAACAGACGTTTATTATCTTTTAGAGGACATCGATGAAGCCGAACAGAGCAGGATTATTTCTCTTTTGACCTTCCAGGAAAAAAGAATCTTTTTATCTTCTGATTTTCAAAATATTACCTTGATGGATAATAAAGTGATGAATATAGATGATGAAAGTATTATCGCTGTTTCCCGCTTTGAAATACCACCTGAAAATGACCTGATTAAGCGAATTTTTGACCTTATGCTTTCGATCATGATGCTTATCGTGACGTCCCCGATTCTACTAGTGACTGCCCTGGCTGTAAAATTAGACTCTAAAGGACCTGTCTTTTACCGGCAGACACGGATCACGCGAGGGGGGAAAGAATTCGATGTTTTAAAGTTTCGTTCCATGCGCCAGGATGCTGAAAAATTGTCAGGTCCTGTACTGGCTCAAGAAGACGACCCGCGTGTGACAAAAGTCGGAAGAATTATCCGCAGCCTGAGAATTGATGAATTACCTCAATTGTTTAATGTTTTAAAAGGTGAAATGTCCCTCGTGGGTCCCCGTCCTGAACGTCCATATTTTGTGGATCAATTCATTGACCGCAATCAGTACTATGCTTTGAGACATCATGTAAGAGCAGGGATTACAGGATATGCTCAAGTGTACGGTAAATATTCAACCAATTTCACCAACAAATTACGTTTTGACCTCTTATATATTAAGAATTATTCGATTGGATTGGACCTCCAAATCTTATTCCAGACGGTGAAAATACTATTTGATAAAGTGTCTTCTCAAGGAGTAACGGAAGAAGAATCAGGAGAAGTCAAACTTCCGGAAGGAGTCTCTATTTATGAGTAAAAGAGCCCATGTTTCTGTCGTCACACCTGTTTATAATGCTGAGGAGTTCCTGGCAGCTACCATAGAGTCTGTTCTCAATCAGACCTATCATGACTTTGAATACTTGCTTGTGAATGACTGTTCAAGTGATGGCAGCCGCACAATCATTGAGGAATACGCGCAAAAAGATCCACGTATCAAGCTGCTTGACTTAGAAGAAAATTCGGGCGCAGCAGTTGCACGGAATGCAGGGATCGAGCAGGCGCAAGGTCGTTTCATTGCTTTTATCGACAGCGATGACTGTTGGTATCCTGAAAAACTGGAAAAACAACTCGCTTTCATGACCGGAGTACCGAATCGTCCCTTTACCTATACGAACTTTGAGAGGATTACGGAAGATGGAGAGCGTATCGGAAGTCAGAATTTACCTGAACGCTTGAACTACTCGGGTCTTTTGAAAAATACAGCCATTGCTTGTTCGACAGTCATCATCGATCGTGAGATCATCGGTGACTTTCGGATGCCGCTGAAAAGAAAAGGACAGGATACGGCGACCTGGTTAATGATTTTACGCGACCATGATTATGCCTATCTTCTGCCTGAAGTCTTGAATCAATACCGCCAGAGAACAGGTTCCTTATCTGATAATAAATGGAAGGCCCTGGCACGAACCTGGGATACTTACCGCAACTATGAAAATTTATCCTTCGGCAGAGCCGCTTACTATTTTGTGCATTATGCCTTCAACGCAGTTAAACGCAGAGTTCAGAAGTAGAGGTAAAGCATGAGTAAAATTTTACACATTAATTCCAATTATTTAACATCCAGACTACATGAAAATTTGATGGACCGTCTGGAAGCTTCAGGCGACTTTGACAACACGATTTTTATGCCGATGAAAGAAGAAAAGAAAGCAGAAATTTTATATGAATCCAGTTACCGCGTCCATAATCCGGTGGCCTTTAAGGACTTGGATAAGTTTTTCTTCCGCTACAAGCAGAGTAAGATTTATAAAAAATTAAAAGAAACAGTCTCTATCGAAAATTTTGACATGGTACACGCCCATACATTATTCACCGATGGGAATGTAGCTTTGAGGATCAAAAAAGAATACGGCATTCCTTATATTGTAGCGGTGAGAGGCTATACGGATATCAATTCATTTTTCAAGAAAAGAATTGATTTGAGAGCCCGGGGAAGAGAGATTCTGAACCAGGCGAGCAGGATTATCTTCTTATCACAAAAAAATCGTGATGAACTCCTCGATACCTACATCAAAGACCCCCAGATGAGAAAATCTTTGGAAAAAAAGATTGACATCCTGCCGAATGGAATCGATGATATTTATTTTGAAAAAGAACATCAGGCCAAAGAATTACCGACCGACCAGGCGCTTAAGTTTATCGAGGTTGGAAAAGTCGCGAAGATTAAAAATCAAATGAGCAGCATGAAGGCCATCCATATCTTTGAGCAGAAGTATCATCGAGAGACCGAATTTAATATCGTAGGTAAAGTAATCGATTCAAGCTATGCTCGAGAAATTCAAGCCAAGCAATTGGGTACGGTCAATTTTCATGACCCGGTTCCACCTGAAAAATTGATCGACTTGCTCAGAGAACAGCATATTTTTATCATGCCTTCTTATTATGAGACCTTTGGTTTGGTCTATCCAGAAGCGATGAGTCAGGGCCTGCCGGTCATTTATTCGAAAGACCAGGGCTTTGACGGTCAATTTCAAGAAGGACATGTGGGCTATCGTGTCGATCCTCATGACCCCTTGGATATCGCAGAAAACATCAATAAAATTGTTGAAAATTATTCAGAACTCTCTCAAAATGCCATTCAGGCTTACAAAAAGTTTTCCTGGGATAGTTTAGCAGAAGACTACGTCGCTATTTACAAGAGTATTATATAGGAGGAAAGTTATGAGTTTATATGAAAAGATTATGAATAAAGAAGAAAAAATTTCACTGGTCGGTTTAGGGTATGTCGGGATGCCGATTGCCATCGCTTTTGCCAAGCAGGTAGAGGTGATTGGTTATGATAACAACACAGCTAAAATCGAACAATACCTGCAGGGCGTGGATTCAACCTTAGAAGTAGGCGACCAGGCGATTCAGGAGACGAGCATGGAATTCACAGATGATCCCAGCCGTCTGAGAGATGCTAAGTTTCACATCATCGCTGTACCGACACCCATCAACCAGGACAAGACACCTAACCTCACACCGGTCACCAGTGCCACGCAGACGGTGGGTGAGAACTTAGTCAAAGGATCGATCGTAGTCTATGAATCCACGGTTTATCCAGGAGTCACGGAAGATATTTGTATTCCTTTATTAGAAGAAGCCTCCGGACTGACCCATGGAGAAGATTTTATCGTGGGCTATTCTCCCGAGCGCATCAACCCGGGTGACAAAGTCAATACCTTGGAGAAGATCGTGAAGATCGTTTCTGCCTCTGATAATGCCTACTTAGATGAAATTGCTCAAGTTTACGAGATCGTCGTCGAAGCGGGTGTCCACAAAGCCTCCAGCATGAAGGTGGCTGAAGCTGCTAAAGTGGTGGAAAACAGCCAGCGCGATATCAATATCGCCTTCATGAATGAACTGGCCCTGGTCTTTGACCGTATGGGAATTGATTCTCAGGACGTCATCGATGCCATGGATACCAAATGGAATGCTTTAGGCTTCACACCGGGTCTCGTCGGCGGGCACTGTATCGGAGTCGACCCTTACTATTTTGTCTACGAAGCAGAAAACTTAGGCTACCACAGCCAGATCATTTCAGCTGGTCGAGAGATCAATGACAGCATGGGTGAATTTATCGCTGATAAGATCATCAAGAAATTGGTCGTCAGCGGTAAGACACCGAAAGAAGCCAAAGTAGTTATTTTAGGCTTAACATTTAAAGAGGGAACACCGGATGTCCGCAACTCTAAAGTTGAAGATATTATCCTCCGCCTGAGAGAGTACGGTATCGAACCGGCGGTCAGTGACCAGTGGGCAGATGCAGAAGAAGCCAAAGAGATTTATGATGTGGAATTAACTGATCTGGAAGAGGTATCAGAGGCTGACTGTTTAGTCTTTGCTGTTTCTCACCCAGAATTCAAAGAGATGGCTGTCGCTGAGGCCGATGCTTTATTCAAAGATTTACCGAATGATGAAAAAATTGTCATCGATGTCAAGAGTGTCTTAGACAAAGAGAGCTATGCAGAAGCAGGCTATAATTTCTGGAGATTATAGTTCGAAAGCAGGTATACTATGCCAGAAAACTTGAAAGTTCTACATATCATGAGCAGTCATGGCGGGGGTATTTCGGCTTTTATTCAAAATAAGGCCCATGAAATGCCCGCCCACCATGTTATTTTTGATGTAGCCACTTATTCCGAGTGCCCACAGGACTTCCATCAAGCCATTGAAGGAACGGGCGGGCAGATTCACCGGCTCCTCAATCCTAAAAAAGAAGGATGGTCGGCTTTCAGCCGCTCGTTTAAGCAAATTTTAAGTTCTAGGGATTATGATATTATTCATTGTCATATCGCCGGCTATCGCTCAGAAATTTACAAAAGAATTGCCGGAAAACATTCTCAAGCAGACTTTTATATTCACTCACATACCGCTGTTCCTAAAAAAAATCCTCTGCAGAATAAAGTGGAGCAGTGGTTCACGAGAAAGAACTCAACAGGCGTCGTAGGCTGTGGAAAGAAAGCTATCCATGTAACCTACGGCGATCAGGTGAAAGACAGCCGGATGATGGTCATACCCAACAGTATTGAAGTGGATCAGTTTATTAAAACAGATGACGAGTATGAGCAGCAAAGAGCAGCTTACCGCAAGAAGTACGGAATAGCAGACGATGAGATCTTGATCGGTCACATCGGCCGGCTGCATCCTATAAAAAATCATCGATTTACGCTTGCCCTGGGCCGGTCTATAAGTGATGCAGAAGTAAAAGCTAAAATTATCATTACGGGCGCCGGTGATCTGGACCAAGAGTTAAAGGATCAGGTCCAAGCAATGAACTTAGAAGAAACCATCCAGTTTTCAGGGCGAATCTCGCCTATTTCAGACTATTATCCCGCTTTAGATGCTTTGATTTTACCTTCCTTTAATGAAGGACTGCCGACAGTCGTAGTAGAAGCCCAGGCAGCAGCTCTGCCTTGTCTCGTGTCAGACACCATCACAAGAGAAGTTGACCTGGGTTTTGGCCTGGTGGCTTACCGCAGCATCGAAGAAGATCCAAAACTCTGGATGGAGACGGTCGCTGCCTTGCAGGCCGCAGAGGTTCCTGACAGTCTGGAAAGAAAAGAGAAAATTATTGAGAAGAAATTTTCTAACCAGGCATCAGCCCAGCTTTATGTGGATTATTTTACGGGTCACATCGATAACTACCAAATATAGACGGAGAGATAAATCGTGGTCTTATATCTTATTCTTTTAGTAGCAAGTGTTTTTTTAGGAACGGAGTTACTGGCCCTGCCGACTCCAGCTTTTCAATTAACCCTGTACCGAGTATTAGCCCTGTCAGTTCTTCCTCTATTGCTCATCGCCTTATCGCGAAAAGATACAAAGTTACAGATGAGCCGCAACAGCGTGGCATCCTTTGCTGTCCTTACTTATCTTGTCTGGTATATTTGGGCATGGGTATCGGGGATGTGGGCCTTGGATATGACCGGCTGGATGCAGAACATCTTTTTGATGACCATCGGGGTAGCCAGTCTGTCAGCCATTTACTTTTGGACCCATGATGAGAGCACCTGGTATAAATTAGTCAAAACAGCCTGGTGGATGATGACCCTGCTGGCTCTCTGGGGACTCTATGAAATTATCAGTAACAATTACTTTCTGGCTGATTTGGGGAAACTGGATAAATATCGAACCTTTTCCAGCCAGCCTTGGACACGGATACCCATCACTCATTTTACCAATCAAAATGACTATGCGACCATGCTTTTAGCTTACCTGCCCCTGTCCTTTATTTTATATTACAAGGAAAGTCACGGTTTTAAGAGGACGTTCTATTTCTTGGCCGCTTTTGTCGGTTTATTCCTGATCTATAGGACCGGCTCGCGCATGAGTCTGCTGGCCGGACTGCTTTATTTCTTTCTCGTCTTCCTCTTTCGCTTTCAAGCGGACATTACACGCTCGACTATTTATAAGTTGTCAGCAGTAGGGATCCTGTTAGCTGTTCTGGCTGTCCTGTTTGTGCCGCCTGTCCAGTCTGTGTTGAATCAATTGATCTACACCAACAGTACGGATTTATTAACAGGGGATATGGGACGGGTCAACTTGATGAGAAATGGTCTCTATTTCCTGGGCGCCAGTCTGGGCTTCGGGGTCGGAGCGGGGAATATCGAGTATTGGATGGAGCATTTCAGATTCCTGCCCACTCAAAATATTGTGAATATGCATTCCTGGTGGGGAGAGATTCTCGTCGGCTATGGTGTTATCATTTTCAGTCTCTATGTGGTGATGTATGCTCTGCTGATTTACCGCCTGGCTGTCATGAAATACCGGGTGGAAGTGAGAGAGCGACGAATTATCGAACATCTTTCGGCCTTTTTAATTATTTATATCCTCGCTTCGATGACCAGTGCCAACAATATGTTTATCGAATGGCATTGGGTCTTTTTCGGCATCATCATTAGTTTTATCAAGCTCTTAGAGCAGAAGTACTTATTAAATCATACTAACTATAACTATAAGGGAGAAAACCATGAGCTTAACAACCGTATTTAGTGAATTATGGCGCCTGATCAAAGATAACTGGTTAAAAATCTTTATCGGAGGAGTCATCTTTTCAATCCTAACCGTTCTCATCCAGATCTTTCTCACCCAGTATGCAGACCGCCTGTTTGCAGAACCTGTAGAAGAGGAAATTCCCGGCCAGCGCGAGTATCTGACTGAGATTTATTCCCAGGAACCTGCCGGCTTTGAATTTATCGCTCAAAAAGAAGATGGAGACCTCTTTGCCAACTCCTTTTTATTTGATGAATACTACACGTCAGAGATTGTCGTCGATCAATTAGAAGAAGAGACAGGGGTGGAGATCTCAGACGTCCTGGAGGCAGAAGAAAACTTAGGAATGATTAAAACTTCTCAATACCGAGGAAGTCTTGCCGGTATTCGAAATACGTCATCGAATGTGATTACCTTCAGGGTCCATGTCGGAGAAACAGCTCAGGAAAACTTAAGAGTTGCCCGCTGGATTGAAGAAGAAGTCCGCAACAATTCACTGCCTTTTTCTGAAACTTTAAATACTGTACTTTTAACTCCTTCACAGACAGGTGAATTACTTCAAGGAGAAGATTTCTTGAAAGTATCCTCCCCTGAAGCTCTGGGAGATCAATCGGTCAGCCCGGCTAACGGCCAGGTCAACCGCATTCTCTATGCCGGGGTTGGTTTTATTCTGGGCTTGATTCTTACGCTTGCTCTCTTGATTCTTTACCGTCTGCTGGCTAAAAAGATAGACTATGCCTTTGAGTATTCCTGGGACTTTGATGACCATCACTTTGTTCTCAACCGGTCAGACGAAGCCTTCCAGAAACTGTTGAATCAGATGACTCACAGTTCTTATGCCGATCATCAAATCATCCTGGCAGAGGATGGGTCAGATGCCTATGGCCTTGCTCTCGACCGGCTGGATGAAGTAGAAAGTCCGCCGGAAGAGGTCGTGATTCTCGTTAAAAACAAAGAAACAAGTAAGAAATGGTTTAACCGGACCTTTGAATTGGTTGATAATTATAAAAGTCATAAAAAAGTTATTCACATCATTGATTAGAAGGGAGGTCTCGAAGTGAAAGTATTAAAAGATGTCTTTAGAGTGGCTTTTTCCAACATCGTGGGCTTCGGGACCAGCTTTTTAATTAACTTCATGCTTCCGGCCATCCTAACAGTGGCTGACTACGGGCATTACCAGCAATATATTTTATTTATTTCCTTTACGTATTTATTTAATATGGGTTTTAATGATGGGATTTACATTAAATACGGCGGCAAAGACCAGGAAGACCTGGACGGGGAAGAGGTGCAGCAGGAGCATAATTTCCTGCTTGTTTTTCAACTCCTCATGTTTGTCGCCATGATGGCTGTTGCCATTTGGCAGAGAAATATGATTTTTGCTCTCTTTTCTGTAGCCACTCTTTTGGATACGATCAATAATTATCATGCCAACTTTCTGCAGGCCACCGGCCGCTTCAAAGTCTTTTCAAATGGAAATGTCTTAAAAAGTATTTTTAATATCATCATTTTATTGATCGCTATTTTTATTTTCCAGACGGATAATTATTATATCTATATTCTCATCAATATCTCAGCTTATCTTTTCTTGACCTTGTTTTTTGAAAGGCATTATATCCAGCAGCACGGCTGGTCAAAAACCTTTGACCCCAGAGGCAAGCTCAAAATTTTCCAAGTGGGCTTTTTGATCCTCGTATCCAATATGTCTTTAACGTTTGTAGGAAATATCGGGCGCTGGGTAGCCAATACCCGCTATGCAATTGAAGACTATGCCCAGTATGCTTTCCAGAATTCCCTGCTGAATGTCATTTTACTGATCGTTAATGCAGTCGGGATGGTCTTTTATAATGTCATCTCCCGGCGCAGTGATCAAGACCTGCTCAATACCATTAAACAGGCTTGTGTTTTTTTAGGGATTGCCTCGGGACTCGCTTTTTTTATTTTCAAGCAGATTATTTTAGTTTTCTTTGAAGCCTACATCCCGTCGATCAATCTTCTATCGATTACTTTTATCGCCATTCCTTATATCATGCTTTCTAAGATCTTGATTGGGAATTTGTATAAAACGCAGGTGCCGGAAAAAATTTATTTTAGAGACAGTATCATCTATCTTGTTTTATCGGTTATCTTAGTGGTCGGGACAGACACGATATTTAATAACTTGCAGATGGTAGCTATTGCTACCACTCTGTGTTACATTCTCTGGTTTGTCTATACGACGACGATCAAGTTTGATTACTTGAGAAACTCTTTCAAAGAAATCCTGATCCTGGTCTCCCACTGGCTGGTCTTCTACTTAACAGCAAATGTCATGGGAACGTGGACCGGTTTCGGTGCTTATGCACTTTATTTAGGGGTCGTCCTGATCTTCAGCAGGAAAGATATTGTAGATATGATGAAAATGTTGAAATAAGAAGCAGCCCGCTGAGGCTGTTTTTTTATTTTGTCAAAGGTTTGAGGGGGCGTCATCTGCTCGATTGTTATAAGATAGAGGCGGACAGTTTGTCATTTCTCAAAAAAATAAAGACTTCATATAATAAAAGACCTCAAATAAGATGGGAGTAAAAGAAATGGTTAAGCGAAATAAGAAAGTAATGAATCGTATGTTATTAAGTGGTTTGTCTTCCAGCGTTTTTTTCTTTAGTTCAGAAATTTTAGTATCTGCTCAAGCAGAAGAAGTGACGCCGTCCCTCGAGCCGGAAACGAGTCAAATGGTCCAAGCAAAAGTCAAAGAAACAGCCAATGTTGAAGGTAATCATCCTGAAGTCATCGAGCAAAGGACAGGTGTAAATCGTCTGCAGGGCAAGGATCGTTATGAAAATGCAGCCACAATCAGTGAATCGGGCTGGGAAAAATCAGATACAGTGATTGTAGCCAATGGGGATGTTTTCGCAGATTCATTGACAGGAACAGCTTTGTCGGGCAAATATGACGCGCCTATTTTATTAACTCGATCCGATCAATTACATGAAGAGACAGAGCAGGAAATTGAAAGGCTAGGTGCCAAGAAAGTATTGGTATTGGGCGGGAATACTTCTATTTCTGAGTCAACTGAAGAAAGTTTAGAGGACTCTGACCGGACGGTTGAACGTTTTGCCGGGGCAGACCGTTATGAAGTGGCTGCTAATATAGCCGGCCATGTGATGGGAGACCAGACAGATAAAAGGGATGTCTTCTTAGTGAATGGCGACAAATTTGCAGATGCTTTGAGCATCGCTCCAGTAGCGGCTACAAAGAAAATTCCTATCTTATTAACGCGTCAGGCAAACTTGCACCAAAGTGTCGACCATCTACTTGACCGCATTAAATCAGTCACTCTCATCGGTGGGACCGCTTCTATTTCAGAAGATATCGAAGCCTATTTGAAGCAGCAGGGAATTACCACTTTCCGCCTGGCTGGCCGCAACCGCTATGAGGTTAACCGCAATATCATTAATCATTATGGTGTTGGAGGGGATGAGGTTTATATCGCTTCTGGTGAAATCTATACGGATGCCCTACCTACAGCTGCTTTGGCCGCCAAAGAAAACAAGACGATGCTTTTAATCAAAACAGACAATGTGGCAGAAACTCAACATCAATTAAATTTCATCTATAAAGATAAAGGAAAAGATGACTTTACAATTGTTGGCGGACCCGCTACTATTTCTCAACAAACGGAGGAATGGCTGAATAATCCAGAAGAAACTTTAAGTTATGCTTTGATCGAATCGACGACCCGCTTAAATAATATGGCTTGGCGCATCAAAGGGAATCACGTGGCGGTCTTTACTCAGCCTGGCTCCACTGCTTATGCCGAAGCTTCAGACCCGCTCACGTCTATGGACGGCCAAGATGTCACAGCTGTTCAAAAAACAGACTTGAATAATGGCGAAACATATTATCTTATTCGAGCAGATAATCGTCAGATCGGCTGGGTGAGGGAAGAAGATTTAAGCTATGGGAATCGCCTGCTGTCTCATATTAACTATTACCCTCAATTAAATCCTGATTCTTATGTGGGATGGGGATGTGCCGGCGCCGCTTCAGCGATGCTTTTGAGTGGGAATGGGCATACATTTACAGCAGATCAATTAAAAAATATAATGTTGAATGTACCTAAAAAGACAGATGAACAACCTGGTGGTCAAGATGGGAATCTAATAGATGGAAGAGGATTTACTCAAGTCGTTCAACCCCAAGCTCTCATCCCTTACCTGCACCAGTGGGATAAAGGGGTAGTGAATATTTCAGGTGTTGGCACAGACTTAATCATCAAAGAAATATTAAATGGGAATCCTGTTATGTACTATGGTTTTACTTGGTCTGATGATGATACCGACCTCAATGAAAAACGTAATCATATGAAAGTCATCCGTGGGTACCGTGACGGAAAGTTTGATATTTATGATCCTGTCTATACAAAAATAACTGATCCTGCAGGATTCTTTAATAATCAGCCTACAACTACGAGAAAATATGATTTAGGTCCGGTTCATACGATTTCCCTTGCTCACTTTGAAAATGAGGTCAACAATAAAGCAGAAGAAACAAGACCTGAACGTCAATTTATTACGATCCAGAAATTATAAAAACCGATGGCTTATCCAGCAGACTAAACGAGTGAAAGGTGGTTTTATCTATGTCAAAAAAGTCATTTTTATTCAAGTCGGCCTTGCTGCTCAGTCTGGCTCTTTTACCCTTAATGGGCAGTCCGCAGGTCCATGCCGAAACACTAGAAGAAAGTGAAGTTCCTGTCCTCGATCAAGAAGAAGGTATAGAAAGCAATCCTCAGGAGCCTGGGCTTGAAGAAGTTCCTCTTGAAGCAGTCGAGCAGGAAGAAGAAGTCCTGGCTGCTCCTGCAGCTGCCGCTCCGGAAGAGGTCAGTTATGAAGTTATCTATGCAGAGAAGGAAGACATTGAAGTGGAGGATATCGATACGCACAATGAGTTTATCAATGATATCGCCCCGCAGGCTACTACTGTCGCAAAAAATAATAACTTATATGCCTCGGTGATGATTGCCCAAGCGACCCTTGAAACGGGCTATGGAGCAAGTTTTTTATCCCAGTCCCCCAACCATAATTTGTTTGGTATCAAAGGAAATTATAATGGACAGTCGGTTACTGTAGAGACCAGTGAATATGTCGATGGGCAATGGATCCGTGTTCGGGAAGCATTTAAGAAATATCCCAATTACCAGACTTCATTTGGAGATAATGCAGATAAGTTACGGAATGGAGTAGCCTGGGATGCTAATTATTACCGCGGAACCTGGCGGGAAAATACCAACTCTTACCGCGATGCTACGCAGTGGCTGACGGGGCGGTATGCCACAGACCCTGCTTATAACACAAAATTAAATAATCTGATCGAACGCTACAAACTCACACGTTTTGATGATTATGCTTATTTAGATAACCCTATGATTCAGCTCACTTTACCTGTCAGCTACACTCCAGACCGCATTTACGGAGACAATCGCTACTCCAATGCAGCGAGCATCAGCCAGGCCGCTTACACGCAGGCAGATCATGTCTTTCTATCTAATGGAGATAAATTCGCCGATGCTTTGACAGGCACACCTCTGGCTGCCTTGCACAATGCACCGCTCCTCTTAACTTATGAAGATCGACTGCCTGAAGCGACCTTAAATGAAATCAACCGTTTGTCAGCCAATAGAATCACTTTACTAGGGGGACGTGCTTCAATTGCTCTATCCGTGGAAAATGATTTAAGAGGCCAAGGCTTTACTGTCAGTCGAATTGGAGGAGCCGACCGCTATGCCCAGGCCGCTTTAGTGGCTGAGGAAATCCTAAGATTGAAAAATGTCAGCCGGTCGGATTTCTTCATCGCTTCAGGAGATGCTTTCCCGGATGCTCTAAGTATCGCAAGTACAGCAGCGGCGAAAAGATTGCCGATATTACTGACCCGTGAATATTTTGTCCCTCCTGTGACTCTGGCTTTCTCTAACCGTGCCGCTTCCTTCACCATTATCGGGGGTGAAGCTACGATTTCTTCCTCTGCAGCCAATAGACTGGGTCAGAATAATGTAAGGGTGAATCGCTTTGCCGGCAGTGACCGCTATGCAGTTAATCGCAGGATCATCGAACATTATGGTACTCAAAATGACCGCTTATATGTGGTATCAGGAGATCATTTCTCTGACGCTCTGCCGGCTTCAGTCTTAGCTGCCAGAAGGGGAGGAGCGCTGCTCTTCGTGAGAAATAACCACACGCTCAATCTAAGATTACAGTTGAGATTTGCTCTTGAAAAAGATATTGAAAGGTTGACCCTCATCGGGGGACCTCACACTTTATCAGCTCGGACCCTTTACAGTGCGCGCTACGCTGCTTATGTTTAGTCTTTTAGACTTTTCTTTAACACAAAAGTAACCTGAACTTAATCTCAAAGAATGTAAAGCATGTTAAGATTAATCTATCATTAAAAATAAGATGAGGTGATGAATTGAAGTTTTACAAACCCTTAGCCAAATTAATGCTGCTGGCTGGTTTTGCATTTGCCCCTCTTGCTGTTGGAGAGTCCGTCCAGGCAGAAGAAGGTCTGCCGGAAGAGTTGACCCAGCATCAAGAAGCCGTGCCAGATGAAAGCAGCGACAGCCAGTCCTTTGATCCAGCTCTTGAAGAGCCAGAGTTCGAAGAAGCGGCAGTGGAGAGTCAAGTGGCAGTCACAGAAAACGTAACTGAAGAAATGGAACCGGTTCCTCAGAGTGAAGAAGAGCCGACCGCTCATTATATAGAAGCAAAAGAAAAAGAGACTCAATCGTCCACAGTGGATCAAGCGAAAGTGGAACGTGTCTCAGGAGATACACGCTATAGCAATGCGGTTGAAGTTTCAAAGGAAGGTTGGACAAAGTCGGATGATGTTTTCCTGGCCAATGGGGACAATTATGCAGATGCATTAACGGGAGCACCATTAGCCCACCTGCGTGATGCACCTATTCTCTTAACGAGAGCCAACCATCTGGAAAATTCGACCCTTCAAGAGATCATTCGCCTGCAGGCCAAGAAAGTAACCGTACTCGGTGGAAAGAATTCCATCCATGAAACTGTCGTGCAGAGTCTGAAAGACCGAGGCTTGACCGTTGAAAGAATCGGTGGAGTCAACCGCTACCATCAAGCAGCTCTTGTAGCCGATGAAATTGAAAAGATTCAAGGTAAAAATCGCGATGCTTTCTTAGCCAGCGGGACTCAGTTCGCAGATGCTTTGAGTATTGCTGAAGCAGCTGCTTCCAGATACTTACCCATTTACTTAACAGAAGGCAACCGTTTGAATAAGTATGTGGAAGAAGCTGCAAAAGACGTCAACTCCTTCACCATCGTTGGAGGACCTCGAACGATTCAATCCTCTGTCGAAAAGAGTCTCAAGTCTTTAGGCCATGCGCCGAGACGATTCTCCGGAGCTGATCGTTACGAAGTCAATCGTCATTTGTTATCTCACTATTCTATGCCGCGTCAGCATCTCTATGTGGTGTCCGGTGAAGATTATGCTGATGCTCTGACAGCGTCTGTGCTTGCCGCTAAGAAAAAATCAGGTCTGCTTTTTGTGAAGAATGATAATTCCAGTGTGTTGAAGCAGCAAACAGACTTTGCGATGGGTGGACGGGGTGTCTTAGCCTTTACTCTTATTGGAGGAAAATCCACACTTTCGTCAAAAACGATGAATTTTTTCTCTAACTACAAAAAACAAGTCCCACAGCCGCCTAAAGATTCTGATTCAAGACAAGTACCGCTGATTTTCTTAGATCCCGGTCATGGGGGTTCAGATCCAGGAGCTATGGCTTATGGCGCAGTGGAAAAAGATCTCAACTTAACCATGTCAAAGAAAATTGAACAGCTCTTGAAAAACAAAGGATATGCTGTAGCGACTTCACGTGACAAGGATGTTTTTGTCTCGATGCTGGACCGCTCGAAGATGGCCAATGATATGGGAGCCGA
>JAUNQW010000012.1 GCA_030535975.1 Atopococcus tabaci | reverse complement strand
AGGATAGCGAATTCTCCCACTAGGTCAATAATATTCGGAATGTTTCTAATCAATGTCCCGTAAATAACGATATCCATTGTTAACTTTTGTAACTTGGCCACAGTCGGACGTATGCGTGGAATAAGCGTTTCCCAATAAACAACTAAAATAAATCCAAGAATGAGAGGAATAACAACAGTTTTAACTAAGTTCCAGATGAGAATTCCCATATTAATTTCCACACCTCCAACCATGAGAGGAAGTAAGATAGGAATAATAAGGATAGAGGCGATTAATTGTATTATCATACCTGCTGTTGCGTATAGACTTGTATTTCCTGCGCTCTGTGTGAAACTGATGACAATCGGTGCGCCAGCACATATGAAAAATACCAAGACTCCCAGCTTAAAAAATTCGGGAAAAGGCAGGACAGCCATTAAACCCCAAACAAATAATGGGTAAATGATATTGCTCGCAAGGATAACACGGCTGTAATAGCCAATATTTTCTTTAGCAGTTTCCCATACATTTTTCGGATGCTGACTCATCCCACTATTAAAGCAGACAATAAAGACAAAAATTGGAGTAATAAATGCCGTGATTTGTGCAATAACTTCAATTAATGATTGGATTAAATCTGTCATTTTATTCCTCCTTATGGCTTGTGGTTGAGCACTGTTTCAAAGTTCGGTTGATTAACAATAGTATCTTGAACTGGACAATGATTTTCTATAAATTGGATAAAATTATCAATTTCTTCTTTTGTATTATCTGCTTCGATATTAAAAATAGTACGTAAGGTTGAAAATCCTATTTTAGCATTAGGATCTTGTTGACTAAAGCCTTTAGAGTCAATTTCTCCTTCGACTGTAATATCGACAGCTTTTAAGTTAATCTTGTATTTTTTTGCGAAGCTTTTTGCAACAACTAATTTGCAAGCGCCCAAGGATGCAAGAAAAACTTCTGTTGGCTTGGGAGCAGTGTCGCTTCCTTTTCTTTCTTTAGGTTGATCAAACAAAATATCATGATTGCGATCTGTGACTGTTGCCTTAATTTTAGTTCCTTCAGTCGTGCATGTATTTAATTGAATTGTATTTATAGACATATCATTTCCCCCGTTTTTTTAAAAAATAAAAAACTTCCGCCTACCTTACGGTAAAGGGCGAAAGTTTCCATCACGGTACCACCTTTATTTACACAATAATCGCTTATCATGTCTTAGAAAGTACAGGCAAAAAGCCGATACTCTTTCTCAATAACGTGAGAACTCCGATTTCCTTTCATCTTAATGACTCAAAGAAATGCGACTCCAAGACCATTTTCAACGATTGTCTTTGACCTATTTTCACCAAACACAGGCTCTCTAAACAAAGGCGATTCATTTACTTATCTTTTCACAGTCGATTTTATAAACTTGAGATTAGGATATCTCAACAAGAAAAAATTGTCAAGTTTATTTTTTAAATAAAAAACTCTCCTCGAGCACCTGCTCAAGGAGAGTTTCGAATTTAATATATATTATTTTATATACTTATAAATATTATTTAGAGAAGTATAATTTGCAATTATATAGGCATTTTCAGGATGAGTTGTTAGTTTCTCTAAGCCGGATGCTATTTCTTCTATAGATAATTTATTTTTAGGTATTCCTTGGTTCAATAAAATTTGATACAAATCTTTACGAACACTACCGCTTAAATAAATATGTTGGAGAGGCGTCTCTAGCAATCTAGTAAAGTCACAATCTTTTAACCAGGCAATCGACACACCATCTGCCGCTTGATTATTAATTGCTAACATCAAATTATAATTCTCAGTCTCCTGGCTTAGAAGATTAGAAATCGATTGATTCATCCCTGCAGGATTTTTAGCTAAATTAACAGCTATTTTTTTATCCGCAAATTCTATTTTTTCATTTCTTCCCCGGACAATTTCTGTCCCCTCAATAGCAGAATGAATTGTCTCTTCTTTTATCTCGAGATCAAGCGCTAAAGATACTGCTGCCAGAACATTAAAAAGTGTATAGGAAGTAGCTTGAGGAATAGGATAAGAAAAGTCATCCAAATCAAAGACTTGCTGGTTCAAATCAACTTTTCTAGCCATATATTGAACAAATGGAGTTTTGAAGCCACAAGAAGAGCAGGAGTAATAACCTAAGTGTTCATAATGTTGCCATTGATAGCTCAACTCCTGCTGACAGTTAGGACATAAAATACTATGCGAAGGCTGGATTAGTGATATTTTATCAACACCATAATAGGTGATAGCTAATTCAGGATGAGACTCACCGATCCAGGCAAGTCTTGGGTCATTAGCATTGAGAATAAGTTTGCTATCAGTAACTAGAGCTTTATTTAATTTGATAGCAAGTTCTTCTACACTGCCAAAACGATCTTCTTGGTCGGGAAATAAATTTAACATTAAGATATGACTTGGTTTTATATCCTCAATAATATTCGGCAAAGTTGCTTCGTCGACTTCTAAGACGACAGCATCAGCCTGAATTGTAAAGTTAAAAGAAGAATATTCTAAAGCTTGAGTTACGATACCTTGAACTAAGTTCGCCCCCGCTAAATTAGTCATTGTTTTATATTGAGCCTCTGACAAGATATTAGATAAATAATGCGTTGTGGATGTTTTACCATTAGTACCTGTAACAAAAATAACTAATGATGGAAAATCAAATTTGGACAAAATATTTTCATCTATTTTCAATGCTATCTTACCAGGTAGACTTGATCCTCGGCCAAAAACATTTAAACAAAAACGTAATAACTTTCCTATAAGAAGTGCAAAATATGACATAAAAAAGACTCTTTTCTGTATATAATAACTAAACTATTCCCATAATTTCCACCAACGCTTACTACTCTTATTATCTTTAATAGGCGCTTCTTCAACTGAATTCTCAGCTGATTTAGTATCAGCGTCTTCTTCGGTTGTGTAAGATTCTTCATTTATTTCTTCTTCTTCCACATCTTCGGACTCTAATTCCTCGATATTCAAGCGCAGACGCTCATTTTCTTTCTTATCTGACAAGCTCAGTTGTTGCTGTTGATCAATTAAAACCTGCAGCTTATTAATCTGCTTATCTTTTGCATGGATTTGGTCCCTCAGCAGTGCAAACACAGGACCACTTGTAGACATTGAATCAGAAGCTTCTGATTCTTCAGTCTCTTCTGTCTTTGTATTACTATCTTCTTCCTGAGCAGCTTCCTCTTTTTCTTCAAATTCGGATAAGACTCGATCTACGATAAACTGATTCATTGATTTATTTTCTTCTTTTGCCAGTTGTTGAATAGTTTCTTTCTCATCAGGCATCACACGTATTATAATTTGTACTCGTTCTTTAGACATAATATCACCACTATTTATTTGATATCTATACCATAACATATCTGTTATCAAATAGGACTATAACAATCACGCTGATGATATCTTTTTATTTTTGAGCACTTTCAATAACTAAGTAGCGTTCAGGCTCTTCGCCTTCAGAATGAGTGACTACAGCGCTATTTGCACTTAAAATACGGTGTATAATTTTTCTTTCTTTAGCAGGCATAGCTTCTAAAATTTCAGGCTGTTGAGTTGCTATCACTTTATCAGCTGCCCGCTCAGCTAAGCTTTTCAGAGATTCTTCTTTACGTCCTCTGTAATTTTCAGCATCTAAGCGTGCGTTAAGTTTTGAATATGCCCGATTACGTAAGAGTATCTGTGTCAATGTATGAATTGCATCCAGAACTTTCCCATGTCTACCAATAATAATACCGGGTTTATCAGTTTCAAGATCAAAATATACACTCTCTAATTCACGATAGATGGATACTTCGATATCCTCTGCACCTAATTTTCGTCCGATGGTTTGTATATATTTTTCAGCATCATGGATCGCTTGTTCATCTATAGAATTGATATCATCTTCTGAAATATTGATATCTTCTTCTGATAGCTGAGATATTTCTTCTGTTTTTTGTTCCCTACTTACCGCTTGAGGACTTGCCACGCTTGAGATATCTTCTAAAGGCTCTGTTAAGACTGTAGTCTCTTCTTTTAAGGTAGCTCCATCAACGCTATCATTTTTTGAAAGTAGATTCAATTCCTCAATCGGACTGACTTCATTAGATTCTTTGACCGAAACAGTCACTACAGCATCTTTTTGTCCAATACCTAAAAAGCCTTTGCGACCTTCTTCTTCGATGACAATATTTGATTCTTCTCTCGTGATTTTTAAGGCACTCAGTGCGATATCGACAGCTTCTTCGACTGTAGTTGCTTGTGCTGTGAACTTTTTCATTAAAATTCCTCCATCATAAAATCTATTACTATTTTTTTACAGACCTTCCAGTTTTTCTTGCTCTTTTCAAAGCCCGCAGGCGTCTTTCTTCAGCTTCATATTCAGCAGCTTCTTTAGCTTCCATCTCTTTTCGACGCTTAAAAGGATTATTCAATAAAAGAGTTTGCGCAACCATAGCTGCATTAGATACAACAAAATATAATGATAAAGCTGATGCTAATCTAAAAGAAATGAAGAAAATCATGAGTGGCATAGCGTATACCATCGCTCCAGTGCCCGGCTGACTTGGACTATTCATCATTGTTAACTTTGAGTTAGCAAATGCCAGAAGCGCTGCTAGCAGTGGGAGGATATAATAAGGATCAGGCTGGCCCAGATTAACCCATAAAAAATCGGATGAACTGATTATTGGAGTTCGGCTGATCGTTTGATATAAAGCAATTAATATTGGTGTTTGCACTAATAAGGGTAAACAAGATGCATATGGATTGGCATCATTTTCTTCATACAGTTGAGCTACTGCTTCATTATATTCTTCAACTTGTTTTTTATCTTCCGTATTATATTTTTCTTTTAATTCCTGCATTTGAGGTGCTAGATCGCTCATTTTTTGAGTAGATTTCATTTGATATCGGGTGACAGGGATTAACAGCACACGAATCAATAAAGTAAATATGATAATTCCTAATCCGTAATTTCCACCCATTAATTCAGAGATCCAAATAATTACTCTAGATAAATTATATAGAATCAAGCCATCCCATATACCTTCACTTTCGGCAGTAATGGGTTCCATTGACATTGAACCGCTCGTACAACCTGATAAAACAAAAACTATACCAAACAGGAGCACTAACATGATTATACGTTTTGACTTTTTGCTCACTAAAAAACCCTCACTTAATTTTATATATTGTATTTAGGATTTATTGATAAATAAATGCGATAAAGATAAGACATGTTTTAAGCTGGAAAGAACTTCTTGATAGTTCATCGTTGAAGTTGGCTGTCTAGCGATAATAATAAAATCCACATCATTTTTAAGTGATGAAGATAATTCTTGGATAGATGATCGAATTAATCTTTTTATTTTATTTCTTTTTACGGCATTGCCCATCTTCTTACTTACTGAAATTCCTACTCTAAAATGATCTTGACCCGGCTTAGTTAGAGTGTATATAACAAACTGCTTGTTAGCCATAGATTTACCCGAGTTAAAAACATCTTGAAATTCCCTTTCAGATTTAACTCTGTATTCTTTTCTCATTGCGTTTAACAACTTTCTATATTTAGCGGTTTACTATAAAAAACGAACAATTTTTTAAAAAAAAGACCACTGATATGGCCAGTGATCTATCTATTGTCCTAAGCGTTTTCTACCTTTTTGGCGTCTTCTTTGTATTATTTTACGACCATTTTTCGTACTCATACGCGCACGGAATCCATGTACTTTGTTACGATGGCGTTTTTTCGGTTGATATGTTCTTTTCATTGATGGTCACCTCCTATTAAAAATTCAGAATACCTTAGCAATTATATAGTATAGGACCTAGAAATGTCAAGATTTTTTAATAATTTTCCTAATCCTCTATCTAAAACTCTATCTAATATTTGTAAACAATACTGTCCCCAGCTCACTACACACTGGGGATAACTTTTATTTTCCAACAGCTTTATTCCAAGGTTTTTCCACAATTCACAAGCATGTTGGTAAGTTACTAACATATCCATAGATATTGTGGATAACTTTACTTAGTGTTGTTGTATCAATCTTTATAACCCGGATTAGTTGTGTTTTCCTGTGGACAGTTAAGACTTTTAAACTTGTTTATCTTTTTATCAACAGCTTATTTCTTGTACCTATTGACATATGTTTACGGATTATAAACAGTCTTTAAAACTGTGGAAAACTTATTTAGAAAATGTTACAATATGTGATGCAAGTTTCTAGGAGGTAGCATTTTGAATATAGAAGAAACATGGAATTATTTAATTGATCGTTTTAAAGAGAATATGGCATCTGTCAGTTATGATACTTGGATTGAGAGTTCAAAGTGTATTCAGCTCACTCAGGATGAAATAACCATCCAAGTTCCCACAAAACTCCATAAAGATTACTGGGAAAATAATCTGACTACTACTACGGTAGAATTATTATATGAATTAACTAACCGGGAGATTGCTCCTGTTCTTTTGACTGAGGAAGAAATCTTGAGTCAGCAGCAAATTGATGAGGAACCTGCAGTATCCGCAGCAGCTCAAAGTGAATTACAGATGGAAAGGAAATATTCACAATTAGTTGAAAAATATACATTTGATTCCTTTGTTATTGGGAAAGGCAACCAGATGGCTCATGCGGCAGCACTCGTAGTAGCAGAAGAACCGGGAACTATCTATAATCCACTCTTTTTTTATGGAGGGGTAGGATTAGGAAAAACACATTTAATGCATGCTATAGGACATCGCTTACAAGAACTTAATCCTCACGCTAATGTTAAATATGTAACAAGTGAAATGTTTGCTAATGATTTTATCGATTCTATTCGTAATAGAACGCAGAAAGAGTTTAGAAGCGAATATCGGCAAGTGGATCTTTTATTAGTGGATGATATCCAATTTTTTTCTGACAAAGAAGGTACTCAGGAAGAGTTTTTCCATACATTTAATGCCTTGTACGATCAACGGAAGCAGATCGTTTTAACCAGCGATAGATTACCAAATGAAATACCTAAATTACAAGAGCGTTTAGTATCACGTTTTGCTTGGGGATTATCCGTCGATATCACACCACCTGATCTAGAGACACGAATTGCTATTTTAAGAAGTAAGGCAGAAGCTGAAAATCTAGAAATTCCTGATAATACATTAAGTTATATTGCAGGTCAAATTGATTCTAATATCCGTGAATTAGAAGGAGCCTTATTAAGAGTACAAGCCTTTGCTACTATAGAAAATCTAGAAATCACCACAGGTTTAGCTGCTGATGCATTGAAGTCGATGCTGCCAGGTAAGCAGACAGTAGGTAAAAACATAGAGGATATCAAAAAAACCGTGGCTAAGTTCTATGATGTAACAGTCGAAGAGATTAATGGCAGAAAACGGGTACAAACTATTGTAAGACCCCGGCAAGTTGCTATGTACCTTTCCAGAGAAATTACGGGAGAATCCTTTCCAAAAATCGGAAAAGAGTTTGGTGGGAAGGATCACACCACTGTGCTTTATGCTCATGACAAAATAGATGAATTATTAGAGACTGATTTTGAGCTGAAAAATAAAATAGATGAAATAAAAAAAATGTTGTCTTAATTTGTGCACATGTGGATAGAAGTGTACAAGTCGGTGAGTTTTGCACAGGTTGTCCACAGGTGGAAAACTTAATTTCTATAGATTTGTTACAGTTTTCCTCACTATTAACAGGCCCTACTACTAGTACTATTTAAACTAATATATATAAGGCAACAAGAATTCTATAATTTGTTATAATTAACTTTGACAAATCATTTGGAGGTAAATATGAAATTTTCAATTAATCGTTCTAAATTCATTGAACAATTAAACAATGTTCAATTAGCGATCTCATCGCGATCAACTATTCCTATCTTGTCTGGAATAAAACTAGTGGCTCAAAACAATCAATTAATATTAACAGGCAGCGATGCAGACATTTCTGTAGAAGCTTCGATTGAAGTTAATGAAGAATCTCAACTTGAGATTGAAAAAACAGGAAGTATTGTTGTTATGCCCGCCCGTATGCTGATGGATATTGTAAAAAAATTACCTGATGAAAAAGTTATTATTGAATTAAAAGAATCAACGCAAGTTTCTATTGATTCAAAAACATCATCATTTGTGATTAATGGGATAGAAGCAGATCAATATCCACATCTGCCTGAAATTGACGCAAATAAAAAAATTGAGTTACCTGCTCAACTTTTCAAGCAAGTTGTCCGTCAAACTGTCATTGCAGTTAGTAAACATGAAAGCAGACCAATTCTAACAGGGGTAGAATTCTCTATCGAAACTAATAAACTGACAGCGGTTGCGACAGACAGCCACCGTTTATCTAAACGTACTATCACTTTAGAAGAATCCTATCCAAATTCTTTGGATTTTGTTATCCCTGGAAAAAGTTTGACGGAACTAAATCGAATCATATCAGATGATATTGAAACTTTAGATCTGTATGTAACAGACAGTCAGGTTCTATTCGCTCTCCCTCAAATTAATTTTTATTCTCGATTACTTGAAGGAAACTACCCCAATACTGACCAACTCATACCCAGTGAAAGCAATACAAAAGTAATCTTAAATGCAGATCTATTTGAAGCTGCAGTAGACCGTGCATCACTGCTTTCACATGCTGGAAAGAATAATGTCATTAAACTGATTATTGCTAACGATCAGATGGAGGTCTTTGGAGATTATCCAGGAGTAGGACAGATTGAAGAGGATATCCCATTTAAGTCGATTGAAGGTGATGTTATAGAAATTTCATTTAATCCTGATTATATGAAGCAGGCCTTAAATGCTTTTGGGCCTGTTGAGGTAGGTATCGAATTAGTTGGAGCTTTAAGACCATTTATTATCAAACCATCTGATGGCAGTCTTGATTTTGTACAACTCATTACACCTATACGTACACCAGAATAAAATATGTTAAAAAATATAAGAAGGGCCCGTTTAATCATTTCGGGTCCTTCTTAATTTTTTTAAATAGATAAGTATTAAAGATGGGTTTGTTTATATTTTATAAATCCCTCTTGCTAGAATCGAATATTAATAGGTTTTTTGACTTTTTTAATAAATTAAGCAAATTCTTCATTTTTTTAGAAAAGCTATAGAAATGCCCTATATACCTTGAAAAATTGTTTTTATGCTGTTTTTAGTATATAATAATTAGAGTAGATAATACACGTGGAGACCATCCACGTTTTATTTTGGAGTAAAGGAGGGGCACAGATGGACATTATTTCTTTTTCGATTGCGAGTGAGTATATAACCTTAGGGCAATTTTTAAAGCTAGCAGATATTATTGATTCTGGTGGTATGGCTAAACCTTTTTTAGAAGAATATATGGTTTTGGTCAATGGCGAGGAAGAAAGCCGTCGTGGTAAGAAACTTTATCCTGGGGATACAGTTGAATTCCCTGAATCTGCTCAATTTAATATTATATCTGAAGAAGATTCAAAATTATGATTATTAAACATATCAATTTGTCACATTTTCGAAATTACCAAAACTTATCTTTAGATTTTTCTCCCCAAATGAATGTTTTTTTAGGTGAGAACGCTCAAGGAAAAACAAATATCCTAGAAGCTATATATGTTTTAGCGATGACTAAAAGTCATCGAACAAATAAAGATCGAGAAATGATTCAGTGGGATGAAGATATCGCTCGTATTTCAGGACGTATCCATAATCTAAATTCCCAGTTCTCTTTAGAAGTTGTCCTATCTAAAAAAGGAAAAATCGCTAAATTGAATCACTTGGAGCAAGCTCGTCTAAGCACTTACATTAGTCATTTAAATGTCATTATTTTTGCACCCGAAGATCTTGATATTGTGAAGGGATCACCTTCCGTCCGAAGAAGATTTATCGATATGGAGCTGGGGCAGATGTCTCCTCTTTATCTGCATCATTTAACAGAATATAATCGGGTTCTGAAACAAAGAAACCAATATTTGAAAGATATGCGTTTCAAAAAGATAGATGAGCTCTATTTCGATATATTGAGTGAACAAGTGGCTATAGAGGGTGCACATGTACTAAAGGAACGCTTATGGTTTATTGAAAATTTAGAGAATTGGTCTAAAATAATTCATAAAAATATTTCGAATCAAAAAGAGGATTTAGCTATTTTTTATTCTTCAAGTCTTGACATTAAAAGTCTTGATGATTGTGAAGACTATGAGACTATTTTCCATCTTTTTAAAAAGCAATTAGATAATAATCGTGATAGAGAAATAGATCAAGGTACAACTTTAATTGGGCCCCATCGTGATGATATGTATTTCCATATTAATGGTCGAAATGTGCAGACTTATGGATCTCAAGGGCAACAGAGGACTGCGGCATTAAGTATTCGTTTAGCTGAGATTGATTTGATGAAAGAATTGAGGGGCGAATATCCTGTTCTTTTACTTGATGATGTTTTATCTGAATTAGACAATGAGCGTCAAACTCATCTTCTCTCATCGATTCAAAATAAAGTCCAGACTTTTTTGACCACAACGAGCTTAGATGGAATCCAAAAAGATTTAATTGACAATCCAAAAATTTTCAATATTTCAAAAGGTCAGATAGAAACGGAGTGATTAATAAGTGATAAATCATGATCAAGAGCATAATGATAGAGTAGAAGATGAATATAATGCTAGCCAGATTGAAGTATTAGAAGGCTTAGAAGCTGTACGAATTCGTCCTGGTATGTATATTGGTTCTACAAGTGAGGATGGACTTCACCATTTAGTATGGGAAATTGTAGACAATTCAATTGACGAATCTATGGCCGGCCATGCTGAAAAAATCGATGTTATCGTGCATGAAGACAATTCAGTTACAGTTATTGATGATGGTCGTGGTATCCCGATAGATATACAAGAAAAAACAGGGCGCCCAGCAGTTGAAACTGTACTGACTGTTCTCCATGCCGGTGGTAAATTTGGTGGCGGGGGTTACAAGGTTTCTGGTGGTCTGCATGGAGTGGGGTCTGCTGTTGTAAATGCCTTGTCCGCTTACTTGGAAGTTTTTGTACATAAAGATGGAAAAATCTATCATCAGCGTTATGAAAAAGGAATTCCCGTTAAAGATTTAGAAGTGATAGGTGAAACAGACCGTAGAGGAACAACTATTACTTTTAAGGCAGATCCAGAAATTTTCACTGAAACCACCAATTATAACTATGAGGTTTTACTCAAGCGAATACAAGAGCTCGCTTTCTTAAATCGTGGCCTGTATATAAGCCTGACAGATGAAAGAGGAGAGAGTATTGAAAAAGTTGAATTTCGTTATGAAGGTGGTATAGAGAGTTATGTTTCTTACT
Source organism: Atopococcus tabaci (assembly GCA_030535975.1). Taxonomy (GTDB): domain Bacteria; phylum Bacillota; class Bacilli; order Lactobacillales; family Carnobacteriaceae_A; genus JAUNQW01. The sequence goes on along the minus strand of JAUNQW010000012.1, from coordinate 29,982 downwards.
TAAATGAGGAAAGTACTCTTCTCTATGAAGAACCAATTTATTTGTTGGGAGTAGAAGATGATATTGAGGTTGAAGTGGCCCTGCAGCATACTACAGGCTTTGAGGGACACTTACAATCTTATGCCAATAATATCCACACGATTGAAGGGGGAACACATGAGTCTGGTTTCAGATCAGGATTAACCCGAACGCTTAATGATTATGCTAGAAATGCTAAGATTATAAAAGATGATGCTGAAAATTTAACTGGTGATGATGTTCGTGAAGGGGTAACAGTAGTGTTAAGTATAAAACACACGAATCCTCAATTCGAAGGGCAAACAAAAACTAAATTAGGAAACTCAGAAGTTCGTGGAATTGTCGATCGATTATTTTCAAGTTCATTTGAAACTTATTTGTTAGAAAATCCTAAAATAGGAAAACAAATTGTTGAAAAAGGTATTCTAGCTCAACAAGCTCGCCATGCTGCAAGACGTGCCCGTGAAGTGACTCGTCATAAGAGTGGTTTAGAAATTAGTAACTTACCAGGAAAATTGGCCGATTGTTCTTCGAAAAATCCTCAGCGGAATGAATTATTTATTGTAGAGGGAGATTCTGCTGGAGGTTCAGCAAAACAAGGACGTTCTCGTGAATTTCAAGCAATTTTACCTATCCGTGGAAAAATTTTGAACGTTGAAAAAGCATCTCTTCATCGTATTTTAGCTAATGAAGAAATTCGTTCATTATTCACGGCTCTAGGCACAGGTTTTGGAGCTGATTTTGATATTGAAGAAGTTAATTATCATAAATTAATTATTATGACGGATGCAGATGTTGATGGACACCATATCCGTACCCTTCTCCTTACTCTTTTCTACCGCTATATGCGGCCGATGATTGAGGCAGGTTATGTTTATGTTGCTCAACCACCTTTATACCAAGTCCGCCAAGGCAAGAGGGTTGAATATTTGCATAGTGATGCAGAGCTGGAAAGTTTATTATCAGAGCTATCTGCAACACCTAAACCTGTTATCCAACGTTATAAAGGTTTAGGAGAGATGGACGCTCAGCAATTATGGGAAACAACTATGGATCCGGAACATAGAAACTTAATCCAAGTCACAATTACTGATGCCGAAGCGGCTGACCAGGTAGTTTCTATGCTGATGGGTGATGAAGTCCCACCACGTCGTCAGTTTATTGAAGAGAATGCTCGTGAAGTCCAAAGTATCGATACTTAATAAATAGTAAGAGAAGGAGGAATATGACTTATGGTTGAAGATTATAAAGAGAATATAACTGTATCTGACTTATCTGGTGAAATGAAGCAGTCCTTTCTTGATTATGCAATGAGTGTTATTGTTTCACGTGCTCTTCCAGATGTTCGTGATGGATTGAAGCCGGTACACCGTCGAATTCTTTATGGGATGCAAGAATTAGGGAATACACCCGATAAAGCCTATAAAAAATCTGCCCGTATTGTCGGGGATGTTATGGGGAAATATCACCCTCATGGAGATTCAGCTATCTATGATGCCATGGTTCGTTTAGCACAGAATTTTTCTACTCGGTATGAATTAGTAGACGGACATGGTAACTTCGGTTCTGTCGATGGGGACTCGGCTGCAGCGATGCGTTATACAGAAGCGCGTCTCAGCAAAATTTCTATGGAAATGCTGAGAGATATCAATAAAAATACTATCGATTTTCGGGAGAATTACGATGGCAGTGAGAATGAACCTGTTATTCTGCCCGCTCGTTTCCCTAATCTTTTAGTTAATGGAACTTCAGGAATCGCAGTTGGAATGGCCACTAATATTCCACCTCATCATTTAGGTGAAACTATTGCAGCCTTAAAAGTTTTGATGGACAATCCGGAGTGTACCACAATGGATTTAATGGAAGCTTTGCCAGGTCCTGACTTTCCAACAGGCGCTACTGTAATTGGAAAATCTGGTATTAGAAAAGCTTATGAAACAGGTAAAGGAAGTATTATTATACGTGCTAAGGCAGAGATTGAAAGCCTGCCGGGTGATCGTGAACGTATTATAATAACAGAGCTCCCTTATATGGTGAACAAAGCCCGCTTGGTTGAGAAAATCGCTGAATTGGCCCGTGACAAAGCGATTGAAGGGATTACAGCCCTTCGTGATGAGTCTGACCGGCAAGGGATGCGCATTGTCATTAATGTACGAAAAGATGCTTCTGCCAGTGTAATTTTGAATAATCTTTACAAGCAGACACAAATGCAAACTTCTTTTGGTTTTAATATGTTGGCTATTGTAGAGGGTGTGCCAAGAACCTTATCTCTCAAAGAAATATTAGTAGAGTATTTGAAACACCAACAGGAAGTAATCCGCCGCAGAACCCAATTTGATCTGGATAAAGCAGAAGCTCGTGTGCATATCTTAGAAGGTCTGCGAATTGCTATAGATAATATCGATGAGATTATTAAGATTATTCGAGGATCACAGCAAACTGATCAAGCAAAACAAGAATTGATTAACCGCTTTAATTTATCAAGTATTCAAGCACAAGCTATCTTAGATATGCGCCTGGCTCGTTTAACCGGCCTAGAAAGAGATAAAATTGAAGCAGAATACAAAGAATTGTTAATTAACATAACAGATTTACGCGATATTTTAGCTCAACCCAAGCGTATCAATCAAATTATATCTGAGGAACTGGATGAGATTTCTGAAAAATACAGCGATGAACGTCGAACGAAATTATTAGCTGGTGAGATTGAAAATATTGACGACGAAGATTTGATTGACGAGGAATCTGTTGTTATTGTTATGACTAAAAAAGGTTATATTAAGCGTATGCTTGCTGATGATTTTAGAACACAGAATCGCGGCGGTCGAGGTGTCCAAGGGATAGAGACGAATGTCGATGACTATATGACCACGATATTAAATTGTTCAACACATGATACGATTTTGTTCTTCACTAATACAGGAAGAGTTTACAAAATTAAGGCTTATGAAATTCCAGAATTTGGACGAACAGCTAAGGGGCTGCCTATAGTAAATGTTTTAAATCTCAACGATGAAGAGAAAGTCCAAGCTATGATTAATTTTGAAGATACACCTACTGGTGAGGAGCAGGTCTTCTTCGTTACAGAGAGGGGGACTGTGAAGCGGACAGCATTGGCAGAGTTTAGCAATATCCGAAACAATGGTATTATAGCCATCAATTTGAATGAAGGAGACTCACTTAGACAAGTGATGTTCACTGATGGACAACAAAACATTATCATTGCCACGCGTCTGGGCTACTCTGTTTCTTTCCGAGAAACAGATATTCGAAGTATTGGACGCAGTGCAGCCGGTGTGCGAGGAATTAACTTGCGTGAAGGTGACGAAGTGATTGGTGCTGCTATACTAGAAGAAAAATCTGATGTTCTAATTGTGACATCAAAAGGTTATGGTAAGCGGACATCAGCTTCTCGTTATCCTCTTCGTAATCGTGGAGGAAAAGGAATTAAAACAGTTAATTTGACGGAGAAAAATGGGGAATTAGTGTCTTTATTAGTTGTTGAGCCAGATGATAATATGATGCTTATTTCAAGCGATGGTATTACTATTAAATTTAATGTAGCCAATGTTTCGAAAACGGGTCGTGTTACTCAAGGGGTACGTTTAATGAGAATGACAGACGATGCTTTTGTTACCGCAGCTGAAATAATTGATCGGGTCATCGAAGAAGGCGAAGAAGAAATAGATACCGATGGCGATGAAGAATAAAAGAGTATCAAAAAGAATAAAACCGGGAGAATGTTTCACGTGAAACATTCTTTTTTTATTTTCAACTTGTTTATTTAGATTAATTTTGATATAATATTTAATTGTTAGTAACTAGTTTACTTTCCTTGCTCATTTGACTATTAAATGAGCCAATAGACCATAAGGAGGAGAAAAATCAATGAGACAATATGAAATTTTATACATTATTAGCCCTGAAGCGGATGAATCTCAAAAGGATGCATTAATCAAGCGATTTGATGAAGTTTTAACTGATAATGGTGCCGAAATTTCTGAATCATCTGATTGGAAGAAAGATCGTTTTGCCTACGAGATTGAAGACCAACGTGAAGGTACTTATCACTTAGTATACTTTACAGCATCAGAAGACTCAGAAGCTATCAATGAGTTTGATCGTTTAGCACGCATTAATGATAACATTTTACGTCATATCGTTGTTCGTCGTGAAGACAAGGAGTAATGTTTCACGTGAAACATTACTTGGAAGGAGCAAAGCATGATTAATAATGTAGTTTTAGTAGGAAGATTAACTAAAGATGTGGATTTAAGATATACAGGCTCTGGAACAGCGGTAGGTAATTTTACCATTGCAGCAGACCGCCCTTATACCAATGCTCAAGGAGAACGTGAAACGGACTTCATTAATTGTGTGATTTGGAGAAAGTCTGCAGAAACTTTAGCTAACTTTACACGTAAAGGATCTTTAATTGGTGTCACAGGCCGCATTCAAACTCGTAACTATGAGAATAATCAGGGTCAACGGGTTTATGTTACTGAGGTTGTTGCTGAAAACTTTCAGTTATTAGAACCAAAATCTGTTACAGATCAACGGATTCAAAGTTCTGGGACAACGCCTGCTCAAAATGACCAGGCCTCAAATACTAACCAAACACAAAACTACAATAAAAATAATCAAGCTCCTAACTATGATAGTTTTTCAGATTTCACTGCAGATCCTTTTAAACAAAATAGTGATCAAATTGAAATCTCAGACGATGATTTACCGTTTTAATTCTATAAGATAAAAAGGAGGCTAATATAATGGCTCGTGGAGGAAGAGGAAGAAGACGTAAAGTTGATTTCTTAGCAGCAAATCATATTGAATATGTGGACTATAAAGATGTAAATCTTTTAAGCCGTTTCTTGTCAGATCGCAGCAAAATTTTACCAAGACGTGTGACAGGAACTTCTGCTAAAAACCAGCGTAAAGTAAGCCAAGCAATTAAACGTGCGCGTTTCATGGGATTACTACCATACGTACCAGAAGATTAATTAAATGAATTCAAAGTTCTGCAGCCTGCTTTTGCAAGTTGCGGAACTTTTTTATTTCTACTAATTTATGGTGTGTAAACTGGCTTGAAGCTTAAAAGAGTGTTATTATTCTTATATTGAATATGCTTTAAAAAGGAGAAAAAACTTTGAATAGAGAAGATAAAAAATCTTCTTCTTTTTCTTGGAGTCAGTCCAGTCAATTGTTATTAACTGTAATTATAATTATTCAGTTTATTTTAGTAATTACTGGACTTGTGATTCGTCCGATGCTGGGGTTGGGCATGCTGATTTTAGTTGGATTAAGCTATTTTATAATACTTCAATTAAAAAAGAGGTATCTTGCTGAAATTGAAGACTATGTTCAGCATCTGTCAGTCCGAGTAAAAAAGGGAGAAGAAGAATCATTAGTTAAAATGCCGATTGGTATTATTCTTTATGACGAAGATAATGATAATCAAATTGAATGGTTAAACCCCTATATGATGGGACAAATCAGCGGAAAAAATATAATAGGTAGAAATTTGAATAAGCAAGCTCCTGTTTTAGTGGAAAAATTGGAGAAAAATAAAGAAAAAAACAATTTTTATATCCATTATAATGATAAAACTTTTCAAGTTATCCGGGAGAAAGATCAACAAATTTTATATTTCTTAGATATTACCCAACGCTATAATATTGAACAAAAATATTTGAACTCTCGGCCTGTTATTGGCTTTTTATTATTAGATAACTACGATGAACTCACTCGTTCGATGGATGATCGTGAAATTTTAAAGTTTGATACGTTGTTGACGACTTATTTTTCGAATTGGTTCAAACAAAGGAATATTTATTATAAAAAAATCGATGATGATCGTTATTTATTGGTAACCAACCGTGAAGAATTAGCTGATATGGAAGAAGAGAAATTTAATATTATTGACAGCATACGAGAAAGAACATCTAAACGTAGTGCTCCTTTAACTATCAGCCTGGGTCTGTCTTATAGTGATGATAATGATTACCACCAGATGGCTGAATCGGCAGAATCCAATGTGGAGTTAGCACTTGCGCGCGGTGGGGATCAGGCTATTATTAATAAAGTTGGAGAGGATCCTCAATTCTATGGAGGTAAGAGCGATCCGATGGTCAAAAGGACACGGGTGAGAGCCCGGATGGTTACTCAGGCTTTGGAGTCCCTTATTAACCAAAGTGAGACAGTCTTCGTAATGGGCCATAAACAGTCAGATTTAGACTCGGTAGGCTCTTCATTAGGTGTAAGACGTATTGCAGAATTAAACGATAAAGAAGCCTTTGTAGTGATCGATCAAGATGAATTAAATAATGATGTGCGATACGTAATCGATGAAAGTCTTGAAAATGACCAGATTGGACCTTATATCATATCTCCAAGGGAAGCAGTAAAAAAAGCTGATGAAAATTCATTGGTGATTATGGTTGATCACCATCGGACAAGTATGTCATTGGCAGCTGAATTGATTGATATCTCTAATCGTTTAGTTATTATTGATCATCACAGAAGAGGAAATGAATTCCCAGAAGATCCCACACTAGTTTATATTGAACCTTATGCTTCATCTGCTTCTGAGCTAGTGACAGAGATGTTTGAGTATGCTTCTAATGAAGGACTCCCTATTAATGCTTTAGAAGCTACTGCTTTATTAGGTGGGATAGTGGTAGATTCTAATAACTTTTCTTTAAGAACTGGCTCCCGTACCTTTAACGCTGCCAGCTTTCTTCAATCTGTTGGTGCAGATAATAAAATTATCCGGGATATTTTATCTGAAAAACCAGAAGTATTTATCGAAAGAAGCCGTTTAATAGAAAAAATGGAGGAGGTTATAAAGGGAGTATATATTACCTGTGGAAGTGAAGAAAAGGAATATAATCCTATTATAGCTGCTCAAACAGCAGACACAATGCTGACATTAACAGGTGTAGAAGCTTCTTTTGTTATTACACAGAGACCAGACAAGCTAATTGGCATAAGTGCCCGAAGTTCTGGTAGAATAAATGTTCAAGTGATTATGGAGAAAATGGGAGGCGGCGGACACCTGTCCAATGCCGCCACCCAATTGAAGGATGTTTCACTTAAAGAAGCGAAAGAGCAGTTAGTTGAAACAATCCATGATCTTTTAGGCCAATAATCATAATGGAGGGATAGGCATGGAAGTTATATTATTAGAAGATGTTAAGAAACATGGTAAAAAAGGTGACATTGTAGAGGTGGCAGATGGTTATGCTAATAACTTTTTGATTAAACAGGGTAAAGCTATTGAAGCGACGCCTTCCAATAAAAAACAAATTAGTCAGCAAAAGGCAGCCGTTAAACGGGAGGAAGCTGAAGAAAAATCTGAAGCAGAACGTATAAAAAGTGTCCTGGATGGTGCGACTATAGAAATCAAAGAGAAAGCATCAGAAGAAGGACGTTTGTTCGGCTCAATTACAACCAAACGTATTGCAGAAGAAATAGAAAAACAATTAGGTGAAAAAGTTGACCGTCGGAAAATGGAAATGAAAGTGGATATGCGTTCTGTAGGAGCTCAAAATATTACCATTAAATTACATCCTGAAGTAACAGCTAAATTCACTGTCAATGTCACTGCAATTCAATAAAACATAATAAAACCACTTCCAGACTGGTAGTGGTTTTTATTCAGGATTAGTATAGAAAGGGAGGCTGAATTGTGGCCAGGGAAGAGTTCCAAAATCAATTACCACCTCAGAACATAGAAGCAGAACAAGCCGTTATTGGTGCTGTCTTTCGAAATCCTAATGCAATAGTTGAAGCTCACGAGTTTGTAGAAGCTTTAGATTTCTATCGGCGCAACCATCAGCTTATTTTCCAGGCTATGATTGACCTTAACGATCGTGGAGAGGTAATTGATGCTCTGACGGTTGCTAATGAGTTAGAGAGCAATAATCAGTTAGAGGATGTCGGGGGAAGAAAGTATCTTAGTGATTTGGTTGTTAATGTCCCCACATCAGCAAATGTCGGATTTTATGCTAAGATTGTTGAAGAGAAATCCACTTTACGCAAGCTGATACAAATCGCACAGCAAATTGAAAAATCTGGATTTGAACAGCATGTCGATACAGAGTCTATTTTACAGGATGCTGAACAGAAAATTTTACGAGTTTCAGAGAAAAGAGCTCGAGATGGGCTTATTCATATATCTGAAATTGTGACTGAGAATTTGAAGACTGTCGATGAATTACATCAAAATGATGAAAATATTACCGGTTTATCTACAGGCTATGGTGCGCTGGATCAAATTACAGCAGGACTCCACCCCGATGAATTGATTATTTTAGCGGCACGACCGGGTATGGGAAAAACAGCCTTTGCTTTAAATATTGCCCAAAATATCGGAACTAAAACAGATGAAACTGTTGTTGTATTCAGTTTAGAAATGGGAGCTAGCCAACTGGTTAATCGTATGTTATGTGCCGAAGGAAGTATCAACGCTTCCAACTTAAGAACGGGTCAACTTACTGAAGATGAATGGAGTAATTTGATCGTAGCAGCTGGTTCACTGGCGCAGGCAGATATATATATTGATGATACACCCGGAATAAGAACATCTGAGATAAGAGCTAGATGTAGACGCTTAAGACAGGAAAAAGGAAAACTCGGTTTAATTGTTATAGATTATTTACAATTAATTGAAGGAAGCGGTCGAGAAAGTCGTCAGCAAGAAGTATCAGAGATATCACGTCAGCTTAAAAAGCTGTCAAAGGAATTAGAAGTCCCAGTTTTAGCTCTTTCTCAACTCTCAAGAAGTGTAGAATCTCGACAGGATAAACGCCCTATTTTAAGTGACCTGCGTGAATCGGGATCGATTGAACAAGATGCGGATATTGTTTCCTTCTTATATCGGGAAGATTATTATCGTGGTGAAGATGGAGAAGAAGAACCCGAAAATGATAATATTATTGAAGTAATCATTGAAAAAAACCGTAGTGGTGCACGTGGAACAGTCAACTTATTATTTATCAAGGAATATAACAAATTTTCGTCTCTTTCTTATATGCCGGAAGCTGAAGCTCCGCCATTTTAATGTACAAAATAGAACTAGATAGGCCTCTAGTTCTATTTATTTTGAGGATTAAGCCCATTACTACTGATATCTAAATGTTAGCTTTATAGATATCATTAGGAAAATGAAAGATATCACTCAGTCTGTGTATAGGCAGGAGCAGCCTTTGAGGCTGCTCAGAGAGGTATCATAAGATTTAATGAAGATAGCTTCTAAAGGAAGGAATATTTGCTATTATCTTGTAAAAGAGAAAATTTCATCAAACTTATTTATAATTAGTGAAAATTGAAGGGATATAATCCTTGAGAGTGCTTGTTATTTTCTTTATTTTTAGATATTATTGAAGATGTGTGAAACAATTTAATTAGTTTCACAATATAATTAATTAAAGGAGCACACACATGACGCCAGATGAGTTTTATCAAGCTTTAAAAGACGAAAACTTACCGATTACTGAAGAAAAAATGAAACAATTCAAAATTTATTATGACCTACTAGTAGAATGGAACAGTAAAATAAATCTAACTGCTATCACTGATGAGGAAGAGGTTTATCTTAAACATTTTTATGACTCTATAAGCCTTGCTAAATATCATAATTTTGATGATAGCTTTTCTCTTTGTGATGTAGGATCAGGGGCTGGATTTCCAAGTCTGCCCTTAAAAATACTCTTTCCAAGTTTAGAGGTCACTATAGTTGATTCCTTGCAAAAAAGAATTAACTTTCTTGATCTACTAACTTCAAGTCTGGATTTAGATTCTGTTTATCTCTATCATGATCGGGCTGAAAGCTTTGGTCAAACTAAGGAACACAGAGAAAGTTTTGACTTTGTTACTGCCCGTGCAGTTGCACGAATGAGCGTTCTAAGTGAGCTTTGCCTGCCCTTAGTTAAGCCTGAAGGTTATTTTTTAGCCATGAAAGCAAGTGGGGGAAGTGAAGAAATGGAGATAGCAGAAAAAGCTATCAAGATACTTGGAGGAAATCCGATAGAAGATATCGCTTTTGAACTGCCGAAAGGTGCTGGTGAAAGACACATCTATGTCATAAAAAAAATAAAAAAAACACCTAAAAAGTATCCTCGCCAAGCAGGCACACCTAACAAAAATCCTATTGAATAACAGAAAGGAACGATGAAATGACAAGAACAATAGCGATTGCTAATCAAAAAGGTGGTGTTGGAAAAACAACTACCACAGTCAATTTAGGCGCTTCCTTAGCAAAATTAGGCTATAAAGTATTGCTCATTGATATGGATGCTCAAGGCAATGCAACAAGCGGCCTTGGAATAAGAAAAACTGAAATCAGTCAAGATATTTATAATGTATTAATTGATGATTTTCCTCTTCAAGATGTCATATTGGCTACTAGTCGAGAAAATATGTGGGTTGCACCAGCTTCGATTGAATTAGCAGGTGCAGAAGTAGAGTTGACGAATATGCAGCGTCGAGAGTCTCAATTAAAAAGAGCTATAACAGAAATTGAAGCTTCTTATGACTTCATATTGATTGACTGTCCACCTTCTTTAGGCCATCTGACTATAAATGCATTCACTGCCAGTAACTCTGTCTTGATACCGGTTCAAGCAGAATATTATGCTCTGGAGGGGCTGAGTCAATTATTGAATACGATTCGGTTAGTCCAAAAACATTTTAATTCGGACTTACTAATTGAAGGTGTTTTGATGACAATGTATGATGCCCGTACTAACTTAAGTCATGATGTAGTAGCAGAAGTAAAAAAATATTTCCATGAAAAAGTTTATGAGACAATTATTCCTCGTAATGTTCGCTTATCCGAAGCCCCGAGCTATGGTTTATCTATTGTTGATTATGATCCAAAATCTAAGGGAGCTGAAGTTTACGGCCAACTTGCAGAGGAAGTGATCAATAGTGGAAAAAAATAAAGGTCTTGGACGTGGAATAGATGCTCTCTTTCAAGAAATTAATGAAACAAACACTCTTAAAGATGAGAGTATGATTCAAGAAATTCCTTTAGATGAAATCCGTCCAAATCCTCATCAGCCGCGTCTACATTTTGACAAGGTGGCTTTACAAGAACTCTCGGATTCCATCAAACAATCCGGAGTCCTACAGCCAATTGTCTTAAGAGCTTCCTCGGTTACAGGCTATGAAATAGTTGCAGGGGAGCGACGGGTCCGTGCTTCAAAGCTGGCTGGAAAAAGTACAATTCCAGCAATAGTGAGACAGCTGTCAGAAGAAGAAATGATAGAACTTGCAATCTTAGAAAATCTTCAAAGAGAAGACTTGACAGCTTTAGAAGAAGCAGAAGCGTATAGTATGATGATGGAGAAACTTAGCTTAACTCAAAGTGAAGTAGCAGCACGGTTGGGAAAAAGTCGTCCTCATATTACGAACTCTTTGCGCCTCTTGAAGTTACCAAACCAAGTTAAAGATATGCTGAACCAAGAGAAAATTTCAATGGGAATTGCCCGAACTTTATTAGGTCTTAAAGATAAAGCGCTTATTATTCCTTTTGCCGAACAGGCAGTTCGAGAAGATTTAACAGTTCGGCAACTTGAAAAAACTGTTTCTAGGATGAATCAGGAAAAGATCTCTGATAGTAAAATAGCTAATAAAACTATTGAAAAACCTAACTATATAAAAGCAAGTGAAGGATTGCTTGTAGAAAAATTAGGAACAGACGTTAATATAGATAATAGGAATAATGGAGAAGGTAAAATAATCATTGAATATACATCCGAAGATGATCTGACTCGGATTTTAGAAGCCTTGGATATTATATTAGATTAACTTATTAAGGAGATAATCATGGATAAAAAATATGATTTGCATGATATAGTTGAAATGAAAAAAAAACATCCTTGTGGTACAAACCAATGGGAAATTATTCGTATGGGCGCAGATATTCGTATTAAATGTGGAGGTTGTGGCCAGTTGGTCATGATGCCCCGTAAAGAATTTGAACGTAAAATGAAAAAAGTGCTCGATAAAAAATAAAGAAAGTATGTGAGAATATGGCTTTAACAGCTGGAATTGTGGGTTTGCCTAATGTAGGTAAGTCAACTTTATTTAATGCAATAACCAAAGCAGAAGTAGAAGCTGCCAATTATCCTTTTGCAACTATCGATCCGAACGTAGGAGTCGTTGAAGTGCCGGATGAACGCTTAGATGTCCTAACTAAAATTGCTAAACCAGATAAAAAAATACCAACTACCTTTGAATTTACAGATATTGCCGGAATTGTGCGTGGAGCAAGTAAGGGAGAGGGCCTTGGCAATAAGTTTTTAGCGAATATACGTGAAGTAGATGCAATATGTCAGGTGGTTAGATGTTTTGATGATGATAATATCACCCATGTTGATGGTAGGATTAATCCAACTGAAGATATTGAGACTATCAATATTGAACTGGCCTTAGCTGATTTAGAATCTATGGAAAAGCGTTATGAAAAGACTAAGAAAAAAGCCCGGACGAAAGAAGATAATTCAATGGAAGAGCTAGCAGTTTTAGATAAAATTTTACCTGCTTTAGAGGTTGGAAATCCAGTACGTGCTTTGGATTTTAATGAAGATGAACAAAAAATTGTTCAAGACCTTTTCTTATTAACAGCTAAACCCATGCTGTATGTGGCTAATGTCTCTGAGGAATCAATGGCTGATTATTCTGAAAATGACTATGTTAAAGAAGTTCAGGCGATTGCCGACTCTGAAGGTGCTGAAGTTGTTGTCATCTCGGCAGCCATTGAAGAAGAATTAGCTGAACTGGATGATGAAGAAAAAAATATATTTTTAGAAGATCTTGGAGTTGATGAACCTGGCTTAAATCGTTTGATTCGTAAATCTTATGACTTACTTGGCTTAGGTACTTACTTTACAGTAGGTGAAAAAGAAGCCCGTGCATGGACATTTAAAAAAGGAATGACTGCTCCTCAAGCAGCAGGAGTTATTCACACTGATTTTGAGCGTGGTTTTATCCGTGCTGAAACAGTTTCATATGATGACTATGTCAGAACCGGCTCTATTGCTTCTGCCCGTGAAGCGGGAGTTTATCGTTCTGAAGGGAAAGATTATATTGTTCAAGATGGAGACATTATCTTATTTAGATTTAATGTTTAATTAGGAGATAGGGGAAGAACATGAGTCAAAATAAAGACAATCAGACAGAAGATATATCTGTTAATTATGAAGAGGAAAATAAGAAGATGTATCGTCAATTGACAAATAAGAATGCTGAATATTTTACAAAGCTGCAGCGTTCTTTGTTGAAAGAGGATGTAGATTCAGAGGCTGTCCATCAGCGATTGAATGTAATGATGCGTGAATCTATTGACAAGCAAGCGGAAGGGTACACAGCTCGACGCTTATATGGGACTGTGACTGAGCGGGCCCAACTTATTTTATATGGTCCTTCGGAAGAAGATAAAGCAGCGGATCCAATTGAGCTATCACCAGATTGGCAACTGTACGTTGATGGAGCTTTACTGGTTGGAGGAGTGTTTGCTATCTTATCAGGGATATCAGAATACTGGTCTGGGACCGAAGGATCTTCTCAATTAGGTTTGATATCAATGATAGCTAATTTCCTAATTGGGGGCCTTGTGATGCTAGCAATTAGTAAAACAGCCCCTCGACCAGGCCAAAAAAATAATTATTGGAAATATTTTGGAGCTAGTATAGGATCTATCGCTTTATGGGCATTGATAGCTGCTCTAATTAATCTTTTTATCCCAGATTCCATCAATATACCTATACCTCCCATCGTCTCTATACCAGTGGGTGTACTGGCAATTGGTAGTAAATGGTGGTTCAAAAGACGATACGAAGTCGTCGGTGGGATATTCTAGCACAACCTATAATAAAAAGCGCACTCCCTGCAGGGAAGTGCGCTTTTTATCTGTAGATTACCAGAGTTAACAGCATATTAAGTAATCAATGCTATCAGTAAAGGAATGATAGCTTACATATGGGTTTAATTCTTATCTGTAGATTCGACATTTTTTGAAGCTATCTTCTCTACAGAATAGAACTTATGTTAAATCGTTACCTTCAAAGCAAGTTTTTGTTGGAGAGTTTTCTCATATACTTGCTCAATACTCCGCGCAAAGGTTTGATCGGAATATTTACATAAAATAAAATGTTGGGCTTGATCTCCAAGCCGCTGACGTAAGTCACGACTACTTAATAGTTTGGTTAAATGACTGTGAAAATCTTGGAAGTTTTTATATTGAAACCCATTTCTGGAATCATAAATAACTTCTTTAATACTATCATCTTTGCGGCATAAGGGAGTCAAACCAGATGCCATAGCTTCAATGTAAGTCAAACCTTGAGATTCACTAGTAGAAGCATTGACAAAAATATCAGCTAATTGGTAATATTGGGCAATTTGTGAGGTTTCAACCATCCCTGTAAAAATTATCTGGTCTTCCATATTTTTATCAGAAGTAAGATTTTCTAATTCCTGCCGGTAGGGGCCGTCTCCGACGATTAAAAAAGAGATGTTTTTCCTTTTTATACGATTTAGATAATTAATCAACTCTTCTATATTTTTTTCCTTTGCCAGCCGACCTACAAATAAAAGAATCTTATTTTCTTTTGGAATCTTTAATTCTTTTCTTAAAGATTCTAGTTCACTTTCCGGGCAGGGATTTATATATTTATTTAGAGCGATTCCAGTAGGTATAACCTCAATATCTGATTTAATATCATAGCCGGTGAGTAATTCAGCTATTTTTTGGGTAGGAGCTATCATAGTATCGATAGAACTGCTTAAGAATTTAGAAAAAATCTGGGTTATTTTTCTGCCAATAGTATAATTAGGGGCAAAATAATGAGTATAGTCTTCATAGTTAGTATGGTAAGTATGAACGATAGGTATATCCAAATATTTAGCAACTTTTTTAGCAAATCTAAAAGTAGAAAATTCTGATTGACTGTGAATTATGTCAGGTTCCCAATCAATAATTTTAGCCAAAATTGCTTGATCTGTTTTTAATATCAGACGAGCCCCGGGGTAGATTTGGTCGCAGGTAATTGAAGAACAATAATAAATTTTTCTATCGGCCGATTCATCTGTTTCTCTCCCAAGTGTTAAGATGCGGACGTCATGTCCTAAATCAATCAGTACTTTTCTTAAGGTTACAATGGAAGTGACAACACCATTTATTAAAGGAGCATATAATTCACTAGTGATTAAAATCTTCATTTTTCTCCCCTTTCATAACTTGGAAAATAGATCAGTAGACCCAAGGGGATTATATCATAGTAGGCATAAAAAATAATCAATAATTTGATTTGAGTAAAAGCTGAAAATATTTTTTATCTTAAGATAGAAAAACTCGAGAATTTTCTCGAGTTTTTTGGATACTTATTAAGATTATTCATCAGAGTTAGATAAGCCCATAGATGATTTCAAGGCTTCTAATTCGCTTTCAACTGAAGCTGAGGCTTGTGATTGAGAATACTTCTCTTCCAGAGCTTTGGGTGAATCAACAGGTTCTTGGTTTAATTCCTCCATAGCTTTAGCTTGGTCGAGACGTTGGGTTACTTTTTCTTCCATCCGTTTGAAGTTAGAAGCAGCATCTGAAGATGCACCTGTGGTATCTTTCACCTTATTTAATTTTTCTTGCGTATCAGCAATAGAAGCTTGGACCTTGATGACATTCCGACGCTGACGGAGAGTCTCAAT
This sequence comes from Atopococcus tabaci, assembly GCA_030535975.1. GTDB lineage: Bacteria > Bacillota > Bacilli > Lactobacillales > Carnobacteriaceae_A > JAUNQW01. The sequence goes on along the minus strand of JAUNQW010000012.1, from coordinate 14,256 downwards.
ATCATTCGCTAACTTATCATGCATCTGGCGCATTTTAGTTGCGTTTTCGTGTGCCAGGGCGTAAGCATTGGCTAAGCCAGTCCCGATGTCTTCGAATTCTTGTTTCTTAGTTAAGAAAACACGTGCATCATCATCATTTCCGGCTTCAAGAGCTCTTTTTGCAAACTCTGTATATTTTAAAACATCGGCTTCGTTTTCCTCAACCTGGCGTTTAGATCTCGTTTCCTCCGCCATGACAGCTGCAGTATTGTCTTTAACTTCTGCTAAGTCATCTAACATTTGACGTAAGTATTCATCAATCATTTTTTCAGGATCTTCCATATTATCTAAAACAGCATTGATATTAGAGCTAATGATATCTGAAAAACGACTTAAAATATTTGACATAATGATCTCCTCCTATTGCGTCGAATCTTCCGACGAATCTTGATATTTATTTTCTAAATCACTTAAGTCCTGACTACCAAAAGTTTCAAGTGGCCGGCTCAACATTTCTTCTGTTTGCCGCTGACGTTCTTTTTCTGCCTCTTGCTTTCGCTTCCAAGCTGAGTAAATGAGTATAACTCCAACAAGAACAACTAAGCTTATGAAGATAGTTGGAAGAGGGGATTGTGTTACTGTCATAATTCGGTCAGCTGCCTGCTTGAAGGACTGGCTAAAATACTCTTCCTCATCTAAACTAGAGTCGGTATAATATTGATCGAGATAATCTAGTAAAATTTGGCCGGCTTCGGAGTCAATAACAGACTCTGCCTGCCGCCCAGCTAAATAATAAGTAAGATAAGAACTGGGCTCGGGTTCATAGAAAATAAGTAAAAGGTGGGCTTCATCTGTGAAGTTTTCATCATAAAAATCTTCCGCATAAGCTTCAATTTCAGCGGGACTCGCAGTTGACGTGCCTGGAATATCAGTGGTAATAAGCAAATGTGGCTGCACACCCGTTTGATCATAGAAATAACGTAAGCCTTCTTCTGCTCGAGTCTCGTTATTGATCCATCCGGCCTCATCCGTAATGTAATCGGTCTCATTAACTGACCCCATGCTTAAAGGTTCCCGTTGGACAGTGGACGACTCAATTTGACCATTTCCACCGAATAAAAAGAAAACAATTAAAGATACAACAATGATACCTAGAATACCGATTAAAAGACTTGTCCCACATCCTTTATTGGAAGGCGGGGGACCTTGATTACCGTTACCCCCTGATGAGGGGCCATTAGAATATTGCTTCCTCCCCGAACCGCCTTGCTTATTAATAATAACAGGCCCCCCCATCGGGAAAGGAAATCCCATTCTTGGTCGGCGGGAATAGCCCGGCCGGCCGATAGGTCTGCTGGAGCCCGGCGAAGAACTGCTGCCCCCTCGTCCGGTGCCTAAGTTGCCTCCGAAACCACCTGATCTACTACCGCCAAAACTACCTCCAAAGCCACCACCGCGGCCACCACCAAAACCTCCGCCGCCTCTTGCCATGATCATCACCTCAATTCTGTTATTTATATAGTATTATAACATGGTCATCTTATACTCTCTTCTTTTAAGCTTATCAATTTAGTCGTTAACAATTGTGAGAAATTATTAATAAGATCTAGAGTTTTATATGTCGCTTAGGGAAACCAGCTAAAAAAGAGCTTTTTTTCAATTTAAAAAGATAGCGGACAGACTCTTTAACGCTATCAAAGACAAATTTTAAGGCATCTTTTTGATAGCTTAGATGAATTTTGGTGCTATCTCGCATGTATAAAGCCTTACTTCGTATATATCCGGGTGATTTTACAATAGCTTTTGATATCAATAAGCTATCTTTGAAGATAAAGGTCTTTTTTGCATAATGTGAATTAAGTTTTTATTTACAGCACTGATTTTTTTCACAAAAAAAGTGTCACATTAATTTTATGTATCCTAATAAAAAAAGCTAGCCCCGTATTTAGGGCTTAGCTTTTTTTATAAATTTGGTTGGCTCCACTTCATAGGAGGGGAGAGCTTTCTTAAAGAGATATTCACCATTTCTTATAGAAGCTAGACATTGGACGCGGTTACGCTGCGCTTCAAAAACATCTGGTGCATCCACTACGATAAAGTTTGCTGGCTTTCCTACTTCCAACCCATAGTCATCCTCTATCTTCATTAATTTAGCACCATTATAAGTGATAAGGTCGAAATTTCTGGGAAAATCTTCTTCTCGCATCAAATGTTCAGCGTGAATTCCATTATCTAAAATATTCATCAAATTACCATTTCCAGCTGGATACCATAAGTCGACGATGGAGTCTTGGCCAAAGGCAACGTTAATTCCATTATCTACAAACTCTTTGACACGTGTGAGACCACGTCTTTTAGGATAAGAATCCTGACGGGCCTGCAGAAACAGATTCTCGGTAGGGCAGGCGACAAAGTTCATGCCTGAATGACGGAAAAGACCGATCATACGGAAAGCATAAGAATTGTCAGCAGATGAAAAAGAACAAGTATGAGAAGCGGTTGTCAAGTCTCCGCGTCCCACCTTCATAGCTTCAGCATTGAGAGACTCGACAAAACGGGCTTGAACATCGTCTGTCTCGTCACAGTGTACATCAATCAATTTGTCATATTTAACCGCTAAGCGGACGATCTCTTTGACAGATTCTTCTCCGATTTCTCGTGACCATTCATTATGAGGGATCCCTCCGACACAGTCGGCGCCCAGCTTGAGGGCTTCTTCAACTAAGTCACGTCCTGTTTTTCCATTCTCCTCATATGAGAACATCCCATTCTGAGGGAAAGCTACCACCTGGATAGTAATTTTATCTTTCAATTCGTCTCGGATTTCTAAGGCCGCTTTAATCCCAGTTAAATTTGGATCTGTACAATCTGTTTGAGCGCGGATATATTGGGTACCATAACTTACTACATCCTGGATAGCTGCATACATACGCTGCTTCATTTCTTCTTTGGTAGTCCCTTTTTTAAAATCATTCCAGATATCGATAGCTTCAAATAAGGTCCCTGTTTCATTTTTCGCTTGATCTGTCCGGCCGGTCATATAATAATCAAGGTGAAGATGTGAGTCGACATAAGGAGGTAGGACTAAGCGCCCCTCTAAATCTACCACTTCATCTGCTTCCCCTAAATCTGTTCCAAAAGCGGTAAATTGACCATCCTTGATTAATATCTCATGAGCGTCTTCTTGTTTGTAAATATTTGCATTAACAAATTTCTTAATCATATCAACATTATCTCCTTATTTTATTCATAGTTTAACTATAATCTTTCATATGAATAAATCAACTGCTTAAAAGCAGAGCCCTTACTCTTCTAAGGCTTGGACGATCGCCTGGTTGAAGGCAGGCAGGTCATCAGGCGTACGACTAGAGATCAGACCCGATGGATCAATAACAACTTCTGCATCAAAATAATTTCCACCAGCATTAATAACATCCTGCCCTACTTGCTTCACGGCAGTCAGATTTTTACCATTGAGTACGCCGGCATTGACTAATAATTGAGGTGCATGACAAATAGAAAAAATAGGCTTTTGATACATAGCGAAATGTCTGACAAAATCTAAGACATCTTCATGGCCTCGTAACTTGTCTGGAGAATAGCCTCCTGGGATGAACAAAGCATCGAAATCTTGAGGATCTGTATTTTGAGCAGCATAGTCAATTGTAACTTTAGTATCTTGTGCTTTCCCGGTGACTTCTGCTCCCTGCTCCAGACCAATTGTAACTACTTGATGACCAGCATCTTCTAACGCTTGACGGGGATCAGTATATTCAATATCTTCAAACAAATCTGTAATGATACATGCAATTTTTGACATAAAAAATCCTCCCTTTCATTTGTATCTTAATCTTAAGATGAAAAGGAGGTGCTTTCAAAAATTACGCCTTATCAATACTAAGCATGGAAAAATTCAAGAATTTCATCTTTTTTCAACGAGCTGTCTGAAACAGTCTTAACGCCATTTTCATCAGAATAAACAAGGGAAGGAACAGTAGCAATATCGTATTTTTGTCTAAATACAGCAGTATTTTCAATATGGTCGATATCGCCTGTATCCAGGTAATAGATAGTTAAATCTTTCTCTTCAGCCGCCTGGTTTAATTTTCCAACCATTTTTCGGCAGTAAGGACAGGTTTCACGTGCTAGAAATATAATACTTCCATTCTGCTCAGCGACTAGTTCCTCAGCTTTTTCCGGTGTTACTGGAGTGTATTTTTCAATAATATCTAGATACTTTTGTATACTTTTCATAATCGTAAGGCTCCTCATTTTAGTATTTAATTTTAGTTTACAAGACTTTCTTGGGAATACCAAGCATATGGATTGATACTTTACCAGATTAAAGTCTGGAAAAGTGAATTGACAAAAGAGTTATCTTTATTATAAGATATAAAAGCCAAATCGTAAAGATTACGATTTGTGAAAAAGGAGAATGAATGATGAAGAAAAAAATATTAATTTTTATGATGGCACTTGCTGGTTTGGTCTTGTCTGGATGTCAATCTTCCTCCACTGAGTTAGATGAACCAGAAGGAGAGGGCAGACTAATTATAATGACCAGCTTTTATCCTGTCTATGTCTTTACTCAAGAAGTAGCTGGTGATTTAGCCAATGTTGATATGATGGTTAAAGGGGCAGATGCTCATGGTTTTGAACCAAGTGCGAGAGACTTAGCCACCCTTGAAGAAAGTGATGCTTTTATTTATGCTAATCCTGAAATGGAGACTTGGGTTCCTACTCTTGTAGAAAGTTTATCGTCTTCTACTCTAATAATCGAAACAGACAAAAATATCGAGCTGATCCACACTGAGGATGCAGGCGATGAAGAAAGTGATAACGAGGGTCATCATCATTTGATAGATCCCCACACTTGGTTAGATCCTGTACTTGCCAAAAAACAAGTAACAGAGATTAAAAAGGCTCTCGTTGAACTGGATCCCGAAAATGAAACAACCTATACAGAAAATGCGGAATCCTTTATAGTTGAATTAAAAGAATTGAATCAAGATTATGAAAGAGCTTTTGAATCTGCAGACCACCGGTTGTTCATTACTCAACATGCTGCCTTTGGATATCTAGCACACCGTTATAATCTTATTCAAGAATCACTGACCGGCCTGTCTTCAGAAACCGAAGCAAGTCCTCAAAGAATGGCTGAGATGACCGACTTAATAAGAGAAGAAGAGGTTCCTGTCGTCTACTATAATTCCAACTCAAACTCTGATTTAGCACAAACAGTGGCCGAGGAAGCTAGTATTGAAACAGAGCTTTTACATTCTTTAGAGTCTGTGGAGAATGAGGAATTTCACTCCGGCCAAGGTTACTTAAATTTGATGCGAGAAAACCTAGAAAATTTAAAGAAAACGATTCGTTAAAGGAATCAAAAAGAGAATGTCTTCTGACATTCTCTTTTTGCTATTTAAATGCATTGAGGTAATCTTTATAGCGAGCCTGAGTCGCCAAGTTAAGATTGATTCCTCCCATGAATTCATCTGCCTGCTCTCGTGTAAGTTGGTCGGTTAATACAGAAAGAAGATAAATGGGCTTCTCCTCTATATAATAAATGCCTATATCATGCTGACCATCCCCCAGTTGGCCATATTTTACTGCCATATTCTCATCTACATAAGTCGAAAGGAAGAAAGGCTGCTCAGCTTCTAACATGAGTTGGATAAGCTCTTCATAATCGCTGCTGTCGCTGACCATTTTAAGGCCTTCTTTTAAATAGCGGGTATTCAGCCGATTCCAAGATAAATCATATTGCGAAATATCTTCTTCCCTTAGGCGAAGTAATTCTTGTACTTTTTTCTCATAATTTCCAAAGTTATTTCTATAATGATTTTTCAGCATCATAGTTGCTGTATTATCTGAATGAATGATCATCTCCTCTATCACCTCATCCAAGGGGTAATGAGATTGGTTTCCGGCGTCAGCTGTTATAGCTCCTGCACCTGCTTGATAATAGGCTGATGAATAAGTAATTGGAGAGTCCGATTTTATTTTTCTTTCCTCTATCAAATCTATATAAATGATGGCTGTTAACATTTTACTTGTACTTGCCACAACCGTTAAATCATTTTCTCTATAATTATAAACTTCTTTAGTAATTAAATTTTCATAGGAGATAGAATAGTTGTTATCTGGAATACCCTGCACTTCCTGATGCTGATCAATAATTTCTTGACAGGTCAATTGATCCAGATTCTCTATCAGAAGGTCACGATACTTAATATTATCTTCTTTAAGCCATTCTTTGTAGGTTAAAGGCTGAAGAGAGTCGGTCTGCTCAACAGGACTTTCAACCAGGGTCTCTGCCAGTGCAGAGGGCTCCATATTTTTGTCGTTGGAGTAACCTAAGAATAAACCTGCGGAAAAAACGAAAATCAAAGAAAAAAGAGAATATAAAGTATCTTTTTTAATCGCTTTCATATGTAACCTTCCTTAATATATATAGTAAAATAATCATCACCCTCTAAAGTATACGATTAAGAAAAATAAAAAGGAAGTAAAAATAAAAAAGAAAGAGATAAAAAATATATAGTTCAAGGAGGAAAATCTTTTTTTATACAATAATTGAGATTGTACTTGTATAAAAATCCTTTTTTTAGTATAATCCTTGTAATCATTTAGGGAAGGAAGTTCGTCATGCACAAAGCAATTCATTTAATTTTTAGATATATAACCGTAACATTTCTACTGATAACCAGTTTGCTGTCGCCGATTTCTACTTTGACAGTTTCAGCCCAAGACCAAGAAGAGGAAGAAACAAGTTCCCTAGAATCTGTTACTGAAGGAGATTTATTAGAAACAATTCAAGATCGTGGAAGCCTTCGTATGGGTGTGGCCTCCGGATATGCACCATTTGAATTTATCGTAAATGAGAATGGTGAAAATGTTATCACCGGCTCAGATGTTTTCTTAGGTCAACGTTTAGCAGATGATTTGGATGTTGAGCTGGAATTGATAGATATGGAATTTCCCAATTTAATCACTGCTATGGAAGCTGGAAATATTGATATTATTATTTCGGGAATGACCTATACAGAAGAACGAGATGAAACGATTGATTTCTCTGAAATTTACCACCAAGACACTCAGTCATTTGCCATTAGAGTAGAAGATGAAGGTATGTATTCAAGTTATCAAGATATTATCGATGGAGAGGGTGTTATCGGTGTTCAAGAAAACACTCTGCAAGAAACATTAATCCGTCAAAATTTTCCTGAAGAGGCAGACATCGTAGTGATGCGGAAGTCAGGAGATGTTATCTCTGCTTTACAAGCCTCGCAAGTGGATGCGGTACTCTTAGACGATTCAGTAGCTAATGCATTCGCAGCAGAAAATGAAAATTTAACAGTAATTGATTCAGGTATAGAAGCAGATTCAGCTGGTAAAGCGATTGGTCTTCCTGAGAATCAACCTGCCTTACAAGAAGCGATTAATGCTACTGTGAATGAGGTGAATGCCACAGGTCAATACGAAGAGTGGTTAGAGGATGCTTATGGTGTTATTGGCGACAGTCAACAAGAAAGCTGGCTAAGATATTGGCCGTATTTCTGGGATGGGATTAAGACAACTTTATTAATTTCATTTGTATCTATCATCGTAGGAACAATTTTAGGATCAATCCTGGCTTTGATGCGTTTATCGGGTGTGAGAATTTTAGAAATATTATCCCGCTTATATATTGAGATTGTCCGTGGAACACCCCTCATGATTCAAGTGCTTTTTGTTTTCATCGGTTTAGGATCGATATTTGGCTGGTCAACCCTGACTTCTGGTCTGGTGGCCGTTTCCTTGAACTCCACCGCCTATATTTGTGAAATCATTCGTGGAGGAATTAATGCAGTGGATAAGGGCCAGAGTGAAGCTGCTCGGGCATTAGGCTTGGATTATAAAACAACGATGAGGCAGGTTGTATTCCCTCAGTCCCTGCGCTCCATCTGGCCTTCGCTGGGAAATGAATTTGTTACTTTAATTAAAGAATCTTCCATCGTATCAACGATTGGAGTTGCAGAATTAACTTTCCAAACACGAAATGTTACAAGCTTAAGTTATAGAGGAGTAGAGCCTCTAATCATTTCAATGGTTTTATATTTAATACTGACTTACAGCTTAACTCAGTTACTTAATTGGTATGAGAAACGTATGAGTAAAAAATACGTATAAAGTTAATAAGGAGGAATAGGAATGGCAATTTGGTCTAATAAATTTCATGATAGCTTGTCTGAGCTGGCGTATTCATTTAACCAATCGATTCAAGTCGATCAACGGTTGTTTGAAGCAGATTTAGAAGGTTCTTATGCCCATGCCAAGATGTTGGGTAAACAAGGAATTATTCCTGAAGAAGAGGCTGACAAGATAGCTTCAGAACTTCTTCAAATGAAAGAAGATTACCAAACGGGTGAATTAGTGATTGATATGTCGGAAGAAGACATCCATAGTTTTACAGAGGCAGAATTAACCCGCCGGCTGGGAGATATAGGTAAAAAAGTTCATACCGGCCGCAGCAGAAATGATCAAGTAGCCGTAGACTTAAAAATATATAGTAAAAATGAGATTGATGAATTAATTTTATTACTAAAAGACGGCATCGCTGCTTTTTGTAAGAAAGCTGAAGATTACACCGAAACGATTATGCCGGGGTATACCCATTTACAACGTGCGCAGCCCATCACCTATGCTCATTACTGCATGGCTTATGCAGAAATGTTATATCGGGATATGACACGCTTAGAAGATACGAAAAAGCGCATCTTAGAAACAAACCCTCTAGGTGCAGGCGCTCTGGCAACTTCTACTTTCCCGCTCGACCGTGAGTATACAACAGAACTGTTAGGATTTACGGATTATGCTCATAACAGCCTGGATGCTGTATCTGACCGTGATTATTCGATTGAATTAGCTTCAGACTTATCTATACTAAGCATGCATTTGAGCCGCTATGCCGAAGAAACTATCATATGGTCGAGTCAAGAATTTAAGTTCATTTCCTTGAAAGATACTTTTTCTACAGGGTCAAGCATTATGCCGCAGAAGAAAAATGCAGACATGCATGAGTTATTACGTGGGAAATCAGGACGAGTATATGGTAATTTGATGGCTATTCTGACTGTCATGAAAGGCCTGCCTTTGGCATATGACAAGGATATGCAGGAGGAAAAAGAACTCTTATTTGACTCGATCGATACCATGCAGCAAATGCTGGCATTATTACCGGACATGCTGGAAGAAACAATCATTCATGAAGATAAGATGTATGCTGCCACGGCTGAAGGTTTTATTAATGCGACCGATTGTGCCGATTATCTGGCAGCCAAGGGCATTCCTTTTAGAGATGCCTATCGTATAACAGGGGATATTATTCAATATTGCCTGGAAAAGGACTATACTTTAGAAAGTATGCCTTTAGAAGCATATCAGGAGTTCCACGATGCTTTTGAAAGTGATATATTTGAAGCGATTGATCTGCAGACAGTGACCTTCAACCGAAAAGTGGCTGGGGGACCTGCACCAGAGAGAGTAAAAGAACATATTGAGTGGATGGAAAATAAGTTAAACGATTAATAGGAGGATATATTCATGGCTAAAAAAGATGTTAAAAAAATATTAGTTGCTTATTCAGGTGGTTTGGATACATCGGTTATTGTGCATTGGTTGAAAGCCAATTATAATAATCCGGAAATTATTGCGATGAATGCTGACGTGGGGCAAGATGAAGACTTTGATGCTTTAGAAGACAAAGCCTTAAAATCTGGAGCAGCTAAATTATATGTTGAGGACCTGCGTGAAGAATTCCTAACAGATTTCGTTTGGCAGGCGCTGAAAGCGAACGCTAAATATGATGGGAACTACTTAATGGGGACTGCCTATGCTCGTCCGCTGATGAGTAAACGAATGGTTGAGATTGCACATGAAGAAGGCTGTGATGCGATTGCCCATGGATGTACAGGAAAAGGAAACGACCAGGTTCGTTTTGAGTTGGGAATTCGTGAATTTGATCCTAATATTACTATTATCGCTCCGTGGCGTGAATGGGACTTAAAATCACGTGAAGATGAGTTTCAATATGCTGAATCCCATGGCATTCCATTAAAATTTACACGTGAAGAAGGTTATTCAGAAGACGAGAACCTCTTCCACATTTCACATGAAGGATTAGACTTAGAAGATCCTACTAATAAGCCAGACTATGATAATTTATTATCAGTATCTGTGGCACCTCAAAAAGCACCGGACACCGAAACCAAAGTGAGTGTAAGCTTTGAAAAAGGTATACCCACGGCAGTGGATGGCGAAAAACTAGATCCGATTCCATTGATGCAAAAATTAAATAAAATTGGTGGAGAAAATGCTGTTGGTTTATTAGACATTGTAGAAAACCGTCTCGTGGGTATGAAATCACGTGGAGTTTATGAAACGCCAGGTGGAGAAGTCTTGTACCATGCCCACAATAAATTAGAGGAAATGACCATTGACCGTGATACTTTCCACTTTAAGCAGCATGTAGCTATCAAATATGGAGAATTAGTATATAACGGCTTGTGGTACTCGCCTTTACGTAAATCTTTACAAGCTTTTGTAGATTATACACAAGAAAATGTAACAGGAACAGTTGAGATGGAACTTTATAAAGGAAATATCATCGATGTTTCTGTAACAAGTCCTTATACTTTATACAGTGAAGAGTTAGCGTCCTTTGAAGAAGATGATATCTATGAGCAAAATGATGCTGAAGGTTTCATTAAATTATTTGGTCTAGGTCAAACAACTCGTGTGATTGCTGAACAATCATGGAAAGAAGAAAAATAATATTCGGTATAAGTCTGATGTTTAGTCTGTTGAAGTGAAGTTGGTACAAGTTGAGTCTAGTTAAAAACAGGTTCTTGAACCTGTTTTTATTATTTAAAGAGTTGAATAGGTTGTGGAAAAAATAAGAAGAAAGTAAGGAGCAGAAAGAAGCTTGAATAAAAACTCTTTCAAATGTATAATCGAGTGTATTCGAAAATGGAAAACGGGGGAAAATAGATGTTTAAGAAAGCAATGGCAGTACTTAGTCTGATTGTTGTTTTAATAATAACTTATTTAGGCTTACCGCAAGAGGTAGGAGCTGCTCAGACAGTAGAAGATATACAGGATAAAGGGACTTTAATTCTTGGAACGAGTGCAGATTATCCACCCTATGAGTTTCATGCCACGATTGATGGTAAAGATGAAATTATCGGAATGGATATTTCATTGGCAGAGGCTATCGCAGATGAATTAGGTGTGAATCTGCAAATTGAGGATTTAGGTTTTGATGCCTTACTCCCTGCTTTAGAAGCGGGTACAGTTGATATGGTAATTGCGGGATTAAGTCCAACGCCTGAAAGGGAAAAGAGCGTTAGTTTTTCAAAGATTTATTATGAAGATAAACCTTCGATTGTAATCTTAGATAAAAATCGTGATCTTTATGGAAATCAAGAATCTTTAGCCGGTCACACTGTGGGAGCTCAAACAGGCTCTATTCAAGCTGACTTTGCCGAACAGGTTGAGGGGGCAGAGACTTATTTTCTCGGCGATATTAACCAATTGGTAATTGCTTTGCAGACAGAAAAAATTGAAGCGATGATATTGACAAATTCCACAGCTCAAATCTATCAAGAAAATCGCGGGGATTTATATATTTATGAAGGTGATTTTGAAGGTGGAGAAGTGGAAGGAAATGCGGTAGCCTTTCCTCTGGGCTCAGACGATCTGGTAGAGCTTGCTGATGGAGTTATCGACGAAGTCCATGCTGATGATCAATTAGAAACATGGTTACAAGAAGTTTCACCTTATGTTGAATTAAGTGAAGACGATGAAGAGAGTGGCAGCTTCCTCAGTCAGTATTGGCCTTTGTTTTGGGAGGGGACCAAGACAACCATCCTGGTGTCGGTGATTGGAGTTTTCTTCGGAGTTATCTTGGGAGTCCTCCTGGCTCTGATGCGTTTATCTGATCAGGCGGTTTTAAGTACTTTAGCGACTGCTTATATTGAATTTGTTCGTGGGACACCCCTGCTTATCCAGGTGATGTTTATCTACTTCGGTCTCGGTATGCTGGTAAATATCCAGGCTATTGCTGCAGGTATTATTGCTATCTCTTTAAATAGCGGTGCCTATGTAGCAGAAATTATCCGTTCTGGGCTGAGTTCTATCCCTGTCGGTCAATCAGAAGCATCAAGAAGTTTAGGTCTTTCTTATATTAAAACTATGCGTCATATTGTTTTTCCTCAAGCCTTAAAAAATATTTGGCCGGCCTTGGGAAATGAGTTTGTTACTATCATTAAAGAGTCTTCTATTATTTCTACCATTGGAGTAGCTGAGTTAACTTATCAGACAGGTATTGTTCAAACCCAATCTTATAAAGGTATTTTACCTCTCTTTATCTCCATGATTTTATACTTTATTTTAACCTTTACACTAACGAAAGTATTGAATCATCTTGAGAACAAAATGTCCTATTAATCAGTAATAGAAAGATACTCCTGAACAAAATAAATTAAGCGTATGTTAAAATACAGGAAAGATTATTCGGGGGAGATTCTTTATGGCTCGCAATAAAAAAATTATCGTATTGGTAGGTGCCAGTGGAAGCGGAAAAACGACTGTTGGCAATGAGCTCACTAAACACGGTATTGTAAAGCTCGTTACAACAACTACACGGCCCCCTCGAGAGGATGAAGTCGAGGGTATAGATTACTATTTCATTGGTAAAGCTGATTTGGATCCGCATCATTTTTTAGAAGTAACTTGTTATAATGGATATCATTACGGTTTAAGCTTAAAAGAAATTAAGTCTGCTTTAGATAAACACGAACTTGTGCATTTAGCTATGGATAAAAATGGAGCTAAAGCTATGAAGACTGAGTACCCAGATCAATGTCTGGTTATCTTTTTTATCATCAGTGAAGAAGAAATGATCCGGCGGATGAAGATGCGGGGAGATTGTCAAGAGGCTATTGAAGAAAGAGTAATTTACCGCCACATGACTAATGAAGAAGCAAGACCGGAAGATGCCGATTTTGTTATAGAAAATAATGATTTGGATCAGACCGTTCAACAGATTTTAGATTTTATAGATAAGAATAAATAAGCAAAAAAACCGATAACAGGTGAATAGTAATCTGTTATCGGTTTTTAATATTATTTAGGATGTATGAAGCTGCCGATAATTAGGCTGATTCCGGCCAAAAGCAAGCCTAGAGCCAGCAGGGTTGTGACTGTTAGAAAAGCAAAGACAGGATGGAGCAGAAGTAGAATTCCTAAAATAATCCCTAAAATATTCAAAGCGAGTGAGATCCAAAAGAGTACGGGATGCAGTCCGCCTAATAAACGAAGACGAAAGCTTGCTTGTACAAATATTAATAGGAACCAGACAGCAAAGAGAACAGTCAGTATGCTTGTTCCTACATTCGGATTAATAAGAAAATAAACACCAAGAATGATTGCAAAAGTCCCAGCCACTAAGTTCATCCATAGGATTGATCTGTTCTCTGCTAATTTTCTTAAACGGAAAAAATTAATGATTTGGTAAATGCCGTAAAGAATGATAACAACAGAAAAAAACAAGGCAAAAGTTTCGAAGGTTTCAATAGGATTTGTAAATGCAAAATAAGAACCAAGGATGAAAAGGATTCCTAAAAGGAAAGAATTTATACTGAATTTTTGTTTTTCATCATTCAATTTTCTTTCTCCTCTCTTATGTTTTATGATAGCAAGTATTTCAAAAAAATATCTGATTATTGATTATTTTTTTTATAATCCTTTAAGATTTGGTAATCGCCGATATAAGCTTCATTTTTTCCATTAACGAATTGAGAGGTCTCTCTCCCCTTGCCTGCCAGAATAACAACTTCTTTAGCTTCAGCTGCCTGTAGAGCTGAGCGAACGGCTTCCTCTCGATCGGGAACAAAATAAATATTGATGTCCGATGTAATTTCTTTAGAGATTTCTTGAGAAATTTCATCAGGATGCATGAAGCCGGGATCATCTGCTGTTAGATAAACCTTATCTCCATATTGAGACAGGGCCCGGGCGATCCCGGACCATCTCAATTCACTCCGGTGACTCTGACTGCCGACGACCACGGTAGATGTATAATCAGGATAATTTTCATTAACATATGTTAAAACGGCTTGTAGACTGGCATAATTGTGAGCAAAATCTATAATAACAACCGTCCCTTTATCGAGAAGGTAGGTTTCCATCCGCCCAGGAACTACTGAGTTTTCAAGGCCTTTCCGACTCTTTTCA
>JAUNQW010000038.1 GCA_030535975.1 Atopococcus tabaci | reverse complement strand
CCTCCAACAATAACAATTTTCATCTTTATCTTCCTTTCTTGATAGGGCCGGTCCAATGAGCCATGCCGCCTGAAACGGAGGTGACATCCAAGCCTTTTTTCTCTAACACTTTAGCTGCCTGCTTGCTGCGCATACCAGAATGGCAGATAACATAAGTCGGTTGATCTGACTCATATTGAGCAATTTGGCCTAAAGGAATATTTTTAGCTTGGGAAATGTGTCCGGAAGCAAATTCGTGGACTTCTCTGACATCAATAATAGTAGGATTTTCTGATAATTTATCTTGTAATTCATGAGGGGTAATTGTATTTACTTTATTAAAAAATAACATCGCATATCATGTCCTTTCTTTTTGTTTTGATGATTTTATAATACCTGTAGGGGTATGCAGAGTCAAGAAAGAAAACTCAGGAGAAAAAATCTTTCACTTGAAGTCTGTATGGACTATGTTACAATTCTACCTGTAGTGGTAATAAAACTAAATATAACAACATATAGTATCTCAAGTATAGGTGGCATATCGATGCCTTAATAGGGAATCCAGTAAAAAGCTGGAGCTGCCCCCGCAACTGTATGTGTGGACGAACTAGCAGACCACTGTATCAGACGACTGATATGGGAAGGGCTATAGTAGGATGAAGCACAAGCCAGGAGACCTGCCCATACTTGCAGTTTCAATTTTTCGGGGATGGAAAAGGTGAAAGGATAGAACTTGATTTATACTCTCTTTCTGTCGTTTTTTTGACTGTTCATCTCCGGATGAGCAGTTTTTTTGTGTTTATAAGCAATAAAGGGAGGAAGTTTATGAAATCTGACACATTATTACCTCATTCGATCGAAGAAACACCGGAATATCAACTCGCCTGGGATGTTTATGAACAGACCACATCCCAAACGCCTTATATCAGACGGCAGATCATCGCTCGGCGGAGTGCAGCCAGTCTTTCTTTCAAGCAGGCCGGGCACTTGTTCACCACCCGGTCTGAATTAACCACCATTGAAGGGGATGGGTTACGGGTCAACCTATTTGTCAGCGGCTGCCAGTTTCAATGTGTTAATTGCTTTAACGAATCTTCTCAGAAGTTCGGATACGGAGAGCGGTACAGTAAAAAACATGAGAAAGTTCTATTGGATAAACTGAGTCTTCCATTCGTCGACGGGATCACCTTTGTGGGAGGAGAACCTTTTCAAAGTGCTGCACATTTAATAGAGATTTGCAGAAAAATTAAAGAAGAGTGCCCTGATAAAAGTATTTGGTCTTACACCGGCTACCTGGTCGAAATGTTAATCCACTTGGATGAAGAAGACCCCAAAAGAGACTTGCTGAATTATATCGATGTTTTGATCGACGGACCCTTTATCGATGAAGAAAGAGACGAAGCGGACTTAAAAACATATCGCGGAAGCTCGAATCAACGCATCATAGATGTCCCGGCGACATTAAAAGAAGGTCAACCGGTGGAGTATGTGAGGAGAGAGACAGATGACAAAAGTTATTAAAAAAGACGGGAGAATCTCCCGATTCTATATTGAAAAAATTGAAAGCAGCCTGGAAAGTGCTGAGCGTGTCTTTGATGTCGCATTCACAAATGATAAGAGAGAAATTTTGAATGCTGTAGAAGAAGAAGTGCTCAAACATGATGAAATACAAAGCAGTGAAATTTTTAATATCGTAAAAGAAGCTTTAAAGGAGGAGCCTTTAATTTTATCAGCCTTCCAAGAATTCAAGAAGGTAGAACAGAAGTCCATTGATGAAGCTGTGGACCTGGAGTTTCAATTCAGCAGATTCGATAACAAAGATAAAAATATCATGAATGAAAATGGCAACAAGGACTCAAGGACTGCCATGACCCAAAGGGAGCTGCTCTCAGGCGTTTACTCCAAAGCCAAGGGCCTGAAGATGTATCCGGAGGAGGTCCAAAGGGCTCATGTGAAAGGAATAATCCACCTACATGATTTAGATAGAAGCCCTTATCAACCCTTGCCGAATTGTTCCCTGCCGGACTTTGCCTACATGCTGGATGAGGGTGTGCAATTAGGAAATGCCCGGGTGGAAAAACCGAAGTCCATCGCGACAGCCGTCAGCATCTTAGGTATCTTAATTTCAGCCATCAGCGGGGAACAGTATGGCGGGGTATCCGTCCATGAATTAGATAAATTGCTGGCTCCTTACGGCGAGATGACCTTGGAGAAAAATCGACAGCTCTACTTTGAAGTGCTGAAGGATGCACCAGAAGTTGAAGAATTAGCCAGAAAAAAGACCCGCAAGGATATTTACGATGCCATGCAGGCGCTGGAGTATGATATTAACACGATGACCACAACGACAGCGCAGACTCCTTTTTCGACCGTCTCCTATGGATTGGGGACCAGCTGGGTGGAGAGGGAAATTCAAAAGCAGCATCTCAAGGTCAGATACGACGGCCTGGGCAAGCACCGCATCACGGCGATCTTTCCTAAAATACTTTATTTCGTCCAAGAAGGAGTCAACCTCCGACCGGGTGATTTTAATTACGACATCAAAAAGCTGGCAGTAAAAACTTCTGCCTCGAGAATTTATCCAGATATGGTGAATATTGATGATTTGATGAGGATGAAAGGGGGGAGAAAACCGATTACAGCCATGGGTTGTCGCTCCTTTCTCCATTATTGGGAGAACAAAGATGGAGAAGAAGTCTATGAGGGTCGAAATAATTTAGGAGTTATTTCTATCAACCTCCCGCACTTAGCCATTCAATCAAAAGGAAACGCAAAAAAATTCTTTCACATGCTGGACGACACCTTGGAGTTAGTACGCAAAGGCCTGCATGTCAGAGAGGATTCAGTCTTGAGTGCCTCACTCGAGACCTGTCCCATCATGTACACTCAAGGTGGACTGGGAGATCCGACAGGTAAGACCTCCGTCCGAGACTTTTATGATGGAGACAGAAAAAAACAGGCCAGCATCAGCATTGGCTATGTAGGCGTTCATAACGCAATGACAGCCCTCACAGAAGATGAACATTGGCATTTTCAAGAAGAATATAATGACCTGGGACTGGATATCATCCGGCGCTTAGATGCTTATGCCAAGGAAATTAATGATGAATTTTTAGCCACGCCCTCAGTCTACGCCACACCGAGTGAGAGTTTAGCGGACAGATTTGCCTCGATAGATAGAAAAAGATTCGGCTTGATCGAAGGAGTTAATGATAAAGAATACTACGAAAACTCCTTTCACTACCCCAGCTATCTGAATATTGATCCTGTTAAAAAAATGTCATTTGAATCTCAATATTATGAGTATACCCCAGGCGGGTTCATGTTCTATATCGAACAGAACAACTTATCAAATAACCTGCGGGGGATGGAATCTCTGTGGGATGCTTTTAACCATATGGGTAATATTTATGCAGGAGTTAACAGTCCCAACGACCATTGCAAGGCATGTGGATGGGAGGGCGAAGCAGCTTTTGTGAAAGACCAGGGATACACCTGTCCGGCATGCAAAAACTTCAACCCAGAAAATATGAGTGTCGTCCGCAGACTCTGCGGTTATCTGGGGCACCCCAATAAACGACCTGTCGTAGACGGTAAACAAGAAGAAATAAATTCAAGGGTTAAACATTAAAAATAAAAAGGTTTTTTAATTTTCAGCCTAACAGACTACATGTGTAAGCGTTTACAAGCTGTAGATTATATGGTATAATCAGATTGATGTAAGAGAGTTAAAGTGACAGTCTCAAACTAACTTCTAAAATGATAATAAGGAGGGAGCGACGATGTTTGGAACTAAAGAAGTTGAGACCAAAGTAACTGATGTATTAAAACATATAGCAGATGACACTGTAAAAAAAGTAGGTAAAAAACATAAAACCGTAGAATTCGATGATGGAACGATTTTTTATATTTTAAGTGAAAATCAGCAATGAAATTATTTCTACAAAACTAGATTTGGTTTTGTGTGTATTTCACTCCCTGAATTATTAAACGGAAAAGGGGGCGTAGACTGGGAAGCCTTTGAAAATCCAAATAGTTTTCATGAAGAAATCGGACTCTTAGTTGAGCGGACCATTGGTTTTGATAACTATATCGAAGCGGATCATTTAATCGTTTATTCAGAAGAAGAAAAAATTAGATTGCCGCACGGAGCTTTTGCTTTCAGAATCAATTAAATCCTGATTAAAAATACTTTGACCATGTCGAGTTTATCTGCATGGTTTTTTTGAATTTATCGCTAAAGCAGAGGATTTATGTTAAAATTAGAAGATATATCAAAAGGACAAAGAAAGAGGGGGGTGATTCTGATAGAGAAAAATCAAATAAAAAAAATCATACAATGGCTGATGATTGGACTTCTTGTCTCCTTTTCAGCTCATTATCTGCTGGAACTCTTCCATTTTAATTTTAACTTCAGTCATGTCTGGCAGGAAATCACACAGGCGAGGCCCCAACTCTTTTTATACGGGACAGTTCTCATCTTTGTCTTGTACACTTTTTTTTCTTCCTTATTTGGCAGTGCGGTCATGGGCGGCATGGTGGTCTTATTCCTATCCTGGTTTGGAGGTATTTCGACCAATCTTAAAGCAGCTGTCAGAGCTGAACCCGTTTATCCCAATGATATTTATTGGCTGAATGAAATGGGCTTTTTGTTTGAAATGGTCGGAAAAAGGAATACCATCTATATCATCACCGGGCTGGTACTGGCCCTTATTTTATTATTCGCAGCCTGGCGTTACCGCTCTAAAAATAAAAAGCAGACCAAGAGAAAAAACAACTGGATCATCCGGCTCATCGGGGGTACGCTTTCAGCAGGCCTGCTTATCTATATCGGTCATTTTAATTATCCGGATAATGCAGTCAATAAAGTCTATTCCCAAGAAGCGGACTGGGTCGGCTGGAATCAGGGAAAAAATTACAGCAAAAATGGTTTCATCGCAGGTTTCTTATTTAATTTAGATGCTCCGCCCATGGAGCCTTTAGATCATTATTCAAAAGAAGCTGTCGAGAAGCTTTATGAAAAATACCGGGCTAAAGCAGACCAGATAAATGAGGACCAGGAAGCTGCAGAAGAAGAAACCAATGTCATCTTTATCATGAATGAAAGTTTTTCAGATCCCTCTAACTTGGAAGGGGTGGAAAGTAATCAGGATCCTCTGGTGAATTACCGGGAAATCATCCAGGAGTCCATCAGTGGAAATGCACTGGCGCCGGGGTTTGGTGGCGGAACTGCCACCAATGAATTTCAGGT
>JAUNQW010000011.1 GCA_030535975.1 Atopococcus tabaci | reverse complement strand
TTCGCGCCGTTTAGTTCCAAATATTTATTCAATGCTATTATGAAATAAAATTAAAACGAGCCCTTTCGGGGCTCGTTTTAATTTTATTTAGTAAAGCTTCTTTCTTAAACAACTCTTTATTTTAATCTTGCAACTTCACGTGCAATGTACAGTTCTTCATCCGTCGGAATTAAGTAAACTTTAACTTTAGAGTCATCTGTGTTTAATTCTGTTTCTTTACCGCGCACACCATCATTCTTAGCAGGATCAATTTCACATCCAAAGCATGTGATTCCATTGATGATCTGCTCACGCATATCCGGTCCATTCTCTCCAATACCAGCAGTAAAGACAATGATATCCACACCATTCATCATAGCAATATACTGGGCGATATATTTTTGAACACGATTAGCAAAGATATCTAAAGCAACTTGGGCATCTTCATTGCCTTCTGCTGCTGCATCTTCTACATCACGCATGTCAGATGATACGCCAGAAAGGCCTAGTAAACCTGACTTTTTATTCAAGACGTTAACCATTTCTCCTATGGTTTCAATTCCTTCTTTTTCCATTAAGTATGGTAATAAGGAAGGATCAATATCACCTGAACGAGTTCCCATCGTAACACCCGCCAGAGGGGTGAAGCCCATAGATGTATCGATTGATTTTCCACCATCTACAGCAGTAATGGATGCACCATTTCCTAGGTGACAGGTAATAATCTTTAAGTCCTCAATTGGTTTACCATAGATTTCTGCCGCACGGTTAGCCACAAAGTCATGTGAAGTTCCATGAGCTCCATATTTACGAGCTGCGTGCTTTTCATAATACTCCATAGGAATACTGTATAAATAATTTTCTTTTGGCATTGTCGTATGGAAAGATGTGTCGAAGACTGCAACTGAAGTGATATCAGGCAGTACTTTAGAGAACGCCCGAATACCGGTGACGTTCGCCGGGTTATGTAAAGGTGCTAACTCCGACAAGTCCTCAATCTTTTGGATTGCTGCCTCATCTAATACAGTCGACTCAGAGAAGTCTTCTCCTCCAGCAACTACACGGTGACCAGCTCCAGTAATTTGATCGTAGCTCTCAATAATATTTAATTCGATAAGTTTTTCAAGCATCATTTGTACTGCAACCTCATGGTCATCGATATCAAGTACTTCGTTAAACTTATCACCTTCACCATATTTAATCGTAATAATAGAATCATTAAGACCGATTCTTTCCACCAAACCTGAAGCCAAAACATTTTCAGCAGGCATTTCAAATAGTTTAAACTTCAAACTAGAAGAACCTGCGTTAATAGCCATAGTTAATTCCATAGAAATATTCTCCTCCATAAATTAAAAATTTTGATTTTTCCAAGTAGAGATATCATTAAAAAACGTAAAAACCTTTTCTTTTTGAGTAAAATCTGGAGCTCTCGCAATTAAGACCTCTTTCGCTTGTTTAGCCCGGCTCCCCTTCTTTTGTATAAAAACAATAGACTGATGATTTTTTTCATTTTTGAAAAAAATTTGAGGTAATTGAATAATGGCTTGGAAAAATCCAACCTCATGTGTATATTGTATCAAACTTTTTGCCTTTTCGTCCTGAAAAATTTCAGAAGGTACAACAAAAAAAGCTAAACCGTTTTCTTTCAGGTAGTTCAAAGCTTGTTCTATAAATAAAAGATGGGCATAAGAATGTCCTTCATCAAATGATAACTTAAATTCTTTAGCCTGGTCATCATTGGAGTAATAGCCTACAGGAAGATCACTCATCACAATATCTGCCGGTTCAATAAAAAGATTGGTCAAGACATCCTGCTTCATAAATTGAATATCTTGATGCCCCTGCATACTGGAAGTAACAATAGCTGCCGACAAGAGCAAATCATCAATATCAATACCTGTCGCTTTAATCTTGCTTCCTTCTGCCTGAAGCTGATTCATCACCGTCGTTAGTAAATTCCCGGTCCCTACTCCAAAATCTACAAGATGAATATTTTCTTCTTTTTTGATAAAAAGAAGAGAGAAGTAAGCTATGATTTGACCTATTAAGTCTGGCGTAATTCGATGATTGGATTGGATGTAGTCTTCTTGTGCAGCTTTTAACAAAATAAATTGGTTAGCCCTGCGAATTTCTTCCGGACTTGCAATTTCCAGCTCTAGATGTGAATAGATATCATTTAATTGTTTAACAACTTTTTGCTTGGGCTGATCTTCTATAACTCGAGTTGTCCGCCCGTCCAGAATATTCTCTGCTGTTTCGATATACGCTTCCATATAAGATAAATCAAGCGCTTCTTTTAACAAAAGATTAGATTCATCAATATCTTTAAATATACGTTCTACCAATGTTTTCATAATCATCCCTCCTTCATATAAAATAGCCATCAAAATTATGCGAATTTTGATGGCTATATAAAATTTTTAATTAATTAAGCTACTGGATAAACAGAAGCTTGCTTTTTATTGCGACCCTTACGTTCGAAACGAACCACACCATCTACTTTTGCAAATAATGTGTCATCTCCTCCGCGTCCAACATTCACACCTGGTAAAATTTTAGTCCCGCGCTGGCGATAAATAATTGAACCGCCTGTTACTAATTGGCCGTCACCTGTTTTAGCTCCTAGGCGTTTAGCATTAGAATCACGCCCGTTAGATGAAGAACCTCCACCTTTTTTAGTCGCGAAAAATTGTAAATTCATTTTTAACATGTAGAACACCTCCTATGCTTGTATTTTTTTTACCTCTATATGTTCGTTATATTCTTCTTCAATATCTTTCAAAGACCAATATAAATGATTCAGTAATAGTTGAATCTCAGCTTTTTTCTTACCATCAAAGCTTGGAGGAAGACTGGCTTTTAGAAAACCACCTTCCACTTCTTCAGCTTCAATAATTAAGCTGACATCAAGCAGGCGCTGAGCGTTATTAATAACACTCAGCGTCAAGGCCGAGACAGCTGCACAAACAATGTCATAACCATAAGGTCCGGAATCAGCATGACCTTTTAGGATAAATGACAGCCATTGAGAATCTTTATTCTCAAAAAATGAAGCTTGAATCATTTTATCAAGTCCTCTTAAGCGTTAATTGAGTTAATCATAACTTTGGTGTAAGGCTGACGATGTCCCTGTGTAAGATGAGAGTTTTTACGTCTACGGTAAATACGTGTCATTACTTTCTTTTGACGGCCATGTTTTTCAACCGTTCCTTCAACTTCAGCACCATTTACAAATGGAGCACCTACTTTAACATCATCACCAGCTACTAAAACAACAGAGTCAAATGTAACTTTGTCACCTTCAGCCACTTCAATTTTTTCAATGTAAATTGCTTGTCCTTCTTGGACTTTTAATTGTTTTCCACCTGTTTCAATAATTGCGTACATATGCGCACCTCCTTATTATACTCAGACTCGCCACGATAAGTGCCTTGCGGACTTCAAACTCATCAATGTGCGGTTACAGCTGTGGTGCATCGCATCACAACATACAACATGAGAATATTACCAAATTTATAAATTGAAGTCAATAACAATCCTCTTATTGAAAGTGAAATTGCTCCTTAAAGCGGATAGATAGAATAGATAGGGCTGTCCCAAAGATCTTAGTCTCCACTGCTTGTTCCATCTTTAAAATAAAATAACCCAGGATTTTTTCATCCTCGATTATTTATTCTGTCGTAAATAAAATTTCTAACGGTTTCGCTCCGCAATAATCCAATATTTTATTTAAGACTGGATACAGCAAGAGGTACCACACAGAGTTAAACAACAAGGAAGGGCTCAAATAAAAGAGTAAGAACCGCCCAATGCCAATCGAGTGGTACCCTATCCAACTATAAAAAAGATAGACTAGAGACTCAAATACAAAATACATAAAAATACCAAAATAACCAATCGTTAGGACATTTAAATCTGTCCTGCTCTTAAACAAAGTCGTGAAGTAAATAACAATGGTAAAGGAGGCCATGTATATTCCTAAAATGCCTGTATAATAGCTGTCCATTAAAAAACCCAAGAAGAGAGAGAGATACATGATGTGTTTAACTGGCAAACGAAAGGTAAAATAATACAAGCCGATAAATAAAAGCCGCGGGAAAATTTCTGCTTGTCCCATACTTAATTGTGATCCAAAATAAGCACTAATAATTCCATCCAGTAAAAATAAAATAAACAAACTGAAAAAAGGCAGCAGTCTAATTTTCCACTTTTCTGCCATGTTTATTCTCCACTTTCTGCTAATCGCTTAACAACTGTCGCATAACGGATATCATTAAAATTAGCAGCTGGAGTAATATAGATTTTCTGAGTTAAGCCAAAATCTCCTGCAGTTACTTCATTAACTGTCCCAATTTTTAAAGAACCCGGGGTCATCCCGCTTAAACCTGATGTGACAACTTCCTGTCCCTCTTGAAGTGGGGTATCAGTTGTTATTTGATCCATGATTAGACGGTCAGTTTCTTTATCATAAGATTGGATCACACCATGAGCAACTTCATCATCTTCTAACTGCACTTCAGCTGAGACCAGGTTCTCTCTTTGATCTAAAGTAGTCACCAGGGTAACTTTTGAGCTTGTAGGACTGATTTCACTCACCCGACCGATTAAACCATTTTGAGAAAGTACAGCCATTCCTAATTCCACCCCGTTTTCACTTCCTTTGTCTATCACAATCTGATCAATCCAAGTATCGGGATTACGTGAAATGATAGTGGTATGAATTTTTTCATATTCTGATAAAGAGTGGTTCAAGGACAGCTCTTCTTTAAGCTGCTGATTTTCTGCCTCTACTGTAGTTAATTTTGTTTGAAGCTCTTCCATTTCGTCCATCTGGCTCTTCAAATGCCGGTTTTCTTCATAAGTATTTGTTAAATTATCAATCGAATCAAAGCTGTCAGCTGCGATATTAAGTGGTGCAGTAATGACTTTCCCAGTAAAAGCGGTAAGATCATTAATCGAAGCTTGGACGCCATTGACATTTCCTTGTCTGTTTAAAGAAAGAGCAATTAAAGCTGAAATCACGATGACACTGACTAAAATACCAATGAGTTTTTTATTTGATATAAATTTATTCATCTTTCACCTCAGCAATTCTCTCCAATCTTTTTATAAATTTATAAGTTCATATATATTTTATATTAATACTATAGTTTCCATTCATTATTTTAGAATAGTACATAGAAAATTGAAAGTCAATAAACTTTCTACATAGAAAAAGCCAGCTGATAGAAGACTATCAACTAGCTTAATATTTAATCAATTAAATTAGATTTTATTAACGTTCGTAGCTTGTGGGCCACGGTCGCTTTCTTCAATCTCAAATTCAACAGCTTGACCGTCTTCTAAAGACTTAAAGCCTTCTCCTTCAATTGCTGAGAAATGAACGAATACATCGTCTCCGCCTTCACGTTCGATAAATCCAAAACCTTTTTCAGCATTAAACCATTTCACTGTACCTTGTTCCATTAAAAAAATTCCTCCTCGTGCCGATGACACAAAATTAATATATACTTCTTCAAAACAATATCCATCCCTGTCACTTTTTAAAGTGTATAAAAATGTTATTGACTTGATGAATGTATATATACTATAGCATTTATATGTAGGTGGGACAATTATTACGCATTATAAAAATCACATCCAGCCATATTCTCTCAGACTTATATAATCATTTGCTCCCACAACAAAATGATCTAAAATTTCAATACCCATCATCTCCCCACATTCTACGATTCTTTTCGTGAAAAGTTGGTCAGCTTGGGATGGTTCCGTATTACCTGATGGATGATTATGGGCTAAGATAATACGAGCGGCCGAATATTTAACTGCCCCTTTAAATATTTCTCTTGGATGCGCTACAGAACTATTCAGCGAACCTTTAAAAACCATTTCTACTTTGATGACTTCATTTTTGGTGTTGAGATAGGCGGCCATTACCTGTTCTTGCTGCAGTCCATGGAAAAGACGAACAAAATACTGGCCGGCAGATTGAGTAGAAGTAATTTTCCCTTTTTTCTTTTGTGCAGAATGAGCAATCCGATAACCTAACTCACAAGCTGCGATTACTTCACTTGCTTTAATTGGACCCACACCCGCAAAAGAAGTTAATTCTGTGATTGAAGCCTGCTTTAACTCATATAAGCTACCGAATTGATTTAATAAACTTAAGGATAAATCTATAACATTCTGTTGACGGGAGCCTGTTTTTAATAATATAGCTAGAAGTTCATAATCAGCTAATGCTTCGGGTCCATGTGCTATCAAACGTTCTCGCGGTCGTGTTTCTTCCGGATATTTTTCTTTAACTGTCGGTATTTTTTCCATACAAAAAACCTCCCTATGCTCTTAGACTTAACATACGCATAAGGAGGTATATATTTTTGCTTATTGTTTGAAAAATTCTTTAACTTCATGCAAATCATCCATGATATAGTCAGCTATCTTTCGACTTTCTTCATCAACTACCAATAAATCAGGAATTAATATTTTCCGAAGACCGGCTGCATCTGCTGACTTGAGTCCCGATAAAGAGTCTTCCAGAACCCAGACTACAGAAGAATCGGTCTCTCCTAAATCTAAAGCTTTTAAATAAGGTTCAGGGTGAGGCTTAGTATGGGTGACCATGTCCGCGCTGATCACGTAATCAAAGCCATTCGAGAGATTAGCTTTCTCAAGTAAGACATCAATGACATTCGAGTTTGAGCTGGATACAATGGATTTTTTAGCACCGATCCGATCTAGATACTTGATTAAATCATACAAACCTTTCTTCGCTTCGACAGGATTTTCTTTAATATACTTGAGAAAATAAGCATCTGCTGTTTTGATAAAATAGTCATAGGCTTCTTTTGTCTGGACAACCTCCAACATCTTTTCGATGAAATCATCTCCAGACTTGCCGATAACTTCTTGATAGTGATTTATCGTATAGTCGTAGCCCATTTTCTCAAGAGTGATTTGATTGGACTTGAAATAAAGACTTTCTGTATCAAACATCAGACCATCCATATCAAAGAACACTGTATCAAGCTTAGGCATCTTATTGCTCCTCTTTATAGACTTTCATCTGCTCCAGTTGATTTTGAGCTTTTTTCAGATTTTCCTCATGATGAGCTAGTTTTTCACGTTCTTGATCTACTATTTCCTGTGGTGCATTCGAAACAAATTTATCATTAGCCAGTTTTCCTTTTGCACGTTTTACCTCATTCTCCCATTTGTCTACTTCTTTTTCTAAGCGTTTAATTTCTTCATCTGCATCAATCAATCCACTTAAGGGAACATAGATTTCAGCTCCAGAGATAATCGCAGACTTCACTTCAGCATCATGACTGCCTTTCAGGTCAATCGTTAATTCTTCTGGATTCGTAAAGTTCTCTATATAAACTTTATTTTCTTTCAGGAAATGAGCAATAGATTCATTATCAGGTTTAATAATCAGTTGAATCGGCTGCGATAGAGGACGTTTTGCTTCTGTACGTATCGCACGTACTGATCGAATAACATTTATTAAAATATTCATATGCTGAATGGCTTCTGGATCATTAAACTCAGACTTTATTTCCGGATAGTCAGCTAACATGATAGTATTACCCTCATGAGGAATATACTGCCAAATTTCTTCAGTCACAAATGGTGTAAATGGATGCATGAGTCTTAAAATTTGATCTAAAACATAAACTAAAATGCTCTTGCTTTTATTCTTTTCTTCCTCGGTCCCCCTTTGTAAACTTTCTTTACTCATTTCTATGAACCAGTCACAGTAGTCATTCCATACAAAGTGGTAGATAGCTTTACCGGCTTCACCAAATTCAAATTTTTCGGAATTTTCAACAACTGTATCAATTGTTTCGTTCAAACGAGCAAGGATCCATTTTTCAGCGACATTTAAGTCTCCGGTTAAATCAATGTCCTCATAGGAGAAATCATCTAAATTCATTAAAACAAAGCGGCTCGCATTCCATAATTTATTGATAAAATTCCAAGCCGCATCCATTTTCTCATAAGAGAAACGGACATCTTGGCCCGGTGCCGATCCTGTAGTTAAGAACCAACGCAAAGCATCCGAACCATATTCTTCAATCACATCCATGGGATCAATTCCATTACCTAGAGACTTAGACATCTTACGCCCATCCTCGGCACGAATTAACCCATGAATTAATACATTTTCAAATGGTCTCTGGTCTGTAAATTCCAATGACTGAAAAATCATACGGGATACCCAGAAGAAAATAATGTCATAACCTGTCACAAGGGTATTTGTAGGGAAATAACGCTTAAAATCCTCTGCGTCTTCATCCGGCCAGCCCATAGTCGAAAACGGCCATAAGGCAGATGAGAACCAAGTATCTAACACATCTTCATCCTGAGTCCAATTTTCAATATCTTCAGGCTCTTCTTCTCCAACATAGACTTCACCTGTATCCTTATGATACCAAGCTGGAATTTGGTGTCCCCACCATAATTGACGAGAAATAACCCAGTCATGGACATTATTCATCCAATCTAAGAACGTCTTCTCAAAACGCTGAGGATAAAAATCAACTCGCTCATCTGTCGATTGATTATTGATAGCCGTTTCAGCTAATGGCTGCATACGAACAAACCATTGGGTCGAAAGACGGGGTTCTACTACTGCACCTGAGCGTTCCGAATGACCTACACTATGGACCATCTCTTCTATTTCTTTCAGATAGCCGTCGCTTTCTAAGTCTTTTACAATAGCTTTACGGCAATCTTCACGCGTCAGACCTTCATATTTACCGGCTTCAGCATTCATTGTTGCATCATCATTCATAACATTAATACGTGGTAAATCGTGACGATTCCCCACTTCAAAGTCATTTGGGTCATGGGCTGGTGTAATCTTAACGACCCCTGTCCCAAACTCTTGATCAACATAAGTGTCCGCTACAATAGGTACTTCACGATTAACAATGGGAACTAGCGCTTTTTTACCGATTAAATGCTGGTAGCGTTCGTCTTCCGGGTGAACAGCGACAGCAGTATCACCTAATAAGGTTTCCGGCCGTGTAGTCGCTAATTCAAGCACTTCATCTTCCCCGATGACTGGGTAACGCAAGTGATAGAAAGCACCATTGTCATCTGAATATTCGACTTCAATATCGGATAAAGCAGTACGTAATTTCGGATCCCAATTAATAATATATTCTCCACGGTAAATCAGGTCTTTTTTGTATAATTCAACAAAAACTTTTCGGACAGCTTGAGATAATCCCTCATCTAAAGTAAAGCGCTCTCTTTCGTAATCCAAAGAAATGCCCATTTTAGCCCACTGTTCACGAATAATCGAAGCATATTCTTCTTTCCATTCCCATGTTTTATCTATAAATTTCTCGCGCCCTAGATCATAACGTGTCAAATTATCCTCTTGGCGTAAACGTTCCTCTACTCTTCCTTGAGTCGCAATTCCTGCATGATCCATACCCGGCAGCCAGAGCGTATCATAACCCTGCATCCGTTTCTGACGAATAATAATATCTTGCAGCGTGACATCCCAGGCATGACCTAAATGAAGCTTACCTGTTACATTCGGTGGAGGGATGACAATAGAATAGGGCTCAGCCTCCTGGTCTCCACTGGGTCTAAAATAGCCTTCTTCAATCCATTCATTATACTTTCCCTCTTCAACCTCTGTCGGCTGATACTTTGTTTCCATATTAATTTCTTTAGTCATCATCTGTATCCTTTCATTTAAAAATAAAAAAGCGCCCGCTAATGTATAGGACGCTTCGACGTGGTACCACCTAAATTACTTACCTTTTAAAGGAAGTCACTTATTGTCGACGATAATGGGTCGTACCAGATAATTTTTTATCAACTCATAAGCAACTTCCTGTTTATCTACTTAGGGTTTTCATCAACCACCCTTTTTCTGAAAAGTTTCTAAACAGTACTTCTCTTAATCCTAGTTTTTCCTCTTTATTGTAGCATATGAAATATTTTCTGACCACTTGATTTTACAGGAGATCAGCAAACATTTCACTTACTTTATAATCTGTTGAATCTTCAACTTTAATTTTTTCTATTTTAATGCCGTCAATAGCACGCTGAACTAAGGCATCGATATCTAGCTTTTCTTCCAGTCTGAACACCTCATCCAGGTCTGGTTTAGTTGCCGGCCTCTGAGGGGCAAATACAGTACAGCAATCTTCATAAGGCTGAATAGATAATTCGTAACTATCAATTTTTTTAGCTAAATCAATAATCTCTGTCTTATCCATGGAAACTAAAGGACGCAGAACAGGACTTTCAGTCACTTGATTAATAGCGGCCATGCTTTCTAAAGTCTGAGAAGCCACTTGACCGATTGATTCACCAGTAACAATAGCTAAGGCATTTCTTTCTTCTCTTAGACGATCCGTAATTCTCATCATAAATCTTCTATTCAAAGTCATACTGTAACTATCAGGTGTTTTATTTTTTATTTCTTCTTGAATCTCAGTAAAGGGTACTGAAATAAAATGGATAGAGCCGGCATATTTAGCTAATTTAGCAGTCAAGTCTTTAGCTTTATCTAAAGCCTGAGGACTTGTATAAGGCGGACTGTAAAAATGAACGGCCTCTACTTCTACTCCTTTTTTCAAAGTCAAATAGCCTGCTACAGGCGAATCGATTCCTCCTGAGAGCATCAACATTGCCTTACCACCTGTTCCGACCGGAAATCCTGCTGCTCCTTGGACTTTATGAGTGTAAAGAAAAACCCCTTGTTTTCTTATCTCAATATTGACCATAATATCGGGATTCTTCATTTTTGCTTCAATCTCAGGCAGAGCTTGAATGACAGCCGCCCCTACTTCGCGGTTTATTTCCATCGTATCTAGAGGAAAATCTTTATCAGCTCGTCTGGTTCCGATTTTGAATGTCTTCCCGCTGGTATAGAGTTCTGTGACCACTTGAATAACCGCCTGCTCAATGGCTTCTATGTTTTTATCTACTTGTAAGACAGGTGAGAAACTTTGAATACCAAAGATATTGACAAGCTTTTCTTTTACCTCTTCATAATCTTCTCCATTGAGTTCAATATACATCCGATCATGATTGGATCGGACATTCGCCTTTGGAAAAACACTGATGGCTGATTGAACATGAGAGCGGAGTTTTCGAATAAAATCTTTTTTATTTTTTCCTTTGGTTGATAATTCTCCGTAACGGATCATTATTTCGGAATATGACATACTTAATCTCCTTTACTTTTAAAAACTGCTTGAAAATCTGTATAAATTTCGTCAAATGCCTGAATGAATGAGTCGACTTCCTCTAAAGTGTTCGTTTCAGATAAACTCACTCGAATAGCTGATTCAGATAATCGGGAATCAACCTTCATTGCAGAGAGTGTGGAAGACTCTGTTTTCTTTTTACTTGAACAGGCACTCGTGGTTGAAACGTATATATCTTGCTCTTCTAAAGCATGAACCAATACTTCTCCTCGAATCCCGGCGATACCAAAACATAAAATATGAGGAGCTCCTTGGATAGGAGAAAAAACTTTGACATGTTCATAACGATCCACTTGGCATCTAAGAGTTTCTCTTAAATCAGCTATATTTTTAACTTTTTGATCAGCATCGTCAAAGCGTATACGTAAAGCTTTCGCCATAGCAGCGATAGCCGGTACATTTTCAGTGCCCGAACGTTGACCCTTCTCTTGATTACCACCCGTTAAGAGGGGCTGAATTCTTCTATTCATATTTTTATAAAGAAAACCGATGCCCCGGGGCCCGTGGAATTTATGTCCAGAAAAAGTGGCCAGGTCTATCCGGGAATTATCAGATAAATCTAATTCAACCATGCCTGGAACCTGGACAGCATCGACATGGAAATGAACCTGAGGATAGTCTTGTAAAATTTTTCCAATCTCTTCAATAGGCTGAACACTGCCCACTTCATTGTTAACTGCCATAATCGATACCAAGCTTGTGTCCGGTCGAATCGATTGAGCTAATTCCTCTAGATTCACTCTGCCTTGATTATCAACTGATAAATAAGTCGTTTCAAAACCCATATTCTCTAATTGTTCAAAAGTTTTTTTGACAGAGGGATGTTCGACTGCACTCGTTATCAGGTGTTTACCTGCAGTCATTTTCTCAAAGGCTGTCCCTTTAATTGCCCAATTATTTCCTTCTGTTCCACCTGATGTAAAAAATATTTCCTGAGAAGAAACATGAAAAAATTCTGCGATTTGATTACGAGATTGAGTTAATAATTGAGAAGACGATTCTCCTAATTGATGTAAACTTGATGGATTACCAAAATATTTATTGGAAACCACCTGGTAAGTTTCTAAAGCTTCTGAATAAATATGAGTTGTTGCACTATTATCAAAATATATCATATTTGCGTCCTTTCTCAGTAGAAAACACAAAACATAGAGTTTAGAATGGAGATAAACTCTATGTTATTTGCGATCCTTTAATTTTTGTTGAATATAGTCAAGCTCAGAAGAATCAATATCGCTTAATGTCTCTGCTGCTAATGAGAAAGCTCGTTCATAATTATTTTCTGTATAGTAATAATGAGACAACATGTCAAAAACTTCATTCATATTTGGAATTTCATGACGATATTTATTCAGACTTTGAATGATTAATTCTGTAGCTTCAGCATGATATAACATATCATCCATCTGTTTTTCTAATTCTGGCAGATCCTGTTTAATAATATCATAAAGATATCTGACTTCCTGCATATCAAGTCGAACACGATCTAATTCATGAGCCAATTCATTAATTCGATTCGTTATGTAACTGTAGTAATCATAAAAGTCTGAAGGCAGACCTGGTAAGTTAGAGCGATCTGAAATATGCTTAATTTCACTCATGCGATGAGCAAATAGGTCTAAATCTTGTTTCACCTGTTCTTCTTCATCAGATAAACCATATAAATTATCTAAAAATGTATTTTGCTGATCATACATTTTTTGTGTTTTATCAAAAAGTTTATCCATAGTACTGGATAATTGAGAATAAATAATATCGCTTTGTGCGACTTCACTACGGATTCTTTCATAATTCATTTCATGATTTGAAATTTCCTGTTCCATTTTAGAACCATAACTCAAAGTTTCATCTGACATATGATAAATTTGGCTCATTCGATCAGTTTCAATTTTTATTTGACGATTGCGATCATATAAATTTTGAAAAATATCTTTTAGTTTTGAAAATTGGCTCTGCACTTTAACTTGAGCCTGGTACTCATTTTCCATCAGAGTATATAAATCATCGATGTCGCTTTCAAGAGCTTTCATTTCGTTTTGAGCTTCTTTTAATTTTAAAAGCTCTATCTGATTGTAGATATTCTCTATTTTAGACTCAGCTACAGCTATATCCTGCAAGATTTGATCATTAGCAAAAGCAATTCTTTTATCTATTAAGCTTGTATATCCTGATTTTAATTGCTCGAGTTCCTTAGGATAGAGTTCATTAAGCTTATTCAAATATCCTGGAATACGACTCATATAATTGGACATTTTTTTTATCATCTGCTTAACGGTGCTCAGGCGATTTCTTGCTTGAACGTGGTCACCTTTACTTGTATAGAAAGTAAACTTATTAAATTCTTCTTCTATATTCTTAAAATTAGATTCCAGAGCAGAAACAGCCGGCCCGTAGTTGAAACTCTTAGTTAACAACTCTTTAAGTAAGCCTTGATATTGATCATGCATATTTGCAATTTCTTTTTGATTTTTTTCAGCAGCTTCTAGAAATTTATTAATTTTATTTTTAATATCAAATATTTCTTTATTTGTTTCAGTAATAATTTTTTCAGCTTCATCTTCGAACTTACTAGCCTTACGAAGTCGATAAGTATCTACTGATTTTTCAGACTCTGCAATAGCATTAGACAATTTCGGAAAATTATTTTCTTGAACACTACTCCACTGTTTTTTTACTTCATTGTATTTATCTTGTGAAGCACCTGAAAATTTAACCTCTTCAGCTTGTTCAAACAAACCATCCACATTCTCATTGTAAATATCGGCTTTTAGCTGGTTGAGCGTATCAATTGTTTGAAAATGCTTTTCACGTAAATAATAAACCAGTACTACAAGGAGCAGAAGCACAAGAATAAGAATAATTATGGCAGTCTGCATCTCAAGCCCCCTTTCTTATTTAATTCCAGTCTACATTATAACAAATATATATTGTTCTTTGAATTATATTGTAGATTATTCTTATATAGGAAATTAAACTGCGAGATTAATCTGACCCGTCAAGTATTTTCAAAAAAATTATAATAAAAAACAGGAAGTCAAAACTTCCTGTTTGGTAACTTTTTATTCTAATTAACGTGAGTAGAACTCAACAACATAAGATTCTTCAACTTCAGCCGGCATTTCTTCACGCTCAGGATAGCGAACTAATGAACCTTCTAATTTATCAGCATCAAAAGTAACAAAATCTGGACGACCATAAACTGCTTCAACAGCATCTTTGATGATCTGCATCTCTTGCGATCTTTCACGAACAGAGATTACCTGTCCAACTTCTACTGTGTAAGAAGGAATATCCACACGTTTTCCATCTACTAAAATATGACCGTGGTTAACTAACTGACGTGCTTGTTGACGTGTTGTAGCCAATCCTAATCGGTAGACAAGGTTATCTAAACGACGCTCTAGTAGAACCAGGAAATTTTCTCCATGTAATCCTTCACGAATCTTACCTGCTTTTTCAAACAGATTAAAGAATTGACGTTCATTCAATCCGTAAATGAAGCGTAATTTTTGCTTTTCATGTAACTGTAAAGCATATTCTGATAAGGAAACACGAGCGTTAGGACCGTGTTGTCCTGGTGCGTACGGGCGACGTTCTAATTCTTTACCAGTACCTGATAAAGAAACACCATATCTTCTTGATTTTTTCCACATTGGGCCTGTATATCTTGACATAATAAAATCCTCCAATTTATTGATAGTTATTTGGAGTAAAATAATTTAGGAAATTTACTTTAACGTGCATTCCTTTGTTGGATCTTCGCCCTATGCAGCCGCGGGTTACACAATCATACGCTACTGTTTAATTAACAGGCAAAGAAATGTTGACGTGTAAAGCATTTCTTGCTGCATTATTTTACACAACTATTAATATACCAAATATTATAGCTGACGTCAAACTTTATTTAAAAAAGAAAAAGAGGTTCACCCTCTTTTTCTCTAACTCTAGGTTTATGCTTTCGCACTTCCTGGAGATTGCTGGTCTTCTTGTTCGAATAAATCAGCATGTGTTTCTTTAAATACTTCATATTGTGCTTCGATTGCTTCTCTGTCGTAAGTTAGAACTGGTTTACGTGAAGCAAGTACTTCATCTAAACGAGTCACTGGCGCATTGTGTGGTGCTTTACGAACCATCTCTGGGTCAGTCTCAATTTCTTCAGCAATATTTAACATTACTTCGATAATGTAGTCTAAATCTTGTTTAGATTCAGTTTCAGTCGGCTCCCATTGTAAACATTCATCAACGTGTAACGGGAAGTAAGTTGTAGGAGCATGAACTCCGTAGTCTAACATACGTTTACCAACATCTTTAGCAGTGACATCATCTTCTTTAGCTTGACGAGATAATGTCATTGTGAAGTCGTTCATACAATATCCTGGGAATGCCATATCATATTTATCTTTAAGTTCTGCACGAAGGTAGTTAGCATTTAGTACAGCATCTTCTGAAACACGACGTAATCCATCTGCTCCCATCGCACGTACATAAGCATACGCGCGCAAGTTTACTCCAAAGTTACCATAGTAACCTGAAACTCGACCGATTGATTTTTCAGGATCATAGAGTGAGTAGCTGTCTCCTTCTTTTTGAATCATTGGTGCTGGTAAGTAAGGTGCCAATTTATCATTTACTCCGATTGGTCCAGATCCAGGTCCACCACCACCGTGAGGTCCTGTCATTGTTTTGTGCAAGTTCATGTGGGCTGCGTCAAATCCCATAAGACCTGGTGAAGTAATACCCATGATAGCGTTTAAGTTTGCTCCATCATAGTATGCTAGTCCTCCAGCATCGTGGATCAACTCTACGATGTCTTTTGCATAAGTCTCGAATACACCTGCAGTAGAAGGGTTAGTAATCATAACACCTGCAACTGTTTCTGGCCCATACTGTTCGATAGCTGCTTCAACAGCTTCAACGTCCATCATACCTTTTTCATTGGATGGGAACTCAACAATATCAAAACCTGCAACTGCTGCAGTTGCCGGGTTCGTTCCGTGAGCTGAGTCTGGCACAAAAATGTATTTACGTTCTTCTAATTCGCCTTTTTCCTGGAAATATTTCTTGAATGCCAAGATTGCTGTTAACTCACCATGAGCACCAGCTTTAGGCTGTAAAGTTACAGCATCAAAACCAGTTACTTCTTTCAATGCTTCCTGCATTTCATACATTACTTGCAGTGCACCCTGTTTTGATTCAACAGACTGTAATGGGTGAACATTCGCAAATCCAGGCATAGCTGCAATATCTTCGTTAACTTTAGGGTTGTACTTCATTGTACATGACCCTAAAGGATAAGGTCCTGTTTCGATACCAAATGTTCGACTAGATAAAGCTGTATAGTGACGAATTAATTGTAATTCAGACACTTCTGGTAAATTAGCTGCTTCTTCACGTACTAAATGGTTATCTAAGTCAGCTGATAGATCATACTCTTCAATTTCTAATGAAGGTAAGTCATATGCTGTATGACCTTCTTGTGACAAGTCAAAAATTAATGTATTGTAATCTGTAAACATTATTTAGCCACCTCCGCTAGAGCATTAACAAATTCATCCATCTCTTCTTTCGTGCGTTTTTCAGTAGCACATAAGAGATAAATATTTTCTTCTCCATATGCATCTGAAGCATCGTATCCGCCAACATAGCCTTTTTCTAATAAAGCTGAGTTAACTTCTGCGATATCTTTGTTTAATTTAACACTGAACTCATTGAAGTAAGGACTTTCATTAACTAATTCAAATCCTGCTTCTTCTACTTTCTTAGCTAGATAGTGAGCATTAGTGATGTTACGTTGTGCCACTTCTTGGATTCCTTCTTTACCTAGAACAGACATAGTAATTGCAGAAGTTAGTCCAAATAATGCTTGGTTGGAAGAATAGTTAGATGTAGCTTTTTCACGACGGATGTGTTGCTCACGTGTAGATAGAGCCATAACGAATCCTTCTTCTCCATCACTGTCATAAGTATGACCAATAATACGCGAAGGTAATTTACGAGTTAATGATTTTTTAACTGCTAGGTAACCTGCATGCGGTCCACCAACAGACATAGGAATACCGAATGGCTGAACATCTCCAACAACCATATCTGCACCTAATTTACCCGGAGCTTCTAACTTACCTAGAGCTAATGGGTTTGATGAAACAATTAGTTCAGCTTTTGTTTCATGAACTAAATCAGCAATTGCTTTAATATCTTCAATTGATCCAAAGAAGTTTGGATATTGAACAACTACAGCAACAGTTTCTTTAGGATCTAACTTAGATTTCAGGTCATCTAAATCAGTAACATCAGCTTTTGTATCAATAACTTCTACTTCATAATCACGGGTATAGCCGTAAGTATCTAAGTTTTCGATTGCTTGAGGATGAACAGCTCCAGATACTAAAACTTTAGTACCTTTTTTATTGCTCCCTTTAGCTAAGTTCGCAGCTTCAGCAACAGCATTAAAGCCATCGTACATACCTGAGTTAGTAACTTCCATACCTGTTAATTCACAGATCATCGTCTGCCATTCGAACATTGCCTGCAACTCACCTTGTGAAACTTCTGGCTGGTAAGGAACATATGCCGTCAAGAACTCTTGGCGGGAGGTAATATGGTGAACTAAATTCGGAATATGGTGATCATAAGTTCCAGCTCCTAAGAAGAATGGTACTTGTGATGAATTAGTATTTTTATTAGCTAATTCATTAAAGTATTTTACTAATTCATATTCAGATAATTGATCTGGTAAATCCATTTTCTCATTGATACGCACATCTTCTGGAACTGTTTCAAAAAGTTCCATAATATCATTAACGCCAATGCTCTCTAACATATCTTTTCTATCTTGCTCTGTATTTGGTAAATATCTACGTTGCACCAATACAATTCACTCCTTTTAAATTCAATGTATTTACAGCACTAATGAAAGCGCTTAATTTATTATTTAAAAAACACCTCGTGGTTACCTTTAAAAGTGACCACGAGGTACCACTAATATTAAATATTAATATTAGATTTTACTAATTACTCGATAGATGCATCGTAAGCAGCTTTGTCCATGAAGTTAGAAGTATCAACTTCTCCATCAACAGTAACTTCGTAGAACCAACCTTCTCCTTCAGGATCTTCGTTCGCTGTTTCAGGAGCATCGTCGATTGTTTCGTTTACAGCAGAAACAGTTCCATTTACTGGAGCATAAATTTCAGAAACAGATTTAACTGATTCAACTGAACCTACTTCTTCACCTTTTTCAACTTCGTCGTCTTCGTCTGGTAATTCAACGTAAACGATATCTCCTAATTGATCTTGAGCGTAGTCAGTAATTCCAACGCGTACTGTGTCCCCATCAATAGAAATCCATTCGTGATCTTCTGTATAAAATACTTCAGCCATATTAAACATTCTCCTTTTAATTTAAATATTTTTAATTAATAAATTAATTAACATAAGTAAAGATTAACGTCTTAACCAG
This sequence comes from Atopococcus tabaci, assembly GCA_030535975.1. Classification (GTDB taxonomy): domain Bacteria; phylum Bacillota; class Bacilli; order Lactobacillales; family Carnobacteriaceae_A; genus JAUNQW01. The sequence goes on along the minus strand of JAUNQW010000011.1, from coordinate 23,658 downwards.
TCTTTTTTAACAAATTTTGCTGGTACTTTGTTTTTGCGAACTTGAATTAATACTTCATCGTTATTGTCCGCATACTCCTTGTTAACCATAACATAACCAATTGCTTTATCAAATGTAGGACTCTTAGTTCCTGAAGTTACCACACCAACTTGTGTTTCTCCATCAGTTGAGTATACTTCATATCCTTGACGAGCAATTCCTTTACCATCTAATTCGAAGCCTTTAGATACACGGCGTTCGCTGGCAGGTGCTTGTTTGTATGCTTCTAAAGCAGCTTTTCCAGGATAGTCAACTTCTTTTTTGTCTCCTGTTTTAACTGCAAAGCCGATACCACCTTCAAGAGGATTGATTTCTTCAGATAAATCATTACCGTAAAGAGCCATTCCACCTTCAAGACGTAAAGTATCACGTGAACCTAAAGCACATTCAGTAATGTTTTTATCTGCTCCAACTTCTAGTAATTTTTCCCAAATAGAGCGAGTTTCATTCCATGGGATATATAACTCAAAGCCATCTTCTCCAGTATAACCTGTACGAGAAACTACTACATCCTCGACACCGGCAACTGTTTCATTAGCTGAGAAATGGTAACCTTTGATACTTGGTAAGTCAGCATCCGTAACTTTTGCTAGTACCTCTTCAGCATCTGGTCCTTGAATAGCGATTAAGCCCCACTCAGCAGTTTCATCACTAATTTCTACTGATCCATCATTGTGTTTTTCTAACCATTTATAGATTTTTTCATAGTTACCTGAGTTAGGAGTAACCATGATGTCTTGATCAGAATTCTTGTAGATGATTAAGTCATCTAAAGTATATCCTTCTTCATTAGTTACTGCATTGTAGATTGCTTGACCATCTGAAACTTTTGTGAGGTCGTTCGATAAAATCGTATCTAAGAATCCGATTGCATCGTCACCCGTTACACGTATTTCTCCCATGTGTGAAGCATCAAATAATCCAACGCTGTTACGCACTGCATCATGCTCTTCTTTAATGCTTGTGAATTGGATAGGAAGTGCCCACCCACCAAAGTCTACTAATTTTACACCTTGCTCAACATAATAATCGTAAAGTGGTGTTTTGCGTAAACCGTTATCGTCTAATTGAATGTCTTGAATTTCACTCATTAAATCACTCCATTCTTTAATATTACAAATTGGGTAGGTTCACTACCGTAATTGTACAAATATATTTTATCACAAACTTCTGCAATTTCAATCATTATTAACTATATTCACAAAAGGCCCGGTTATGTTAGACCCCTATGACCTCATTTACTTTATCAAATATTTGATCAGCTTTAGCTACATATTCTTCTAAAGTTTGTTCAGTATCTTTAATATATTTATTTTTCTTTTCTTCATCTTTAAGTGAAGATGCGTTAATATAAACATTTAAAGAGCTTGATAAGATAGCAGCACGTATCAACTGCACGCCGACACCCACATCAGAAATAATGCCTTTTTTGATAAGCGGGAGGACTTCCTCTGCAATATCAATTACTTTTTCTGCATTATTTAATAAATCGATTGGAGGTTGTGATGCGGTCACTAGCCCTTCTTGAATAGCTTCGGTACGAGCAGCTTTTTCTTCATCTGTTTCTCTTGCCATTCCGTAAGCATTCGATAAAGGTTCAAAATCTGTTGCATCACGATCAATGATATCTTTGAAAACTTCTTTGATTTCGTTTAATTCATTGATACGGTTTGTTAATAAGTCTTGCTCATCCTTTTCTAATTTACTACCATTAGAAAATTCCATCGCCATAACAACCGCGCCAACTCCCATACTTGCTGCAACACCTGCCGCTGCACCACCACCAGGAGTAGGTTCTTTTGAACCTAATTTATCAACGAAATCAACAATTCTCGATTCTTTCATATATAGCCTCTCCTTTATTTATACCGGTTAAATAGGATTACTTACCAGTTAGCAACCCAACAGCTTTAACTACTTGTGAAGCTAATACCGCAGTTGTAACTGATCCTACCCCGCCAGGAACCGGAGTAATAGCTCCTGCAATCGATTCTACTACATCATAGTTAACATCTCCAGTTGGTTTACCATCTTTATAACCGTAACCAACATCAATAACTGTAGCACCTTCAGGAATATATGAATCGTCTACTAAGTGTAAAGCTCCTGTAGCAGAGACGATGATGTCTGATTTCATAGTGTGGAGTCTATTGTCCTTTGTCTTACCATGAGTATTGGCCACTGTTGCACCAGCATTTAATAACATGATAGACATTGGTTTACCTACTACCGGGCTTGAACCAATAACTGTAGCTTCTACACCTTCTAAATCATAGTCGTAATATTTCAAGATTTCCATAACAGCTGCAGGTGTACTAGGAGCCATTGCCTCTTCGTTACCTTCAACTAGCTTACCCATATTGACTGGATTGAGTGCATCTACGTCTTTTCTTGGATCTAGCTTCTCTGATACTTCACTACGACTGATCTGCTCTGGTAGTGGCTGCATCATGATAACTCCATGAACTGAGTCATCCTTGTTTAATTTTTCGATGGCTTCAATAACATCTTCAGTTGTACTATCTTCTGATAATGTTACTGAGTCAGAATCAATACTTACGCTTTCCATTACTTTTTTAGCAGCATTTTCGTAAGCAACAGAAGATTTCTCTTCCCCTACTCTTAATACTACTAATTTAGGAGTAACTCCTTTTTCTCTGTATTGTTCAGCGGATTCTTTTACACGCTCTTTAAGTGCTTTTCCTACTTCTTTTCCATCTAAAATTTTTGCCATTATTTTCCTCCTAAGATTTTGTCATCTTTAAAAAAAGATGTTTTTCATACAGTTTGTATTATACCACTTTTTGAAGACTTCTCAACTTCCATGTATTTTAACTTTTAATATATTATATTAATCAATAGAAAAAACTGCTTGGATTTTATCCAAGCAGTTTTTTAGGAATTTATTTAATTGATTTAGAATAATCCTGAGATTGTTCCATCATTAGCAACGTCAATCTTTGTTGCTGCTGGAGTTTTACCTAATCCAGGCATTTTCATGATACTTCCAGATTGTACAACGATGAATCCAGCACCTGCTGAAATAGATGCGTCATCAATTGCGATTTCGAATCCTTCAGGAGCACCTTTACGTTTAGCATCATCTGTAAATGACATCTGTGTTTTAGCCACACATACCGGCATATTTCCATATCCTAAATCTTCATACTGTTGTAATTTTCTACGCGCTTTAGTAGAAAATTCTACACCGTCTCCACGGTAAACATTTTTAACGATTTTTTCAACTTTATCAAATAATGAATCTTCTAAATCGTAAGCATATTTGATTGTGCTTGGCTCATCACATAAGCGAACAACTTCTTCAGCTAAATCTGTAGCACCTGCTCCACCATCAGAGAAGTGAGTAGCTTGTACGACGTTAACTCCACGATCAGCAACTTCTTCACGTAAAGCTTCAACTTCAGCTTCTGTATCAGTAGGGAATGTATTGATAGCTACAACAACATTCATACCGAATGTATCCTGCATGTTTTCGATATGACGCACTAAGTTTGGAAGTCCAGCTCTCACTGCATCCACGTCTTCATCCTTGAGTTCATCTAACTCTTTTCCACCATGCATCTTTAAAGCACGGATAGTAGCAACGACAACTACCGCATCAGGTTCAAAGTCAGCGAAACGAGATACAATGTCCATGTACTTCTCTGCACCTAAGTCAGCTCCGAATCCAGCTTCAGTAATTGTGTAGTCTGCATTACTCATTGACATTTTTGTAGCGATCGTCGTGTTCGTTCCGTGAGCAATGTTCGCGAAAGGTCCACCATGTACAAATACTGGAGTTCCTTCTAATGTTTGAACAAGGTTTGGTTTTAGAGCATCACGTAATAAGGATGCAACTGCACCTTCAGCCTTAATTTCAGAAACTGTAACCGGCTCATTTTCATACGTGTATCCTAAAATGATACGTCCAATACGCTCTTTTAAGTCGTCTACACCTTCAGCTAAACATAGTACAGCCATAACCTCTGAAGCAGCTGTGATGTCAAATCCATCTTCACGAGGAACACCATCAGCTCGGTTACCAATACCATTAACCATGTTACGTAATTGACGGTCGTTCATGTCTATGGCACGTCTCCACTCAACACGACGTGGGTCAAGATTTGTCGGATTACCGTTATGGATAGAAGCATCCATCATAGCAGCAATTAAGTTGTTAGCAGCTGTAATTGCATGGATATCTCCCGTAAAGTGCAAGTTGATGTTTTCCATTGGAACAACCTGGGCATATCCACCACCAGCAGCTCCACCTTTAACACCAAATACCGGCCCTAAGGAAGGCTCGCGAATCGCTACTGCAGCTTTTTTACCAATCTTCGTTAATCCATCAGCTAAACCAATAGAAGTAGTTGTTTTTCCTTCTCCTGCTGGAGTCGGAGTAATAGCAGTAACTAATACTAATTTACCTTTATTAGCTTCAGTTTCAACTTTCGAGTAATCGATTTTAGCAATATAATCACCGTAACGTTCCATTTGATCTGGTGTGATGTCTAATTTAGCAGCGATGTCTTCGATAGGCTGCATCTTAGCCTGTTGTGCAATCTCAATATCTGTAGCCATTAAATAATTCCTCCTAATAAATATAATTGGCATTAAACAGCATAGAATGATTCTTAGAACATCCTAGTCATTTAATGATATATACACTATACAGTATTTCACAATAAATTTCAAAATAAGGCCTTGGCTCGGAACTTGTTTTTTTAATAATGTCCTTAAGTTTATTAAGTTTACAGTTATTGATAGTATATTATATGTATCTTACTATTAATTCTGGAGGAAAAAAATGAAATCTAAAAAAGAAATCAGAGAAGAAGTATTTGCTAAACAAGAAGAGCTCTCTAGTGAATATTATGAACAAGCAACCCAAGCTATTCATGAGAAATTATTGAATTTTGATTTATATAAAAAAGCTGAAACCATCTATATTTTCTATAGCATGGGAAAAGAACTGGATACTAAAAAAATTATTGAACATGCCCATCAAGAGGGGAAACGAATTGGTATTCCTAGAACGATTAAATTGGGTGAGATGGATTTTCATCAATATGAACCCGGCGACACACTGATTACTGCTAAATACGGTGCTGAAGAACCCAGTCCGGATGCTCCAACGATCCCGCTGGACGAAGTAGATTTAATTATTATGCCGTGTGTTTCTTGCAATGATAAGGGGGAAAGAATCGGTTATGGCGGTGGGTTCTATGACCGAATTTTAGAAAATTATGATGGAGAGACGGTTCTGCCTTATTTTTCTAAACTGCAGACTTTAGAAATACCAATGGAAGAGCATGACAAAAAGATGGATTATGTAATCACAGAAAAATCAATTGTACATATTTTAGAATAATTGAATACAAGATTCATCAAAGAAATTGGAGCAAGAGTCTTTAAAAAATATAAAACCGCATTAAATCAAGCTTATACTTGCTTGGTTAATGCGGTTTTTTGAATGAGAGATTTTCAAAACAGATTAGTTTGTGATTTTTTGAAAAATAAGTATTTTTTTATAGAGTTTGTTATCTTTTAGAACTGTTAAATAACTCACTTCCCCCAGCCCTGAACTTTTCCACTCATCAAAAGATTAAAAAAAGTCAAAACTTTGTGAAAAAACATTTTTTTAAGCTTGTACAGCTTTTTGCATTCGATATTGTCCATAACCCACAATCACTGAGTAGTAACCTGAGAATGCTTGGTCAATTTCCTCATCTCCTGTATAGATAAGTAGAGGATTCGATCCTAGACCATCCATCTTCCCTGGAGATGCTATAATAATAATATCTTTTTTGTTTAATTCTCTTAATACATTGGCTGACAGCTGCTGATTTCCTCGACCTAAAATATAACCCTGCCCTCCCATAGGAGTAACAACTAATTTAGTTGGATGACCTTTAATGATTTCGATAATCTCTGATTCATTAACATCTTTAGCTATTAATTTTTTATCTTTAATAATATCAACACCCAGCATTGTAACTGGTAAATCGAGTTCTTCTAAAATACGAGCATTAGTTGAACCTGAACCGATGATATAATAATAACCGTCTTCCATATTATCTAACACATTTAGAGCTGCTGATAATTGTGCTTCCGTATCCGATTGAGGGCTAATAGATTTCAAGTTCTGCATGTGGCTTGTGTCATAAGGTACATTCAGATAACCGTAGATCTCGGTAATAATTTCATCTCTGCGAAAAGCCTCTTCTTCAATATCGATAACTTCTTCTTCTTGCACTTCAACATCAGCGCCGCTTAAATACTTATACGCCATTTCACCTGCATTTTCAGGAGAGCGTCCGTAAACCGGGGAATGAATCTTTACGCCTGCTGGAATTCCGAGAGCAGGAATATCTAAACCAACCGCCGCTGTGATATTACGAGCTGTACCATCTCCACCTGCAAAAAGAATTAAATCCACACCACGGTCTAGAAATTGCTTAGCTAATTTCTCCGTGTCTTCTGGATTAGTTTCTTCACCCACCTCATAAACAACTTCATAATTTAGGTTGCTTTCTTTTACGACATCTTCACCCATAGGTCCATTAGCCACATAAACAATTAAGTTATCTTTTAAAGGTTCTAATTTTTTCAAAGCTTTTAAGGCTTTAATACCACTTTCAGGTTCTGCTCCTAACTCACGCGCTTTTTCGATTACTTCTTTTCCGTCCGATCCTTTGAGTCCGACTTTTCCACCCATACCAGCAATAGGATTAATAATTAAGCCTAATTTTTTCATTGTTTATCCTCCTGTATCATAAGTTTCAACAAACCCATTGATTAATTAAAATCAGCTTAACACATAAGCTAATATATATATAATTAGGTTTGTCAGGGAGTCTGTTTATAAAAAAGACTACACACCTTCTGAAATATACTTTAAGACCATGCCAGCTGATTTTCTTCCTGCTTCTATAATAAACTCATCAAAACTTTGAGCAGCCTGGCCGTCTGCACTGTCCGAGACCGCTCGAACTACGGTAAAAGGCAGGTCATATTGAAAAGCAACCTGAGCTATTGCAGTTCCTTCCATTTCGGTCACCAGTGCATAAGAAAATTTATCTTTTATTTTTTCGATCGCTTTTGGATCTGCGATAAAAGAGTCACTGGTGAGTATCTCACCAAAAACCACATTCCAATCCGTCTTACGCGCAGCCTCTTTTATTTTTTCGTTAAGTTCAGGATCACTTTTGTAATAAAGCGGCATTTGAGGAACTTGCCCCATCACATACCCAAAGGCTGTAGCATCGACGTCATGATAAGAAAGCTGATTAGAAACTACCAAATCACCTTGTTCAAGCTCATCAGTCAATGATCCGGCAGATCCTGTATTAATAATCATATCTACACCAAATTTTTCGACTAATATAACAGCAGCCATCGCAGCATTTACTTTCCCTATGCCAGATTGAACGATGACCAAATCCTGCCCCTCGATGCATCCTGTATAAAAAGACATATGGGCAGCATCCACTTGTACTTTATTTTCAATTCTGTTTTTTATAATTCGTAATTCCTCTTCCATCGCTGCTATAATTCCTAATTTTCTCATCAGCTACTCCTCACTATTAAAGGTAGAAAACCATCCAAACAGCTATTATTAAAAGCACAAAGACAATTATATTAGCAATAATTAAACGTTTTCCCCATTTATGATAGGTATCATGTTGTTTTTTTCTGGATTTAGTTGTGCGGCCCGATTGATTTAGTTTTTCTTCGTAACTTCTTTCAGCTTGTAGTCTCTCTTTGCGACGTTTCTTTAATTCACGATTTTTTTTGAAGTTTTTATATCGTCTTTTTATCTTTGTCTGGATGCTTTTATTTTTAGAGTCTTTAGGCTCATTTGCTGACATAACTTCACCTACTTTAATTTACTTTTCCAATGCATGAGTCCTACAACAGTCTTTGAATCCGGCATGTACCCCGCTCGATACTTTTCCATTGCTTCTTCATAACTCAATTCAACAACTTCGAGAAACTCATCCTCATCCAACTCAAGAGCTTGATCTAATTTAGAAAGATCTGTTGCTTCATAAACATACAAATACTCATTACAAAAGCCGACTGACGTATAAAATTCTGCAATGACTTTCCAATCACCGGCCTGGTAACCCGTCTCTTCACCCAGTTCTCTTTGAGCTGCCATTAATGGCTCTTCTCCATCATCAACAAGACCAGCGGGGATTTCATAAATCGCCTGTTCAATTGCCTTTCGATATTGTTTAACGAACACAGCTTTCCCCTCTTTTGTAATGGCTAGAACGGAAGCTGCCGGCGCATGCAAGACAATTTCACGTGTGGCCTTTTTACCATTAGGCAACTCTACTTCTTTTATAAGGTAATCTGTGACAATCCCTTCATGTATAACATCCGTACTTAATGTTTTTTCTTCTAATTCCATACTAACACCCTCTGTATATAAAATAAGACCTAATTTATAATTTGTGGACTAAGTAGATTATATCTTTTTATCTTTAAGTTTTTATTAGTTATTATATGACAAAACACCCCTCGAGTTATAATCATTTACTTGAGGAGTGTTTTGCATAGAGTTAGTTTTTATCTAGTTTTCTAAAGCTTCTGGGTAATGCTCTTTCACAATAGTATAGCATTTGTCACACAGGCTGGGTGCTTCTTCAATCGTTCCTACGTGATCACTTGTGATCCAGCAACGTTCACACACTTCACCTGATTTTTTCTCTACTAATACTGACCATTGTTCAAAACTCAGTGCCTCATTTGGTGCTTGTTCCTCATCTTCAATGTTTAATTGAGAAACAATTAAGACTTGCTGTAAATTAGTCTTCAATGAGTCTAATAACTTTCTTGTCTCTGGATTGACAAAGATTGTCACTTCAGATTCAAAAGACTTACCAATCAATCCTGCATCGCGTGCTTTTTCTAAAGCTTTTAAAACATCATCTCGAAGATCCATGAAGTTAGACCACTTTTCCAGAATTTCTTCTTCATTTTCAAATTCTGTGCTCTCAGGCATCCCAGCTAGCTGGACATAGTCTTCTTCTTCATCAACATATTTCCATACTTCTTCTGTTGTATGTGGGATAATCGGCGTCAACAATTTAGTTACTTGAATGAGTGTTTGATACATCACTGTCTGCATCGAACGACGTGATTTGGAATTTTCTGTTTCAATATAAACTAAATCTTTGGCGATATCGAGATAGAAGTTTGATAAATCTGTAATACAGAAATTATTAATTTCACGGTAAACACCTTGAAAATGATATTTCTCATATGCTTTGACTGCATTTTTGGTCACTTGATTTAATCGGTTGGCCATATATTGATCGAGACTTTCTAAATCATCATAGGCAACTGTGTTTTCTTCTGGATTAAAATCACTTGTGTTAGCAATCAGGAAGCGTAATGTGTTTCTGATTTTACGATAAGATTCTGAAACTTGTTTCAAGATGTCCATGCTCACCCGAACATCAGAAGTGTAATCTACAGTTGACACCCATAGACGAATAATATCTGCACCCATTTGGCGAATAACATCCTTGGGAGCAATCACATTCCCAACTGATTTACTCATCTTTCTGCCTTCTCCGTCTAAAACAAAACCTTGAGACAGTACTGAGCGGTAAGGTGCCTCTCCATTAATAGCTACAGATGTCGTTAGTGAAGAGTTGAAGTAACCTCGATATTGATCCGAGCCCTCCAAATACATATCCGCAGGGAATTTAAGGTCTTCTCGACCACGTAAAACCGCTTCATGAGACGAACCAGAATCAAACCAGACATCCATGATATCTGTTTCTTTTGTAAACTCACCATTCGGACTGTCTGGGTGAGTAAATCCTTCCGGAAGAAGATCTTCTGCTTCCCACTCATACCACACATTCGATCCATGTTTTTCAAAAATATCAGCCACATGCTTGGTAGTCTCAGAGCTTAAAATAGGCTGGCCATTTTCTGCATAGAAGACTGGAAGAGGCACTCCCCAGGCACGTTGACGTGAAATAACCCAGTCGCCGCGACCTTCTACCATATTATACATCCGCTGGCGGCCGGATGGCAGTAACCATTCAACTGAATCAATTTCATTTAATAACTCTTCACGAATTTTTTCTATAGAAGCAAACCACTGAGGTGTCGCTCTAAAAATAATCGGCTGTTTTGTTCTCCAGTCATGCGGATAGGAATGACTGATAAATTCCATATGGAGTAATTGATCTTTTTCCTTCAACTTATCTGTAACCATTCGGTTAGCATCATCATAGAAAACTCCTTCAAATCCAGGCGCTTCTTCTGTAAAGTGTCCGGTACCATCAATTGGAGCAAGTATCTCTAGACCGTACTTCACACCAAGAAGGTAGTCATCATCTCCGTGGCCTGGTGCTGTATGAACTAAACCAGTTCCTTCTTCTAAAGAAACATGGTCTCCAGTTACTAAGAGACTTTCTCGATCATAAAATGGATGTTGAGCCGTCATGTGTTCTAAGTCTGCACCTAGAATTTCTTTCTCGACTGTAATGTCTTTCCACTCAAACAGCTGACCCATTTTATCTACTAAATCGGCTGCTACAATATATTTTTGGCCGGCTGTTTCTACCACTGCATATTGATAATTAGGATTAACGGCAATAGCTAAGTTCGACGGAATAGTCCAAGGTGTTGTGGTCCAAATAATGAATTGGCTGCCATTTTCAATAAGTCCTTTTCCATCTTTCACTTCAAAACTTACATAAATAGATGGCCCGCGCACATCTTGATATTCAATTTCTGCTTCAGCTAAGGCAGACTCACTGGATGGCGACCAATAAACAGGTTTCTTACCCCGATAAATGAGTCCCTTTTCAGCCATTTTTCCAAACACACGAATTTGAGCAGCTTCATAGTCTTTTTGTAAAGTAACATAAGGATGTTTCCAATCCCCCGCGACACCTAGTCGTTTAAAGTCTTCTCTTTGAGTATTAATCTGAGTCCAGGCATAATCTGAACACATTTGACGATATTCCGACATAGAAAGTGACTTGCGGTCAACCCCTTTTTCTTTTAATTTTTGCTCTATAGGTAAACCATGTGTGTCCCAACCTGGCACAAAATTTGCATAATAGCCCTGCATGGATTTATAACGATTAATAGTATCTTTAGATATTTTATTTAAGGCATGACCAATATGAATGTTTCCATTCGCAAAAGGAGGACCATCATGCAGAATAAAGGATTCATTATCTTTATTTTTTTCTAAACGTCTCTCATAGACTTTTTGTTCTTCCCATTCTTTTTGTCTTTCCGCTTCTTTATTCGGTAAATTAGCACGCATAGGAAAATCCGTACGTCCAATTAAAAGTGTATCTTTCATCTTCATTTTTATATTCCTCCAAACTTATTAACTCGCTTTTAAAATAAAAAAACTCCATCCTATAAGGGACGAAGTCACCGTGGTACCACCCAATTTAAGAATTTTTATCTTCTCTTCTTTTAACAATAACGTTGTTAAACGGGAAATTTTACTTCATTCAAATTTCCATTCATGGATGATAAAAAAGAGTGAACTTTTATTAGCCTCCCACCAACGCTAACTCGCTTAAAAAGAATTTCTTTTTTGTGTTCCAGTCATCATTTTAATCATATTCAGATTCAGGCAGGTCAATAGTCGGTCTGTCATGGTCATCATCAAATGATAATTGTGAAGAATGCGGATCAGACACATATTCAAAACTGCCGGAAGAACTGTCATCTTCAATTTCTTGGGTATTTTCCTCATGAGAAGCGGCTTTTTCTTGAGTATCCTTAGATATTGTTTTATATTCGTTGAATTCGTATTGAGGATCCTTTAATACTTCATCCCATTCTTGACTTTCAACCAGCTCTAATTGAGTCTCAATCATTGTTTGTAGCCTTTGTTTAAATGTTCGACTATGTTTTCTTAATTCTCGCATCTCATGATTAATGTTGTTGACTTCAGAAACAGCTTCTTTAATCATGGTATCTGCTTGATTCTGTGCATCAGCTATAATAACATCTGCCTCTTTGATTGAATTTGACTTTAATTGGTCCGCTGCATCTTGGGCCACTAATATCGATTTATTTAATGACTCTTGCATTTCTTCATAATTATCTAGTCTTTTTAATGCCCAATCTAATTCTTCTTTTAGCTCTTTATTTTCTTTCGTCAGTGCTTCTACGCTTTGGGCTGCATCTTTTAAGAATGTGTCCACTTGCTCTTTATTATAGCCACGCATCTTACTATCAAATTGTTGATTTCTGATTTCAATTGAAGTTAACATATTGACACCTCCAATAATTTACTCTTCTAGTATAGTTAATTCTTTTTAAATATACAAGTTGACAGTGATATTTTATTGATTTCTATTAAGTATTTTTAAGTCTACTATCTCTTTATTCTTTCTCGACTGTCCAACTTTTTCATCAATCATTACCCGTCCAAAGCCACGGACAGAAAGGACATCATAAAGACTGACTTCAATTGACGGCTGACTGATTGGATTCCAATTCAGCTTTACTTTGTCAGCTTGGATAAATTCTTTAGCTTTTGTCCGAGAAAAATTAAAGGCGCTTGAAATAACAGCATCAACTCGAAAGGAAGAAATACTAACTGTCTTTGTTTCATATTTCTCTCTAACTTCTAATTGATTTCCTGGGTCTACAGCCTTAAGGAGCACGCTGTGCCGACTAATTTTTGTTAATTCCAGCTTGATAAATTCTTTTAGCTTTTTATCAACAAAAAACTGCCATCTTTGACCATCTGTAATAATATCTCCAAATTTTTCACGATCTATACCTAAAGACAAACTGGAGCCTAAAATCTGACCATGACTTATTTTTAGAAAATCTCTGGGATATTCAACTTCAAATAACTGGAGTTCAAAATCATCTTCGCTGCTCTCAGAATAAAAAGGGCTGATTAACGCCCTCTTTCTTTCTGCGTCATCATACCCTCCATAAAAATCGAGCCTGATAGTCTCTCGATTCCCTACAATAGAGCGAAGAATATGTTGCTGACGTGGATTCATAAAATTAGTTAAGTGGGGTGTATAATAATCTTCTACTTTATAAATCCAATCTAATATAGAGTCTATAAACGGCCGCTCTTCAGCTCTAAAATGTTGGTAGATTGTTCCCCCGGTCACATCTTTCACTCTTTCTTTTAATAATTAGATCAGATTAATTAAGAAACTGAAAATACTGCCTATTCCAGCTCTTATCAAACCTAAGACAAGGATAGCTAATATACCGGCAAAACTGATGCCGCCAATAGGAGGAAGGAAGCGTCTGAAAAACCCAACATAAGGTTCGCATATTCGCACTAAGAAGTCCCATAAAGATGATCCTCTGGCATTGGGGATCCATGACATGAAAAAGTAAACTAAAAGTGCAATTTCATAGATCCGAATCAATTGCATGATTATATTATATACTACTTGTAACAGTTGAATCATAATTAAAGTGCCTCAATTCTAACGTCTGAATTCAGAAAAAGACTCTGCTAATCCATCCAGACCGATATTTGGTGGTGCACAGATGAACATACCTTCACCAATTTTCTCCATGTCACCATGGATAGCATAGATGGCCCCTCCTATAAAATCAATCATCTTTTGAGCCTGAACATCTTCTGCTTTTTTAAAATTGACAACCACAATGATTCCTTTTAAAAGTAAGTCTGCAATCTGTGTTGCTTCCGCATAAACACGCGGTTCTACCACCTTGATGTCCGCACGGTTATTTTGCTGATTGAGAGCGATTACCTTTTCGGAATTATTTTGAATATACTCATCGGGATAATCTTTTTTTTCTGATATTTCTGGTTCATAAACTTCTTCATAATAATCTGCGGTATCCTCATCCAATGAGAAAAATTGATTGATACGATCTTTTAAACTCAAGTGCTTCAGTCCTTTGCTATAAATTAGTTACGATTATTTCTTCTGAAAAATGGAGGTGTATCTAATTCATCATCTGAGTTCGAAGTATTTGGGTTGAATAAGTCTTCACGTTCATTTCTTGATCGACTTGGGGAATCTTGGCTTCTACGATTAGATTGCTCTTCACGTTCTCTGTTGCTTCGACGTTCATCCCAGTCGGAAAAAGGATCATCATTTAATCGTGAATTGGATGATGATTGTGAGCTGCTTGCTGGACGGCGAGCCGGCTCACTTGGAGAAGGTGATTTTTCTTCCCGAGCAGGACCAGCAGGACGTTTTTTATTTTGATCAATACCCGTCGCAATAACTGTAACCACTACTTCATCTTCCAGCTCCATATTAATAGATGTTCCTAATATAATATTTACATCACCACTTGCTGCGTCCATAACAATTTCAGAAGCATCTTGAGCTTCAAAGAGAGATAAATCTTCTCCACCTGTGATATTTAGCAGCACATTTTCTGCACCATCAATCGAAACCTCTAACATGGGTGAAGAAATCGCTTTCTTTGTAGCTTCTGATGTTCGGTTTTCACCGCTGGCACTCCCAATACCCATTAAAGCAGTTCCTTGGTTGTGCATAACCGTCTGCACATCAGCAAAGTCTAAGTTAATGTAACCCGGGGAAGTGATTAAGTCTGAAATACCTTGAACACCCTGACGTAAAACATTATCAGCTTCTCTAAATGCTTCAATCATCGGTGTTTTCTTGTCTACTACTTCTAATAATCGATTATTAGAAATAATAACTAGAGTGTCCACATGCTCTTTCATCGCCTCGATACCTTCGGCAGCAAAACGTGAACGTTTTGGTCCTTCAAATGAGAATGGTCGCGTGACAACTCCGACAGTCAGTGCCTCTAAGTCTCGAGCAATACGAGCTACTACTGGAGCAGCACCTGTACCTGTTCCACCACCCATTCCGGCAGTGATAAAAATCATATCTGCACCTTCTAAAGCTTCACGAATCTGGTCTTCACTTTCTTCAGCGGCTTTTTCCCCTACTTCAGGGTTAGAGCCTGCTCCGAGACCACGTGCAATTTTCTCACCTATTTGAATCTTTACTTCAGCACCTGTTTTATCTAGTGCTTGAATGTCAGTGTTAGCTGCAATAAACTCTACACCTTTTACACCTTCCGTAATCATTCGATTAACAGCGTTTCCACCAGCACCTCCAACACCAATAACTTTTATTACTGCATTTTGATTTACATCAGTATCATACGAAAATTCCACTATAATTTCCTCCTAATCGTTCTATTAGCAATGATTTAGTCAAAGAATGAATTAATCATATTCTTAAATTTATCCCATGTAGTTTCTTCAGATTGTGTTTCTTTAATTGTTATTTTTTCTGTTGCCCCCTGCTGACTTCTATCTTGATCGGGATGTTGATCAGACGAAAATGTACGAGAGGATGGTACTTCTTTTTGAGACTCTTCTTTATCTCTGGTGTATACTTCTAAACCATTAACATACCTATTTACCATACGCTGCACATCTGATTGTTCTTTCACATATTGTATCAAACCTACAGCCGTAGAAAAAGTAGGATATCTAATACCCATTTGCTGTGGGACAAAAAAGTCAATGCTTTTTGAAAATACCTCACTTAATAAATCTCTCGTGGCAGGTATAGATGTATTTCCTCCGGTAACAATTATGTTATTAGAAGCATCCAGCAACTGACTTTCTGAAAGGTTGTTTTTTATCGTCGTTAAAATTTGAAGTAAGCGGGCTTGAATAATCTCTGCTAAGTAATCTTCTGATATAGATTGCACGCCTTTTTGCGATAATACATTGACAGGAATAGTATTATCTGGATTAGCTTCGTCTGGATGCGCGTAGCCATATTTAATCTTCAGCTGCTCAGCCTCGTCAATAGTCGTATTTAGTACTACGGATATATCCCTTGTGATATACTCCCCGCCTTCCGGGTCCACAAAAGAATAGATCAAACGATTATCTTTATAGACTGATACCGTCGTCTGTCCGCCACCCATATCTACTAAAATGGCTCCCTGTCTTTTGTGATCATGATTCAAGCTCACGGAAGCCAAGGCATCGGGTTGGATAACAATATCCGAAATTGTTAAGTCAGCCATAGTTACACACTTCTTAATACTATGTAAGATAGTCTTCGGCACCGACAGCACGTCGGCCTCCATCTCCAATCGAACACCCACCATTCTTCTAGGATCCGAGATATCATCAAAACCATCCACAATGAATTGATGAATATTTAAGCCAATCATTTCTTTGTCCTGCCCCACCGCCTGTATCATGGCCTGGGAAACGACACTTTCTATATCACGATTAGTAATTTCAGTATCAGCATTTTCAGTCTTAACGACCCCACGCGTCGATTGAATCTCTAAACCATAAGCCGGCAAACCGACAATCACTTCATCAACCGCCACATTGGCTTTTTGTTCTGCTTCTTGGATTGCAATAATAATAGATGTCACTGTCTTATCTATATCGACAATCACACCTTTTTTTATTCCTCTAGATTCTTGAGTACTCACACCAATTACATTAAGTTCATTGTTAATTATTTCAGCAATAATCACTTTAATGGATGTGGTTCCAATATCTAAGCTGGTTAAAATACGTTTGTATGTGCCCATGGAAACCTCCGATTAAATTTAAAGAGTATGTAGAATAATATTAATCATATATAGTATTAATATTAACATAAAAAAAGAAGTTAAATACTATAATGATTGATTATTTGTATATTAAATCTTAATTAGTTGACTTGTTTTTTTACGGATTAGGTTCAATAGAGGTGCCTGAAGAATCAGAGTCTGGGTTTATTTCTAATTCCTCTGCTGCTTCAAGATCGAAAGATTCTTCCTCTAACTCTTGACTTTCTAGTGACTCCCCACTCTCCTGGCTCTCCATATCCGGGTTCTCTTGGAAATTATATTCGCTTGAGAAAGGTCTGAAATAAGCACCTGTCTCCAAATTAAAGACACCTGACTCACCTTTTACTGATTCCATCATCGTCGGATAATAATTTAACCGTCTGGAAATATTACTATACAGACCAATCACTTGATTCCCGTCATTCATATAAATCGTTATTTTTTTATCATTAATATCGCTGGGAGTATAAACAATTTCTGAAATGGACTCTCTGATTGGTGGATCTATTTTTTTCAATTCTTCTATTATATTTTTCAATCCATCTTCTTCAAACTTTATAAGCACCAGATGGTTCCCTTGGGTGATATTTAATGGATCATTAACAATATTCCCATCTTCTAAAAGTTGTAAATATTGACCCTTGTCTTGGATATAAGCCATCGTCTGAAGCTCATCGATATGAATATTTATATTATTCACACCCTCCCATTCCAACTGGACTGCTTCTACCTGAGGCAGGCGGGTTTCTAAATCATTTTCTATTTTATTTTTAATAAAAAAAACTTCATAAAGTGATTCTCCGGGATGCACCGCAGTTTCTTCTAAAATTTCTTGGTCGGGAATTTCATTATTGCCTGACACACTCAGTGTTTGAACATGACTCCAATCACTAATAAAATAAAAAGAAAAAGCTATAAGTGAAATAAAAAAGATAATTATCAAAGGATAAGCATAGTCTTTTACTTGCCTTCTTTTTGATTTATTCTTAATTTCAATGGGAGCACCTTTGTCATATTTATAAGCAGATTTTTTGTTTTTCAATTTATTCACCTGTTTATTTTTTCTTAATCACAAGCATTTCCTTCATCAATAAATCACCCGCATTTTGTATGCCCATCTCCAATGAAGCTGCAGACATTTTCTTACGAAGTGCTAGGTTAGACATCATTGTATCAATATCATGAACCAATTGTTTGACTGTAAGCTCTGACTCACTTAATAATTTAGCTGCTCCTTTTTTTACTAAGGAATTTGCATTTTTAGTTTGATGGTCATTGGTCACATTCGGGCTGGGGATCAAAATAGATGGCAGACCCAGCGCAGTGATTTCAGCTAAACTGGTTGCACCACTTCTCGCCACTACCATCGACACATTTGCGAACACTTCCGGCATGTTCGAAATATAGGGTACCGTTTTAAAAGTATCAGTGTTTAGTTGGAGCCCTTTTCTTTCTACTTCTTCCTTATAGTAACTTTCACCAGTAGCAAAGAGGATCTGATAGTCTTGCTGGGATAAAGAGTCGAAGGCGTCAACTGTCATTTGGTTAATCTTGTATGCGCCTCTGCTTCCGCCAAAGATTAAAACTGTCTCTTTAGCTGAATCTAAGCCATAATCTTCCAACACAGATTTTTTCTCTAGAGAAGCCACTTCTTGAGCACGGGGATTTCCTGTTAAGACAACTTTATTTTCCTGTTTGGGAAAATACTGCACGGTGTCTTCAAAACATGTGGCTATCCGATCAACATACCGGGCTAAAAATTTATTGGTTAGACCTGGTATACTATTTTGCTCATGAACAATGCTTGGTATACCCAGCTGTGTCGCTGAATAGACAACAGGTCCACAAACAAATCCACCAGTTCCTAAAATAACGTCCGGATTGAACTCTTGAATTAATCGCTTGGATTTTTGAACACTCGATAAAAACTTATAGACCGTCTGGACATTTTTTAAGGAAAGAGATCTGCGAAAGCCCTGAATCTCAATAGATTTAAAAGGGATGTTTTCTTGGGGGACCAGTGAACTTTCCAGTCCATTTTCTGTTCCTATATATAGGAATTCGGTTTCCGGATAACGTTCCTTCCAAATTCTATATAATGCTAAGGCTGGGTAAATATGCCCACCCGTTCCACCACCAGTTAGTATAACTCTCATCTCTTAGACCTCCTCATTTTTCTCCCTTTGCGATAACTTCATGACAGCATCAATGAAGGCATTACCTCGAATTTCAAAATTTTCATATTGATCCCAGCTTGCACTTGCTGGAGAAAGTAAGATAATATCCTCTTCCTCTGACCACTTAAATGCTGATTTTACAGCTTCTTCTAAATTATCACAAGACATCACGAATGGAAGAGCCGCAGCTTGGCCCAGTTCTATAAAATCACTTTTATTCTCACCACAAGCAATCAGCCCTTTGACATGATCTTTAACCAAAGGAAGTAAAGAGCTTAAGTCTTCTTTGCGGTCTAATCCCCCACAAATCCATAAGATAGGCTTGTCAAAAGATTTTAATGCTTGGCTTGCTGCTAATACATTAGTAGCTTTGGAATCATTATAGAATTTTCTCTCTTCAAATTGTGAAACATATTGTAAACGATGTTTAATACCCGAAAAAGTGGTTAAAGTTTGAATAATAGAAGCATTATCAATCTCCAGCAACTTAGCGACAGCCACAGCCGCACAAACATTTTCAAGATTATGTTGACCAGGAATTAATATATCCTCTACATCCATAATTTTTTCCTCGTCATAATACAAATCACTTTCTTTGATATAACATCCTGAATCCAGTATTTCCTGAGCTGAAAATGGGATTCCTTGGGCTGGATTTAATCGGGCTAATTGTGATAATTCGTCACTATCCGCATTATAAACAAAGAAATCTGTAGGGCTTTGATTAGCTAATAATTTCAACTTTGCTACAACATAGTCTTCTCGGGATCCGTGGTAATCAAGATGGGCCGTATATAAGTTTGTTATAACTGCTATTTCAGGTTTGAAATTTTCTGTTCCTAATAGTTGAAAGCTGGATAACTCCATAATAAACGAGTCCTTGTCCGTCAACTTAGGCACCACTTCAGAGACAGGAATTCCGATGTTACCGGAAATATAAGCTTTTTGGGAAAAGTGATTCAACATATCACCAAGTAAGGTTGTTACTGTTGTTTTCCCATTTGTTCCTGTAATCCCAATGATAGGCGCCTGAGATAGATGATAGGCGATTTCAATATCGGTATAGACTTTTTTATTAAGTTGCTCTGCCTGCTGAATTAAAGGATGGTGATAAGGAATCCCAGGACTTTTAACAATAAAATCGATTCCACTCTCCATAATAGTCTCAGCTTCTTTTTGAGATAAAATCTTAACCTGATGATTCAACAATTCAGCTTCTGCTTCACTTCCGCTTAAATCCTTGGAATCATGGGCAAAAACTTGAGCTCCTAATTTTGAATACAAGACTGCGGCTGCTAGTCCTGACTTCCCTAAACCCAGGATAAATATACTTTTGTTCTTTATAAACTCTTGATTTTTCATTCCAACATTCCTCTTCTATTTGATTCATAGCACAAGAGAAGCTGAGCAAAATGCTCAGCTCTAAATAAAATATATCAACAGTGCTACAGCTGCACAAATTATACCAAAAATACTGAAGCCTAGAACAACCTGTCCCTCGCTATAACCGCTCATCTCAAAGTGATGATGGATAGGCGACATCTTAAAGATCCTTTTACCTGTTCTTTTAAAATAGGCCACCTGAATAATGACACTCGCTGTTTCAACAACAAAAGGAAGTCCTATCAATAATAAGTACCACTCTGCTTTTAATAGAATTGAAACTGCAGCGATTGATGCTCCTAAAGCTAAAGATCCTACGTCACCCATAAAAATCTGAGCTGGTTTTTTATTAAACATAAGAAAGCCTATAAGGCCTCCTATCACAGCCACGCAGAAGTAAAGAACAGCGCTGTTTCCTTGACTAAATGCAATGATCGCAAAAGCTAGGAAAGCGATGATAGCTGTAGTTGAACTCAGGCCGTCCAAACCATCTGTTAAATTTACTGCATTGGAAAAGCCGACAATCCAAAATATTACAAAAAGAATGAACAATATATAACTGGAAACACTCCCTAAAAAAGGCAAAGTTAAAGCGATGGATTGACCAGACAGGAGATAAAAAACCAGAAAAACAATCCCACCAATTATCTGCCAGACAAACTTCTGTCTGCTGCTCAACCCTTCATTCTGCTTAAGAATCAATATTCGATAATCATCAATAAAGCCAATCATTGCAAAAAATAAAAGAGTGATGATTAACATCCAGGCATCCATCGTAAAATTATCAGTAGTAACTATTCCGATAAAGTAAGCCATCAGTCCTGCCAACAAAAAACCCAAACCACCCATAGTGGGGGTCCCTTCTTTTTTATGATGCCAGGAGGGCCCTTCTTCTCTTGTTATTTGGCCTAATTGCTTTTCCCTAAAATAATTGATAAGTGTCGGCATAATAAGAATCGTAAAAATCAAACTTAATACGACAATTAATATGGACCACACAAAATCTGCTGAATTCATTTTCCTTCACCTTTTCTTACTTTATCTCTTTCATTCTTCCTCAGCTTGTCTATCTTGCGACAAGTTTACCGTGACTTTCGTATCTTCTTTTAGCAATGTCCCCGGCTCAATACTTTGGCTTTCGACATAACCAGAACCATTAATATTAAATTGAATACCGGTTAATTCTGATACTTTTAATACGTCAGATTTGGAAGCATTTTTCAAATCAGGCATAGACATTGCTCCGTTAGCCATCAAGATAATATTTTCATGATTAGTTAAATCAGTTTCTTTAATTGGGTATTGCTGTACAACCCGACTCCCCGTGCCTATCATAAAAACTTCCTTACCAAGCTCCTGACTCATTTGATGAGCTTCTTCCACACTGAGTCCTGTCATTTGAGGCATAATTTCTTCACCTGAGTTTTCTATGTCCAGCTGCTGGCTGACTTCACTTCTATCCAAGGTCCATTTCATAATCGGATTAAAGATATTACTGACCACTTGAGCTCCGTATGAAGCTTCGCTGCTCATCTCAGGCTGTTGAACCGTTACATAGAGTAGATATTTGGGATCCTTAGCCGGTGCAAATCCAACTGCAGAATAGATATTTTCATTAGGCCCTGTCATATACTGACCTGTCTCTGGGTCAACTATTTCCGAGGTTCCTGTTTTTAAAGCTAATTCATAGCCATCTAAATGAAAAATTCCTGTCGTTGAATTGGGATTATAAGTTGCCTCAGTCAAATAATCGAGAGTTTGCTGGGCAGTTTCTGCTGAGACAGGCTGGCCCGCTACTTTACTTTCATAATGAGTCTCTTGGCCATCAGCCGGGTCAACTATTTTGTCTACTAATTGGGGCTGCATCATTTTGCCGCCATTTGCAAGAGCAGAAAAAGCCTGCATCATCTGCATCGGAGTAACGGTGATACCTTGGCCGAAAGCTGTGTTGGCTTGCTGGATGGTTGTGGAGTAAGGATTGCTCCCCGCATTCTCATTTGGAAGAGATACACCTGTCTTTTGCCCGAATTGAAAGGCATCCAGGTAAGCCTTCCAAGTTTGTCCACCCATTTTTTCAAAGAGTTTGACAAAAGCAACGTTACTGGACCGTGCTATCCCTTCAATATAATCAATCATCCCCCAGCCTTCTGGTTTGACATCGTTGACTATCGATCCTTCTATATTATAAAAGCCAGATTCAAAAAATTCATCAGGATTGAAAACACCTTGGTCTATGGCAGCTGCTAAAGTTAATGCTTTCATAGTTGAACCAGGTTCATAGGTATATTCGACATGGAAATTCTGCCAGGTTTCATTCATGTTTTCTTTGGTTGTCGCATTGAATGTGGGTCGCTGGCTGGCAGCTAAGATGTGCCCTGTTTTTGGATCCATCAATGTAGCCGTAATAGCTGCTGAAGGATTGCTTTTATTGACTTCTGTCACAACACTCTCCATATACATTTGAATTGATCGATCCAGAGTCAGGTACACATCCATACCATCTTCAGCCTCTACAATTTGAGCATCTTTATTTGGTAGAGCATACCCAAAAAAATCTTTTTCATATTGTATCCCGCCATCTTCACCAGAAAGAATATCTTGCAGGGAAGCCTCTAAGCCGAGAACTCCCTCCAAATCATCTTCTTCCTCATCCGTATCTGATTGAGCAAGACCAACTAAATGAGAGGCGAATACACCATTAGGATATATACGGGCAGGCATTTCTTCGAAATGAATACCGCTCAGATTTTCCTCTTCAATCTTTGTTTTCAATTCATAGCTGATATCACTTCCAGCAAGACCAAATTCGACTTGTTTCACATCACCTTGATCAAGCAAGTTATGAATTTCATCTTCATCTAGTGGAATATACTGCGATAAAACTTGAGCAGTATGTTTTATTTCCTCAACATGATTAGAATCTCTTCCGCTTTGACTCCATTCATCTGTCAGGATCGCAACCATTTTATATGAGGTAGAGCTCGTAGCTATCGGCTCACCATTCTTATCCAGTATATTTCCTCTTTTAGCCGGCATATGACTTGCTTGAGTGTAGGCCGCTTCAACTCTTTCATCTAGTCTTTCACCATCTACAGTGGAGGTGATCATAATATAAGAAAATCGAAGAACAAATAAAATATAAACAGCTAATGTCAATAAGAGCACAATAATTACAATAATTTTTCGGTTTTTTGATGACTTGGAAGATTTCATTTCAGAATATTTCTCACATTCTCATCGTTTAATTCCAACCCATATTTCTGAGCAATATCATGTACCCGTTCATATTGAGATAATTCTTGAACATTTTGCTCTAGATTTTCATTGGCAATTTCGGTTTCAGTAATCTTCACATTAACATCCTGTAAGCTACGATTTATTTGAGTTAAGGAATTAGAAGTGTAAATAGTTAGGACGCACATGGCGAGAACAAAAAAAGAAACTAAAGCGACTAAGATTTTTTCACTTTTTG
>JAUNQW010000029.1 GCA_030535975.1 Atopococcus tabaci | reverse complement strand
GCCATCCGTTCAGGTTCGCCATTGGAAGTCATCGAAAACTTGCAGGAAATGGAAGATGAAGGCGAAATCTACGAAAGTATTGAAGATATTTGGCCAGATTATCCAAGTAAGGAAGACTTTTTCTTCAACGAGGATGAGTATTAATACTCGAAAAAGAAACGAAAAGCATGTAACTTATTGATAAAGAGCAATGTGTGTCTGATTGGATTAATTTCACACATTGCTTTTTATCGTTTTTAAACGTTTAATTAATAGCTTGAAATGTACTCTAAAGGGGACTTTTTCGGGGAGGAAAGTGTGAAACTTTCACAATTAATCGTCGTCGATGAAAATCCCCCTGAAGTGAAAGATATGATTTGAACATTATACCTATGACCAAAATACATATTATAAACCGTGAATTTGGGAGCGAACTTGGACTTCAGTTTGCTCCAAGTATCAAAGCGGGCTTTCATTAGATTTGACTAACGAACTACTATTTAAAAGGTATTATTACAGTAATACTCATTTTTTTTGATACATATTTTTAGGTTTTCTTAGGAAAATACTAACAAATATTCGCTTAATTCCTAATTAATGTATAAATTTGCAGTTGACGCATAAAAATTGCGCCAACTCACACTTGACAAAAGTCTGTGTGAGAGACTTTATAGAAAAGCGTTTATTGACGCTTGGTTTCTGGTACTCTGAAACTTCGAACACTTCAAGAATCTACCCGGACCATGCAACGATAGATGCTCATGGGTGTATTATATACCAGCTGTTCTGCTTCTTCAAGTAGAACTGTTGTGGTTTATATATTACACAGCGTGGGGTCTTCGTTGCTCGTTCGTAGATTGGGCAAGTTCGAAGGCCTCCAGAGTGGAACGAGCAACAATAAGGTTCCACGCTTTTTATGTATGTTTTGTTCATGCGTTTTTGTTTAATTGTCTAATAGGAGCCGTAAGACAGATATTTTGTATGGCTCAATATGATTGATGAAATAGTAGATATCAAAAGGGTACGTGAGTTAATGACTTCGTATTACCAATCTGTTACGCAAATAAGACAATTCTATGAAAGACCATCTTATATGGGGCTACTAAATGTCGGAAGAAAAGAACTCCCCCACAGTAGTTTTATCAGTTGGCTATTTGATAGTGCGACATTCAATCAGAACTATCCAGATTCTCCAATAATGCATTTATTGGACATTGCTGTCAAACGTGCAAATCAACAGGACAAAATAGGTGATGGCAAAGCCATTAGTTCATCACTATCAGAATCTATCTATGGAAGACTCTTTTCTATAGCCCAGACTTCATGCAAAAGAGAAGAATTTATTATTGATGGTAAAACGAACGAAAGACGTAGAAGTGATATTACTATTCGTTGTCAGATTAAGAATACAGAAAAGTATTTGAATATTTGCATTGAAAATAAAGTTCTCACAAAAGAACATTCTTCGCAAACAAAAGCGTATTCAGACTATTATCAGAAAGAAGACAATGCAGATTGGTTGTTCTTGTTTCTAACTCCACTTTCTTCTGTAGAATTAGATGATTATTTTAGTTTGAGTAAAGAAGAAAAATGTACATCAGAGATGTTTATTCAAATAAACTATCAAGATCTTTTAGACTATGTTTTAGAACCACTTATAAATAGTGTAGACAAAAAATCCCAAGTATATTTTATTTTAGATGACTATATAAACACATTGCGCTATCCCGTAATGGAAGACAATGATAAAAAAAGAACGATTATGGCAATAGGCGAAAAAGAGACAAAATTATTAAGTGACTTCTGGGAAGGGAATCATCAATTAATAGAACTTGCTTTAGAAGCGATGAGTTGCAATACAAATCTTGCTGATGATGTGCGAGAAGAAGCAGAAAAGGCTTATAAGTCTATGAAGTCTCTTCAAACAGCTAAAGATAGCACTCGTTATGTTATAATCGAAGATGATCAAAGAGACGACAACAAAGAAAAAGGATATAATAAAGTTGCTGTTGCGAAAAAGTTTGCAGAAATCTTTTGTGAGAAAAATAACGGTATAACTAATGAGGTTGATGCGAATGAGTTGATTGGAGCAGTACTCCATAAGAAAACAAAAAATATATTTAAACAGCAGGCGAACAAAACAGTTAATCACAATTACGAGATTCATTTGATGAATGGGGAAACTTTGTTCATGAATACGAACATTTGGGGTGAAAGTACAGATTACTGGCGTAATCTTCGTGATTATCTTGAAAAAGACAATGACTATTTCAGAATTGTAAGTTTGAAATAGTGTGAAAAGCTAACAGTTCCGAATTCGTCCTAAAGAAACTATAATTGGTACAACGGATGCAATAATCTGTCATTCAAAAAGAAAATGATCATATATTTTTGTGTTAAAACAATAAAGGAATAGAACTATGAGAAATGAAATAACTTCAATATTGCTTAACGAGACTAATCGTGATGGATATAAAGTTAAGGACACTCGTGATTATCCTACAATAATAGCATTATATGGAAATACTGCAAATTGTGTGAATGAGCTTATTACTCCGGCATTAGAAGACTTTTCTCAAGAGACAGGTCTGTCTGTTGGTGTATTAGAAATTGATTGGTCAACTGCTACATGTTATGATGAGGCTGTTAAAATATGGAAAGAGCAAGTAGAAGTTTATGAACTTAAATCTAAGAATGTAATAGCTCTTCACAACTTCACAAGATTACCAGCGATTTTCGGTTCAAGAAAATTACAAAGTACAATAGGTGGCTTGTTAAGCAAAGGATGTGCTATTGGAAATGAAAACGGTTGGACAGGTTGGCATTTAATAATGATAACTGACGATGCCACGGATGATGGAGTGTCTGATCCTTGTTGGATGTATTTTAGAAGAAAAAGTTGTTTAAATACTTATCAAATATAAACCAATAATCATGGGCATCTCTAAGTCAAAATACACTCTTTATCGTCAATGTGAAAAAGCATTATGGTTACGGCAGTATCATTCAGAACTGGCGGTTATTGATCCAACAATGCAAGCACGCTTTATTGCTGGCAACCAAGTCGGTGATTTGGCTACTGGGTTATTTGGTGATTACATTGATGTTTCCACATACAAGTCTGATGGTAAGTTAGACTTGAGTGCCATGATTGCAAAGACTCAGAACTGTTTAGAAAAGAATGTTAATGTTATTTGTGAAGCGTCTTTTTCTTATGATGAAAACTATTGTGCAGTTGATATTCTGAAGAAAGAAAAAGCCGGTTATGCCATTTATGAAGTAAAGAGTTCTACTGATGCAGATAAAGAGGTCTATGCTCAAGATGTTGCTTATCAGAAGTGGTTGTTGACCAAGTGCGGAGTAAACATCATAGGTACATATCTTGTCTGCATAAACTCTGATTATGTATTAGGAGATTCGTTTAACTTACAAGAGTTTTTCTTGATTGAAGATATATCAGGAAACGTAGAAAAGGAGATTGTAAGAGTTGAGAATGATGTTAAGTCTATCAACCAATTACTTAAAGAAGAAAGCGAGCCGGTGAAAGCTCTTAATGTCTGCTGTCATAAACCGTACGATTGTGCATATTGGAAGTATTGTTCTAAATCTTTGCCAATTCCGTCTGTGTTTGACTTGTACAGAATGAATTTCAGTAAAAAGATAAAGTTATACAGTGAAGGACAGACTGCATTTGAAGCCATTAATACTTCTAAACTAACCGATAAACAACAGATGCAAGTTGCTTGTACTTTGAACTCGGAAGCATACATCAATAGGAATGGCATCAGACAGTTTTTGGCAACGTTATCTTATCCGCTGTACTTTCTCGATTTTGAGACAGAACAACCGGTAATACCCAAGTATAAAGGTACCCATCCGTATCAGCAGATACCGTTTCAATACTCATTACATATAAAAGAATCAAAACGTGCTCCATTGCAGCATAAGGAGTTCTTAGGTGACTCTATAAATGATCCAAGAAGAGCACTTGCAGAACAACTTTGTAGAGATATCCCGATGGATGTATGTGTTCTTGCATACAACAAAGTATTTGAGTGTACTCGTTTAAGAGAGATGGCAGAAGCTTTTCCTGATCTTAGTGTTCATCTTCTCAATATAAGAGACAATATCAAAGACTTGCTCGATCCATTCCAGCATGGTGATTACTATTTGCCAAGCATGGGCGGTTCGTTCTCTATTAAAGTTGTCTTACCGGCACTCTTCCCCGATGAACCGGAATTAGACTATCACAATCTTGATGGTGATGTTCATAACGGAACACAAGCAATGAATATTTATCCAGAGATCGCATCGATGAGTACAGATGATCAAATGCGAGCAAGGCGTTCACTTTTAGAGTATTGTAAACTTGATACATTGGCAATGGTGAAACTATGGGAGAAGTTAATAAAGGAATCAACAAAAATTAATTGACTGGGATGTCGAAAAAAATATATATCAATTTAATTAATAGTGTTATGATTAGAGTTAGAACTTTTTATTCTTCTTCAGAAAGAACATTAGAGTTAAAAATTAATGAATTCATTCAAAATAACCAAATCGAAATCATGGACATTAAGTTGTCTGTTGCCGAAAATGCAAATAAGAAAGAATGTCCACACATGTTGGCGATGTTGATTTATAAAGAAGTAGAAAGCTGTAACAGTTAGTGCTCTTTATTATATAACAGAATGTAAATTTATTCAAAGCCAAGACAGTTATGAACAGAACAACCATACTCATAGAAGACTCTTTGACCAGGCTTTACATTGACTTGAGTGAGTTAGTTTATGTCCAAGCGGATAGAAACTATACAGATATCTATCTTAGCAATGGAAGAACCAAATCCTATCTTATCCCCATAAGTAAGGTTATGGAGAAGATTGAATCTGTGTCTTTATTTGCTGTGTCTTCTATCAAACGTATAGGGCGTTCACATATCATTAACCTTAATTATGTTGAACGTATCGACTTCAAGAGAAAAGAAGTCCATCTCAAAGACATCAATGTAACAAAACTATCATGTGGTCGTGATGCTTTGAAGACTTTGGATGATGCACTTAAGAAAAAGAAAGCAGTGAATGTTCTTAAGCAAGTCAGAGTTCAGCATTCAATCAAAGTAGAAAGTTATGATGAGCTTGCAAAAGAGATTCTGACAGTAGATGGAGTTATGTGTGTAGATTTGGGACTGCCAAGTGGCAGACTTTGGGCTATTGAGAACTTAGACTCTCCGTTAGATAGTATGCCAAGAATGTTTGCTTGGGGTGAGACAGAATCAAAGCAAGTAAGTACAAATGACAACTATTGTTTTGGCAAAGAAACAGCTTTGACAAAATACACTCGCCATGACGGACTTACAGAGCTTCTTCCTGAAGACGATCCTGCAACTTGTATTCTGGGAGAGAAATGGAGGACACCTGCATACAAAGACTTTCAAGAACTGATGGACTGTTGCAAGTGGAGCTGGTGTACTTGGGGCATCTATCATGGATGTCTTGTCACTGGTCCCAATGACAACTCGATTTTTCTTCATGCTGGCGGATATACATCAGACTCTATGAACATTGAAGCGGAAAGTAAGGGTAACTATTGGACATCTACTTTGTATGAAGATGATGAAGCTTTATCATATCGTTGTTCTTTCTCTGAAGGCTTTATTGAGGGTGAAGATGTGTTTTTCTTTGATGAAGTAGCCGAACGTTTCTTAGCATATTATATCAGGCCGGTAACAAACTAAGAACATATAGTATTTGACTGAATAAGCCACAGGGCTAACCACTCGTCCATGAATAACGAAGGTTAGTCCTGTGGCTTTTTATTTTATTCTTTAGTCTCATTTTACTCTCATAACTTTGCATTACAGTTAAAGCAAAACTTAGATATCAACCATAAAAATTAAGTCATTATGAGAAATTTATTTATTGTGTTGTCCTGCATTCTTGTATTGAGTGCATGTACAAATTCGGAGTTTGAAAACCTGTCGAAAGAAAATGGTGTAGAACAGATTGGAAGTTTGATTAATGTTTCATTTGACTTCACAGGAGATTATGTGGACATTACGGAAACGCCCTTGACTTCAAGAGCTTTTGCCGAGAATGCAAAGACATTCTATGCAATCCAAATTGATGAAATCACTTATGTGAAAGTAATGAAAGGTGAAGAGAAAGTTGTGAAACACTATGCATACGGAATTTTTAGTGACATCAAAAACGCAAGAGTATCATTACCTGAAGGTGAGTACATATTCAGTGCTTTAATCATTGAAGAACGCGAAGACACAATCTTTAGTAGAGACGGACATTATACAAGACCTTTCTGTATGGGTGGATTATTTGATAGTGACTATTTGGAAAAGCCAATTGTCAGTGAAGAATTCATTAAAACAGATGAATTTGGTCTTGACTTAATAGACTCAGACTTTACTCAAGAAACTATCAATTCAGGTATCAAAATGGCACGTCTTGACAGATATTATGGAACGACTGAAGTTGAGCTTGATGATGAAGAACAAATCAGTATTGACATGGATCGTTATGCTTTTGCCATTACATATAATGTGACACCACCTATTGACGGTACAATCAAGATAAAAGCTCCGGACTTTGGTCGTACATTCTATGAAGTAGAGAAAGATGATAATCAAGTCTCTCAACAATACATTTATAATGCACCGCTTAAGGAAAAAGATGAGACCTATGATTTGAATATTGTTATTTTATGGGAACGTGGTAGTGATGAACTTGAAGAATACAAAGTAGAAAAAACGATTAAGATTGAACGGAACAAGAACTATATCTTCAATATTGATATGAACTCCCGTGATTCGGAACAGACATTTGACTTGAATGTTAATGCAACTTTAACGGATGAAAGTATAACAATAGATTAAAACAGAGTATTAACCATAAAAGAAAACAATTATGAAGAAAACATTGATTCTCGCACTAAGTGCGATGTTTATGTTGAGTTGTAGTAACTCAAACAGTAAGAAGCCACAAGAAAGTGAAGAAGTATCGGAAGAGGTAAATCAAGTGGAAGTTGTTGAAGTTGTAGAAGAAGTAAAGTATGCTTCACCAGAAGAAAAGTATGCCGGAAAGACAATTAAACTGAAAGGATACTTTGAAAATGGTTTCACTAAATACTATACAGAGACAATATTATATCCAGACGGTTATGTCACTGATTATTTCAAGAGTCACGAAGTTGTTAAAGTACGCGGAGTTGATCGATGGTATGACAATGGAGAGAAAAAAGGGACTTGGTCAATGTATACAAAAAGTATGGGTGCCAATAAAGTTGTTGTATTTGAAGTGGCTGTAAATGGTAATACACATTACTTTACTGAAAAGTTTGATTATTATTTCAGGGGTAAGACGCCATATCTTGATTTTAAGGAGTTCAAAACAGATAATGCTTTTATGATTAAGGAGTATTCTGTCGAGTAGTTCTTTCAGTATTGTTTATTGTTTTTGGGTGCCGCATAGTAGTGTGCGGCACACTATAAAAGATGAAGAGATGAAATATTCAGAAAAGTTTTTAGAGTTAGCTGGAAAAGGCAAACAAATGGATGTCATGCATGCACTGTACTTGCTCACTGATGCCTACATAGATATGTGTGGAGTTTCACTTGGGGCTCGAACTGTGTACTATTTGGCTGGTGAAGGATGGCAACATAAGTTAGCGTTATCTAATCATGAACTGTCAAACGATGCAAAACATGAACCATTGGTTTGTTTATTTCCTTTGATAAACAAGAACTATAACCCAGAACTATACGACAAGTATGATATATCTCCTATTGATGAATGTGAGTGTATCAACTTTGCCGAGACTATATTGAGACAGAACGGAAGAAATGAAGAACTTGTACAGGCTCTTTATGCTGGGATTTGGTATGCCTATGAAGAAACGGATGATGAATTGAATATAGATTGGATTACATCAGATATACATGATGAGTATGAGTTATGCATCTACAATGTAGGAAAGTCAGAATCTATTTCTGTAGAAATGTACTTGTTTAAAAATGGAACTCCCAAAATAGACTTTCACTTTGTGATAGATTTTACTTGGTTCTTGGCCACTGACGAACTCCGTCTGTTGCAACAGGTAGATAGAGAGAGAAATCTTAATGTTTCCGTAAAAGAATGTAAATGGGATGATTATGGCGAATTACACAAGACATTGATCGCTCATTTTTCATCGCCAGTAAATAAACAGTTTATGCCGGTTCTGGATTTTGAGAATGAGTTACATTATTTGATAAGTCAATATGATGAATATGCTAAGTCTGAGAACTCAAAGACACTATTTGAGAGATTGCGAGACCTGGGATTGTCCCCACAAGATAAGTATAAGAAGTTTTTGTGTCCTGAATAGTTGAATGTAGATATGTTTTTAGTTTTTGTGTTCGCCGGTGGTCTTGTCGGGTTTATGGTGGCAGGGATGATACTCTACCTGATTGAATTGATATTTTATGTGTTATATTATTTCTTTTCATTTGTATTTGGACTATTTAAATAGAGTTGTATGATGGTTAAAGTGCTTTCATCGTCGTAAGAGACTTATTATTCTCTGATAGATATTATTGATGTTAGAGATTTCTACGCTTGGATAACTATAAGAGTAGTAAATGAATACCCAAGACATAAGATAGAGCTGTATGGTGATCAGAGAAATAGATGATGAACTTGAGAAAGAAGTGAATAGTATTGAGACTTATTTGTTGATGAGTTTTGAGACAGAAAAAGACACTCTTCTTGCTATTGAAGATATAAAAAAGAAATATGAATGTATTGCTTATCATACATTAGAAAGTGATACATGTAATGTGATAATTCCTGCCAGCATAAACGGAACTCAGTTATTTGAGTATGAATTTGCAAAGGATTATGGCGAAGCTCTCTGCCGTAAATATCGGGGAACTGGGTTTGTTACGTTGTTTAGAGACATTGATTGGGGTACAGGAGAGTTGATAGGGTGGCTTGATCTCTACTATTATGACGGACAGAGAGTCATTTCTGGGTATCAATGACATAATATTAAAAAATATGGAAATAAGAAAATATGATTATAAACTTGAGAAAGAGTTGAATAACTGCGGCTCTTTTTTGTCGATATGCTTTAATACAGAACATGACGTTTTGTGTGCAGCCGAAGAAGTCAGCAAACAATATACTTGTATAGTGTATCAGACTGAAGATGAAAAGTATTATAACATTGCAATACCAGCTTGTAAAGATGGCAATCAGTTGTTTGACTCCAAGTATGCACATGAGTATGGCAAAGAGATTTGTCTGAAGTATCATGGCGGTGGATTTGTCACAAACTTTGGCGACTTGACATCATTCGATGAACAAGGAGAATTGATAGGATGGATGGACGGATCCTGGTGGGAAGATGACGTGTTGTTTTTTAGTGATGAAATAATGGCTCTTCAATTGTGTGGGATAGATGATAAGACTATATTAGGATTGGATAGAGAGAACTTTAATGTTTTGACTCAAAAGTTAGGTGATACATATGATGAATCTAAATATAATGCAAGAAGATTGTTGAAAAAGGAAGATAATGCTAATATCTATACTATTACTTATTGTGAGAGTTGCTATCCTGAGATGTTGAAAGTCCTGGGTGATGAAAGACCACCAATTTTACACTATATAGGAGATGAAGAGTTACTGGAACGAACAGACTCAATTGCTATTATAGGTGCAAGAAATGCAGACAGAAAAGGTTATGAAGTTGCTTATAGTCTTGGTGCGGATGCTGCAAAAAGAGATAAAGTTGTTATATCCGGTCTTGCTCTGGGTTGTGATGCTGCTGCCCACCGGGGATGTTTGGATGCTGGAGGTAAGACAATTGCAATAGTTGCAACTGGACTTGACATTGTTCATCCAAAAGAACACAAGTCTCTGCAAGAAGAGATTGTGAAAAGCGGTGGACTTGTAATCTCCGAACATCCAATAGGAGTAAAAGCTAACCCGACAAGACTTGTTGCACGAAATAGACTTCAAGCGGCACTTGCTGAAAAAGTCGTTGTTGCACAATGTCCAATAAAGTCAGGTACAATGTACACTGTTGAGTTCGCTGAAAAGTACGGTAAGAAGATTTATGCAGCAGAGTTCAATAAAGAAAATGAGTATAATTCAGGTAACTGCTTTTTGTTAAAAGAGAACAAAGCGAAACCAATAAGCATACTATGGAGTGAATGAAAAACTTTAAATAAAGTCTACTATGGAAAGAATTAATCTTACAATCGATGAGACAATGTTTAAACTGTATCGCGACTCATATCTAAATGCGTCTAAAGCCATTATAGCTACAGACTCTAATTTTAACAACTATCTCTTTCTAAAAGAAAAATTGGATGAGTTGATCTGGGTAAGTGATGCAATTAATTACCCAGTAAAGATTTTGTCTGGTTTGGAACAAGGAGAGAATGCATATGCTGTCCGATATGCAGATGAGAATAAATTGACAAAGATTCTATTTCCAGTCAATATGGATGAAGGAAAATTGGCAGAGAAGTTTCGCTATGATGATATGTTGACTATTGCCACTCATCTAATAGTCTTTACTGATGGTAAATCAGAAGATCTCAACTATCTGATAGAGCATGCGAGAGAGAAACAAATACCTATATATTCATTTCAATATACAAAGAACCATGAATGATAGTATCAGAGAACAAAAGATGAAAAACATAAGAGACCAAAAAGTAAGAGAAACCTATGGGGCTCTATTAGAAGAGTTGAAGAAGAATCTTCGACTTCAGCGAGAGAATCCGGGAAAGATAGTTTCCACTTCTTTCTATTTCTATGATTTCTGGGCAGAATATGCCGATCACGATGCTGCAAGTAACATCTTTATCGGTAACATACCAAAGACTCCCAAAGAAGAACTTGATGAACTTCTAAATATAAAGATAAATGAGCCGTTTCTCAAGTTTGATAATACGGTTTATACATTCAGACCTGATGGAGTCGCTGAGTATGAGAGATTGAAGAAGCATCCCTATTATAGCGAGTTTGTAGAAGTACAGGAAGACGATGACTCTTGGGAAAGTAACGGAGGAAAGATTATTACTTATGCTATTAATTGTGGGCAGGATGTTGAACATGCAGCAGAAGCCCTGGCCATATTATATGTTGATGTGCTTCAGATAAATCCGTTTTTCTTTGCCGGTGTAGATAGAGACTCGGGAGTGCCCCCATTTGTGACTGTAGTAGTTGACGTTAGAAATAAAGAAAATCTTTCATGGGAAGAAGCAGTTCGGGCTGTGGGTGATGAAATAGATGATGAGCCGTTATTCGCTTGTTTCCGAAAGGGATAGTGTTAGATAAAAACGAGTAAAATATAGTATTATGGTTATTAATCCGATAGCACAAGGAATTCAAGAATTTAACTTAGAGTTGATGAATTTTCTGAAGAGTGTTGATGCACAGTGGTATGTGTTGTGTGAACTGCATCTTGGACAAATATATGAGAGACATGGAGCTACATTGTTGCCCAATAAATTTGTTGAATCGTTGATTGGTGAAGAACTCTATGAGAAGTATGATGATGAAGTTTCATTCTGTCGTGGAAATGATCGTTGTTCGGCCAAAAAGGTTATTGTGTTGATACCAAGTTTGACTATATATGAGAATGTGTTCAAAGAAATAAATTTGTTTAACCTAACTATTCATGATAAACAAGAAGCTATAGATTTCATCGAACAGTTTAATGCTTGGGTCATGGGTGATATCAGGAATGTGGATTTCTTTATTGAGTGGTACAATGCCATAGAAATAGCAGAACATTATCTTTCGATAGATTCTACACCGAATGACAAGTGTCTGATACAACTCTGTCATTATTACCAAGGAATAGACAACTACACATATCATCAGTTGAAAGACATACCTATCTGTTACTTGCACACGGAAGTAGATGAATACGGTGTGGGTTATAGTGCAAAAAGAGTTCTGTTTGCTGATAAGACATTAAAGAACTATGTTGTTCCAGATGGTATTGAACAAATAGATGATGATGCTTTTCATGGGTGTGAAGATCTTGAACATATAGCATTACCGGTTACACTAAGAAGAATCGGGATGAACGGTTTCTGTCACTGTGATAGTCTTCAAGAGTTGATACTTCCTGACAATGTGAACTATATCGGTGAATGTCTTTGTGAACATTGTAATAGTTTAAAACGAGCTGTTCTTTCTGATAAGATAGAGCATATTCAAATCGCGTCATTTTATCGTTGCGATTCTCTGGAAGAAATGAAGTTGCCTGCTCAACTAAGAACATTGTCTGATAATGTTTTTGCATGTACCCCGTTGTTGAAGCATCTGGAGTTGCCAGATTCTCTGTTTTGGATTGGTGGAGAATGTTTCTGGAATGTAGCAATAGAAGAGTTGAAGATACCTAAGCATGCAAAGATTGCTGAAGATGCATTTCTTGATAGTAAAGTAAAAATTGAATATATATGAAGATAGAGAAGTTTGAAGCCTATAAAGTCTTTTTTACGTCAGATACTCATTTCAATCATGCAAAGATAATTGAGTATTGTAGCCGACCGTTCAGTGAAGTAAAAGAGATGAATGAAGTAATGATAGCAAACTGGAATAGAGTTGTGCAGCCGGATGATCATGTTTTTCATCTGGGCGACTTCGCTATGGGTGGAGTTGAAGAATGGAACTCAATTCTGAATAGACTCAATGGAAAGATACATCTCATTTTGGGGAATCATGATCTGAGAACTGTCTCGCAAGGTTGTCCGGAGAGATTCGTTGAAGTGACTATGCAGAAGATAATAATAATTGGCAAGAGACAGATTTTATTGAATCACTATCCGTTACTTTGTTATTCAGGAGCAGATAAAAAGACATGGCAACTATTTGGCCATGTTCATACAAATAAGAATAATATTGGTAGTGATGCTGGAAGATTACAGTTGCTGTTCCCGACTCAGTATGATGTGGGAGTGGATAATAATGACTATACTCCTGTCTCTTTTGAAAAGATAAGAGACGTTGTTATAAGGCTAAAGAACAACAAGAAAATTGAGGGAGAATACAATCATCGAAAAGAACATCAAGAACTCGCTGAAAGATATGCAAATGTAAAGTTAGATAGAATACCTCCACGTAGTGAATGGTATACAGTTGAAGAATTACGAGCAGAATTACACAAAGAAATTATAGAATTATATTCAAAAGATGGAAATACAATATTGGGTTGAAGTTAGTGGATGTCTTGAATATTATTTCAAGAAGCATAATGGAATTCCTATTTCAAATTCATTCGCACCAGACATACTGGGCATAGATTCTTCATGCATAGTGCTTGGAGACAATGATGAATGTCATTATGAAAGAGCATTTGGCCCCAATGGTGAGATTTTCAGAAAGATGATTTTCGGTTTATCCGGCATAGATGACTTTAAAGAAGTGATCGCGGAAGTTGATGATTATTGTTCATTCATTACTAATGTAGATGAAACAACTAAAATAAAGAAAGCTATTTATATCATTGAAAACACATATCGTGCACACGAAGAAGATGGATTCAATGAGTTGACACAAGCATGGCATCAAGCACTGGTTGACAGTGTCAATATATTGAAGACTAAATATCCGAAAACAGAAACTGTCGAAGACTATCTTGAATATGGTGAGTACTTATTAAGTGATATGCATGTGTTAGAACTTCATGAACTTAGCAATAAAGTCAAAATAGTAAATAACAGAACAGTGAAGAAGATATATTCATCCGGTCAAATAGATGGGATGGAACCAGAGAAATTCAGCAGACTATTCAAACAAGAAGTAATAAGAGAATATTGATGAATTTATGTAATATAGAGCTTCAACTATTATATAAAGTTCTCTCTATTCCATCGTATTCTGAGAAAGAAATAAGAATGCGAGAGTTCTTGATTGAATATGCTCGTCAAAAAGAATACGATTATTATATTGATGAGATAGGTAATGTCTATATGCGAAAGGGTTTCTTGTCTGACGAAGAATATTATCCATGTATAACAGCCCACATGGATACAGTTCAAACTGCTCATATTGCATTGATAGAACAAAATCAGTATATCACTTTAATTACAGAAAAACGCAAAGACAATAAACATATAATTTATGCAGAAGATTTAGGACTTGGCGGAGATGACAAAGCCGGTATAGTCATAGCTCTTTCTATAATGGATAAGATTTCGACATGTAAATGTGTGTTTTTTGTAGAAGAAGAGATTGGGTGTAGAGGAAGTGAGAATGTTGATTTGTCTTGGTTCGGTGATGTAGGTTATATTATGTCTTTTGACTCACCAGAATCTAATTGTGCTTCATGGTCTTGTTGTGGTAAATTATTATTTGACCGGTGTTTTTATGAGACATATTTAGAAGAACTCAGTAGTAAGTTTGGTCTTACTAAATATGTCGCTCATCCATATACAGATGTTATGATGTTGAGAATGAACACATGTCTTGTCTGTATGAACTTTGGTGCTGGCTATTATAACTTTCATACATTATGGGAATATGTCGTAGCTGAGGAAATGGACAATGCAGTAGCTATGGGTATATACCTAATTGAAAGACTTGACTATAAAGAGTATTTTCTACCATATAGTCCAAGAAGTAAGTCTAACGAAATAGATGAAGAGTTTGAGTGGTTTCAGGAGACGTTCAAATAGATACATAATATGTTTTACTATCTAAATAAGAGTATCTCTATTTTAAACTGAATAAAAAAAGATATAAGAAAATGAATACTGAAGATTTTTATAAAGATATACCAATTGAATTATTTAATGGTAATATAGAAGATTTAGACTTTATGTCTGAAGAAGAAGCTGTTGAATATACACTTAACAAATTTATGGAACGTGTACAAGAAACTAATAAAGCAATCTTAGGTTATGAAATAGATGACATATAACGAAGAGATAAGCATAAAGTTAAGTATAACATTTATTGATCAGTTAAAATCATATTGACTATTATGCATAAGAATTGTTTATTTAAAGATATTAACGTAAATTATTTAATGGTGATGTGGCAAATTCCGGGCTCAAGACTCCGGAAGAACTTTCACTGTTTGTCGAAAAATACGGAAGAGAAAACATCAAACAGAAATGTTAAATATAATGAAAAAGATATATTTATCCGGTCAAATAGATGGACTGGAACCTGAGGAATGCAGTAGACAGTTCAAACAAGCTGCTGAGACTGTAAGAAAAATGTATGATACAGAATGTATAGTCATAAACCCATATGAACTACCGGATGTTCAGAACTGTTGGGCGGATTATATGGTAAGGGACTTAATCATATTGAAAGAATGTGATGTCATTGTTATGCTTCCAAGCTGGAATAACAGTTATGGTTCCAAAATAGAACGCTTGTTTGCAGAGAAGATAGGAATTAGAGTAATAGAGTTATAAA
Source organism: Atopococcus tabaci (assembly GCA_030535975.1). Lineage (GTDB taxonomy): Bacteria > Bacillota > Bacilli > Lactobacillales > Carnobacteriaceae_A > JAUNQW01. The sequence continues at coordinate 1,884 of JAUNQW010000029.1, read as the reverse complement.
TATCAAACATGGACAAATGAGTAATTTAGTGCATTTGATAAATGATAAAGGTGAAAAGAAAGTCGTTGAGTCAAAGAGTCTCAATGAAAGTGTTAATGATAATTTTCGAATAGATATTGATTGGTATCTTTCCAATGGTTATACACCATTAGAAGATGCTATAAGAGAAATTGAAGGTTCTTGCTATGAGCAACCGAAGTTTTTTGTTGAAAACGAAAAGCATGATTTCATGTAGCAAATTTGGAAGTTTGTATTTTGAGTAATAGTTATCTTTTTTATATATTGTCTCATTATAAATATCGCAATTAGGATGAAGATGAATAAGTTAAAACTGCTGACATACGACTTTATATATAATGCACTAAAAGACAGTGTGCTGTTCCAAATGACACTTGAACGGAAAGTAATTAAAGACAAGATAGATAATATATTCCCGGAAATAATTATTAATTGGTGTCTTATTCGTTATTGCACTCTAACTGGAGAAATTGACTCTAAAAAGCATTGGTGCGATAAATTGTATAATAATGTTCGTAATGTGATTGTTTATTCTTTGAAGAAAAATGATTCAGTAAGATTTAAAATCCTGTCTGAAATATGGGAAGAACGAGACTTGGATGATAGTTGGCGGATTGACTTGATGATTGACTTAGAGTTTGAAAAAGAAAACATATTAACTGATACAGATGAGTACAATCAGGTTATCAGTGATTTCATTAAAGAAAAAGATAAATTGTTTAATATTCTGTTATGCCGTGATAAAACAGAGATCGAAAACTATATTTACAACAATATTTGAAAGATTACTTGCGGAAAATGCTTCATTTAAGGCTTGGACTACAGTATCGGGCAGGGCTCTACCCAAGATAGAATGAAGAACATCACTCGAGAAAGACTCCGACAAAATTGGCCCGGTTTTTCGTTGAGAGTGATTATTTAATTTTGAATGACTTACGTTGTATAATCTTCATGTTTTCACAAAAAAAGCATAAGAAAAAATTAAGTCTTAAATATTACTGATAGAAGGAATAGAGATATGAAAGCAGTAGAACAAATTCGACCGGATGTACTATATTGGGTTGAAACGAAGTCTAAGATAGAAGAACTCTATATGAAAGACTATGGCACACCGATTCAAGACTCATTCGTGGCTGACATCATTAATTGCAAGAGTAGTGATGTAGTCTTAAGCATTGACGGATTCCACTATAGGAGAATTGTAAGTGGTAATGTAGAAAATGTTGATAGAATGTTGTTTTGTCTTTCGGCAACAAACATGCAGAATTTACAACAAAGTTTCCCTATTCAGTTCCAGCATCATATCGATGAGATTAGAAGCCATATTGTTCAAGAATCCAGATATGCTCCCAGACTATCTGAAATCGAAGCAGCCAAGCATATAGTTGACATGTTCATTGATGCGTATGAGTATGGACTAACTCAAGTGGGTGGTGACAGATTTAATGAACTCTCTGACTCTATCTCTACGATTAAAGAGTCTATTAATAACGGAAAGTGTCCCCCTGAGAGACTACGGGCTATGAAGTTCGCTGTTACAGACGGACAATCTGTATTGGAACAGTTGGGTATTGTGAAATTTGGTTTGCTTGAAGACAACTGCATTTTAGACATTAGTACCGCTTCGCTATCGACAGAGACATAAATTTTGCACATAGAGAGTATTTTTCTCGCTTGATTTTATATCTTCGCATCGCTAAATGCAACTTCATTCAAAGCTCGAAGGGTATCGGTAGGGCAACTCGAGATAGATTGAGGTATATCACAGGAGAAAGACTCCGACAGATTCAGCCCGGTTTTTCGTTGATGGTGATTTTAATTGAAAAGAGACGTGATGTCAATTAAGCATCACGTCTCTTTAAATTA
>JAUNQW010000003.1:74233-77301 GCA_030535975.1 Atopococcus tabaci | reverse complement strand
CACTACAATTTTCCCAACCTTTTTAGTTTCTTCTTAATTAAATAGGACGCTAAAATTTAATGATTACCAAGCAGGAATAGAAGAACCTTTAGTTGCTTCATCGATAATTTCGACCACTTCATCTGTTTGGTAGCGTTCTACGATTGTTTGATAGATTTCATTATCCGCATCTTCTGAACGGGCAGCGATGATATTAACATATGGATCTGTATCATCATCAATCTGTTCCAGATAGAAAGCATCTTCTGTTGGAATTAAATCAGAGGCAGTGGCGTGGTCATTGTTGATAACAACAAAATCTTGATCAGACATAGCGCGCGGTGTCTGAGCAGCATCAATTTCTACAATATCTAAGTTCTTTATATTCTCAGTGATGTCATCTAGTGTAGGTAACAAGCCTGCCTCTTCATCTATTTGGATTAAGCCCGCCTGCTGCAAGAGAATTAAAGCACGGCCGCCATTTGAAGGGTCATTTGGAATGGCGACTGAATAGCCTTCCTCGATTTCTTCAACACTGGAAATCGTGTCAGAATATAGGCCTAAAGGATTGAAAGTAGTTGCTGCAATTTCAACTAAGTCATCCCCTGCATCAGCATTATACTCTTCTAAGAACAGTCGGTGCTGATAAGCATTGAGATCTAAGTCCCCGCTTGATAAAGCAGTATTAGGTGTAGCATAATCTTCAAAAACGATAAGATCAAGTTCGATATTGTCTTCTAATAGAACTTCCTCTAAGTGATACCATTGTTCATTTGAAGGTCCTTCACCTACGATACCCACCTTGACCTGAGTCACTTCTCCAGCTGTTTCTTCGCCGGTCTGAGAATCTGTTTCGGTTCCGCAGGCTGTTAACACAAGTAATCCAATAAGTGCGATAGTGAAAACGATACTTTTCTTAAATTTTGTCATTAATTATTCCTCCCCTTTTAAACATAAAGCTAAAAAAACAAAAAATCGTCCCAAAAGAATACAATTCTTTTGGGACGATCATTAAAGTCGATGATGCCGTGTTACCACCCATTTTTGTAGTTGGATCACTCCAAATACCTCTGCCAGTCTAACAACTGTTGCACTGTAACGGGTGCTTTTACCGTTTAGAACTCGATTTTATCTCATTCTAACTGCTCCAAGACCATTTTCATTTTATCGTTTCCTGCCGGTTCTCATCTCCACCGGCTCTCTGTATAGAACGTCCAAAATGATTTTCTTTTCTTAGCTTTATTCGTTTATTGTCATTATACTACATAGAAATGAAAGCAAAGTCAACCAAATGATTCTTTATTCATTTTTGCATAGATAAAATTAATAATTTTTTTATTTAATTGTTCTATCCGTCTTTCAAGGGATTGGATAATTATTACCTCAATGAATAATAATTTTTTTATACACACTTTAGTTGACTTTTAATTTGTTAGTGGCTAGAATAATAGCTGTATACTATAAAAAATAATAGAAAACACTTTGATAAGAATGAAAATTTAGAGAAGTTCTCAGAGAGTCTACGCGAGGTGAAAGTAGATAATGGATCTAGATTAAATGCTTCTTTGAGTGGCCAATTTGAAATAAACAGTAGAATTGGACGGTGTAGTCCGTTAAATGTACAACATACTATTGTTATGTTTAAGGCCATTTTTTGGCGAATATTAGGTGGAACCACGATTCAACTCGTCCTTTTAGTTAAGGGCGAGTTTTTGCTTTTTTTAAGACGTTTTTTTTAGGGGGGGTTAAATGCTTCAGTTAGATCATATATATAAAAGTTACGGTGACCATCACGTATTGAAAGATATTAATTTACATGTTGATCAGGGGGATGTGGTATCTCTTATTGGACCAAGTGGGACGGGTAAGACAACCTTATTAAGAACTATTAATTATTTAGAACCTGCTGATAAAGGAACAATTACTATCAATGGTATATCGGTCAACACAGAGAAAGCAAAACAGTCCGATATCATTAAACTGCGCCGTCAGACAGCGATGGTTTTCCAAAACTACAGTTTATTCCGCAATAAAACGGTGTTAGAAAATGTGACGGAAGGTCTGACAATCGTACAAGGCAAGTCAAAAGAAGAAGCAGAAGAGATAGCGATTCGAGAAATTTCAAGGGTAGGAATGGCTGACAATGTAGATAAATATCCTTATCAATTATCTGGAGGTCAACAACAAAGGATAGGAATAGCACGAGCGATGGCTCTAAATCCATCAGTAATCTTATTAGATGAACCGACTTCTTCTCTGGATCCAGAGCGTTCGGCAGAAGTGATGCGAATTCTACAGAACTTGGCAGAGTTGGGTACGACCATGTTAATTACGACTCATGAGATGGAATTTGCTAAGCATGTCTCTAATAAAGTGGTTTTTATGGAGAATGGTCATATTGTAGAAGAAGGTTCACCTGACCAGATTTTCCAAAATCCAGTAGAAGAACGCACAAGACAGTTTGTGAGAAAGTTAGAAAAACCATTAAATGTGGATTAAATTAAGAAAAGGGGAATAATCATGAATAGAAAAAGTTTATTCAAAGTTTTATCAATTGGTTTTGCAGCACTTGTTTTAGCAGCGTGTGGGGGAAATGAAGACTCTGCGAGTGATGGAGCTGGAACGTCAGAAGATGCAACTACAGTATCTGTAGCCTTGGAAAATGACTCACGTCCTTTAACTTATACCGATGAAACCGGAGAATTAACAGGTTATGAGGTAGATTTGATTAATGCTCTAGAAGAAGTTATCGAAGGATACAGCTTTGAAATGGAAGCTGTTGAAGCAGACGCAACACAAGTCGGATTAGATACTGGCCGCTATCACATGATTGGTGGAGGACTTTACCAAACAGCTGAGCGTCAAGAAGCATACCTGTTTCCAGAAGAACACACCGGTGCATCTGTTATTGAAATTTGGAGACGTGAAGGTGATACTCAATATGAAAGCTTAGAAGATATCGCTGATGAGAATGCAACTGTAGTACCACCATCTCCTAACGGCGGAATTTTCAACTTACTTAATACTTGGAATGAAGAGAATCCAGACCAGCAAATTGAATTCCCAATCCAGGAACCAGGAACAACGGC
>JAUNQW010000003.1:0-74133 GCA_030535975.1 Atopococcus tabaci | reverse complement strand
AAGAAGGAGGTGTATTGATGGATATTGGATTTATGATTGATATTTTCCCAGTTATTTTGTCTAAGCTGCCTGTAACCTTATATATCTTTACTGTAACTGCTGTCATTAGTCTAGTCTTGGGCGTTCTAATGGCTTTTGTAGAGTTGAAAAGAGTACCGGTTTTAAAGCAGATTTTCGATATATATTCATCCTTTGTGCGCAGTACACCAGGGATTGTACATATCTTCATTGTTTATTATGGCCTGCCGGTATTCCTAGCTCCCTTTGGTATTTCACCCAGTGCCATTGATCGCCTCACCTCTTCGATCGTGGCTTTGGTATTTTACACCGTAGCTTTTATATCGGCAGTTATTAAACCGAGCATAAAAGCAATGCCGCAGTCGCAATTTGATGCTGCAGCCAGTGTAGGTATGACACGCTGGCAGAGTTTAAGAAGAATTATCATTCCGCAGTTAGTTCCGATGACCTTACCCAGTCTAACGAATGCTATGGTCGATTTATTGATGGATACGTCACTGTTATTCACGATCGGCTTAACAGATCTGATGGGTCAAGCTAATATTTTAGTATCTAATACTCTAGGGATTAATCAAGTGGAAATTTTTGTTACTGTAGCTCTTATTTATTGGGCACTTTCCTCAATGATAACGGCTGTTATGCGTTTCTTTGAGAAACGCTTGGCACATTATTTACGTTAGGGGGCCTGGGATAAGGTGATTATTGATTGGAAAATTGTAATAGAAACGATGGGGATTATATCTACTGCAGTCCCCCGAACCTTGCTGTATGCTGTCACTATTTTATTTTTTGGAATATTGTTGGGAGCTGTCCTGGCCTGGATTGAAGATAAAAAAATCCCTGTGGTTCAGCAGATCATTAATGTCATCCGTTCCTATATTAGAGGGGTACCTCTCATTGTCCACCTCTTCATTATGAGGTATGCGATGCCGGGTATTGCGGCACCTTTCTTAGCTGTTTTTGGTTTAACTCGGGAGCCTGGACAATTTCCCGCAGTAGTTATCGTACTCACAACCTATATAGCTTTAGAAGCGGTTATTGAAGCACAAAATATACGGAGTGCTCTTTACTCTATTGACTCTTCACAGATTGATGCAGGGAAATCGATAGGTATGAGCAACACACAATTAACAAAAAGAGTTATCGTCCCCCAGGCTTTAGCCTATGCTGTTCCACTCTTCTTAAATGCATTTTTAAAGATTATTAAAGCTTTATCTTTAGCTTTTACTGTGGGATTAGTAGAAATCTTGGCCCAGGCTCAAGTTGCCGCAGCTCTGAGTTTTAGTTATCTAGAAGCTTACATTGCCGCAGCTTTGATTTACTGGATTTTGTGTGGTTTCTTATCAGTCATTTTTGGCCGTGTCAGCAAAAAACTGCAATATTATAATTAGGAGAGAAAGGGAGAGATATCATTGAATAAGATAGAATATGTAAAAAAAACACTTTCTGGAGAGAAAATGAACACCGTCCCGCATTCCTTCTGGGCTCACTTGCCGGAGATTGATCGTGATCCTGAAAAATTAGCAGAGGGCACTTACGATATGTACAAAAAATATGATTTATCTGTGATTAAAACCATGAATAATGGAATGTATATGACAGAGGATCATGGTACAAGCGTAGATTATTCTGAAATGGCCGGTGGGGGAGTCTCTACTTTGTCTGATACTCCTATTCATACGGTTGATGATTGGGATAAAATCCAGTATACGGCTATTGATGAAGGAGCTCTTGCGCGTGAGTTAAAATCTTTAGAATTACTTTTAGACTTAGTTAAGGAAGAAGCTCCGGTGATTTTTACTGTTTTCAGCCCTTTAACGACTGCTAATAAGCTGTCACAAGGAAAAGTAATGGAGCATCTTAAAGAAGATGAAGATAAGGTTGTTCGAGCTTTAGAAGTACTTGCGAAGATTGGTCATGATCTTTCCAAGAAAGCAATCGAATTAGGGGCGGCTGGAGTCTATTTTGCGACCCAGCTGGCCACTTATGATGCGACAAGTGAAGAAGAGTATATCAAGTATGGAAAGACTTATGACCTTCAAGTTCTTGAAGGAGCTGAGGGAGGCTGGCTGAACACCCTTCATATTCACGGTGAAAATGCTATGTTCTCTGTGATGCAGGATTATCCAACTCAAGTTATCAACTGGCATGTTTGGGAAAGTCTGCCGGAAATTAAAGAAGGCATTGATTTTTCAGGAAAGACTGTGATGACAGGTATCTTAGATGAGTCAGTGACAGAAGATGACCGTAATGCTTTAAGAAACCAAATTTATCATGTTCTCAAAGATTCCGGCATGCGTAATGTCATTCTTGCGCCAACTTGTGTGACTCGTTTTCCATATGATGAAGCCACTGTAGAATATGTTTTTGACATTAAAAAACAGGTAGAAGATATTTTGAATCAATAAAAAAATTGAACTCTCTTTAAGCAGAAGTTTTATTCATCTCTGCTTAAAGAGAGTTTTTCTATTTATAAGTCCTTTCTTCTTGGGAGTATGTAATCTAAACGATATTGTGTTCGCTTCGATTTACATGTAATATTGGAATGACATTTTATTATAAATTTGGAGGACTATCTCATGAGTAAAATTGCAATATTAACTGAAACTACAGCGGATTTGACGGACCGCCAAAAACAATTGCCTCACCTCTACCAAATTCCCTTATATATATTATTTGGTGAGGAATCTTATAAAGAAAATATAGAGATTACCCATCAAGAATACTATCAGCGGATGGAAGAAATTGACTATCTGCCAACCACTTCTCAGCCTACGCCAAGTGACTTCAGGATGAAATATGAAGAAATTCTGGGTGGAGGCTATGACGAGATTATCGTTATAACGATGTCCAGCAAATTATCCGGGACCAGCCAGTCTGCTGCACTTGCAGCTGAAGATTTGCAGAATGTACATGTTTTCAATACGAGAATGGCTTCCTTCGGGGAAGGGCTGATTGTTGAGCAGGCCTGCCATCTAGCAGAAAATGGAGCTTCCAGTGGACAAATCATGACTCATTTGAAGGTTTTAGATGAGGAGACGGAGCTGCTTGCTATGCTGGTGACTCTGGATAATGTCGTCAAAGGCGGCCGTCTGCCGAAAGCTGCAGCAACCATACAATCCTTTCTCGGCTTAAAATTTATTATTCGATTGAGAGATGGGAAAGTTTCTTTAATTAAGCAGACGCGGACAGAAAATAAAGGATTTCAAGCTATGGCCAAAGAATTTGAGAAGGCGCTGGCTGAATCCGATCAGCCTTTGAAAGCAACTATAGCCCATGTCAACTCTTCTGAGACGGGTCAGGAGCTTTTAGACTATATGAGTGAGAGATTTCCAGAAGTGAATTTTAACCTTACTTCTGTGGGCTCCGTCATAGGAACCCATGCTGGAAAAGGGGCTGCAGGACTAGCCTGGCTCCCAGATTATTTCAGTAAAAAATAAAACCATCCTTTTTATGGTGTGTCCCCCAAAATAAGTTTTGAGGGACAGCATCAAGAGGGATGGTTTTGTAGTTAATTTTCAAACGCTTCAGCGAGAACTTCAAGTCCTTTTTTACGATTATCTATTCCAGGCATAATGGTGCACATCAGCAATTCATCGGCCTGAAAAGCGTCTATATAGACATCAAGTTGTTGACGGATAGACTTTGGTCCGCCGACAATTAAGCGGCTTCGATTCGCTTGAACCTTTCGTTTTTCTGCTGCAGAGAGCTGGTAGTCAGCAGCTGTTTCGATACTTGGAATTTGTTTAAATTTTGCAAAGTCCTCCTGGCCTAACATCCATAGATCAATTGATTTTGCTAAAGCCTCAGCATGCTTATCATCTTCGCCAGCCGCAGCAAACATAGAAAACATCACTCGAGGTTCACTCAAAATATCAGAAGGTTGGAATTCCTCGCGGTAAACTCGGCAGGCTTCCCGACCAACCTCTAGTTTATCTCCTGAGGCATAAGGAAAGAGCCCAAAACAATAGCCGATTCCTAATTGTGCAGCTAATCTTGCATTGGAAACACTGGTCGACAAGAGCCACATATCAGGCTTACTCTCTATAAGAGGGCGGGCTTGTAAATTTTCAAATCGGAAATCAGGCTTCTTATCCTTTGATAGATAGTGGATGACATCAGAAATAGCTGTTTTATAGCCCCAGCGGCGGGTGCGTAATTCATTTAAGGCTTCTTGCACCACTTGAGTTCCAGCTGTATTACCAATACCTAAATCAATGCGATGGGGATGAGCAGCTTCTAACAGCTTAAAATTTTCAGCGACCTTGTAAGGACTGTAATGAGGCAGCATAACCCCGCCCGAACCTATGCGAATTCTGTTTGTATGATCTGCCAGATGCATCATTAGAAGTTCAGGGCTGGAGCTGGCAAAAGCCGGGACATCATGGTGTTCAGCCACCCAAAAGCGGTGATATTCTAAGCTTTCAGCATATTGAGCCAGTTCAACAGACTCTCTAACAGCTTGTACACTGTGACTGCCTTCATCAATTTGTGCATAATCTAAGACATTTAATTTGACCATGAGTCTTCCTTTCTTGGATTACTTCATCAATAATTGATGAACATCAGCAAAAGTTTCTGCAATATCTTCAGTAATTCTGACCGTTCTCTCCCTTGCATCTTCTTTAATGCGGTAAGGTTTACGGTTCATAGTGACATAAACGGCATTTTCATTTTCACCTGTCATATCCTGGAAGGGATCCCGAATAAATTGTGGTGTTGTGGTTCCTACACCACTTTCTAAGTATAAAACTTTTTTCTCTTGGTTATCTGCTAAGAAAGATTCGTACAATTTTCGTTGACGATGGAAATCATAGTCTTCCACCATATCTCGAACAGCATCACGTTTATTTATTTCCATAAATTGGCCGCAACGCGGGCAGCGGGGCATAATTTCTGTAGGAATTTCCATGTTTTCTTGCTTATCCACCATTTCTTGATTCCATTCCGGAGAGAGGGGGTAAGCTTGTTGATGACAGAAGTCATAGCACTGGATTAAGCCATATTCACCTTGGCAGCGGTAAACCTTGTCCATATCATAATTTGAACGGTAAAATGCAGTATCCGCATTAGTAGTGATGACATGATAATTCCGACTTTCGAGGACTTCTCTCAGCTGTGTATAAGCGAGCCCCTCCGGCTGATCAAAATAATTTAATTTGACAAAGCGACTTTTGAAAGCCCACATTTCCTCAGGACTTTCCCAGTCCATAAAAACAAAGGCTTGAAGCATATCGAAAAAGTTATATTTTTCTATAAAATCTGGGAAATTATCCTTAAAGCGGGGACCGGTATAAACAAAGCCTGTCGCTGCAGACATTCCTGCTCCGATACCAACAACAATGGCTTCTGCTTCATCTATTAAGCCAGCTAATAATTCACTTTGAGTCATCTTATCTTTTTTCTCTAAAATATTCCATGTTGACATATTATTCATTCACCTTCAATTTTCTTTTATAAATTTCTAGATCTTTGTCTTCAAATACATTAAATATGATTTTTAATTTTGATTGGTTTTCCTGCAAGTAGCTTTTAACCGTCTGGATAGCAATATCTGCTGCTTCTTCTTGAGGAAATCCGAATTGTCCAGTGCCGATACAACAAATAGCAAGAGACTCCAACTGATGAGCATCAGCTAATTTTAAGACAGATTTATAGCAATCACTCAGCATATAAGATTTAACCGCAGAAATTTTCCCCAACGTAATAGGAGCTACTGTATGAATAATATAGTCGGCGGGCAGGTTATGGCCGGGTGTTAGCTTTGCACGTCCAATAGGCTCTTTACGTCCTTGTTCTTTACGAATTTCGGCCACATCTAAACGGATTTGGTAGCCGCCTTTTGTTTGGATTTCGTTATCAATGCAGCGGTGGTTGGGAATAAAGCAGCCTAAGAACTCACTATTAGCTGCATTAACTATAGCATCGACTTCCAATGAAGTAATATCTCCCTGCCATAGATAAATTTGGGAATCTACCTCGATCATATCTTCGAGGGTATTATTTTCACGTTCAGAATGCCATTCTTGTAAAAATTCATCCTGTACTTCTAAAAAATAATCAGAGATAGGATAAGGCAGACGTGTATTAATTAAACCGCGAAACATTGTCATAAGTTGATTTTCATCCAAAGGAAGAAGCGGTTCAATAGCGATTCCTTCTCCTTGGGCATTTTCTTTCATTAAATAGCTGACGAGATAAATGAGACGTTCTTTTTGGTTCATGTCACACCTCTTTCAAAATAAAAAAGACGACAGATGGTTAAATTCCTTCTGTCGACTGCTGGAGTTGAAAAAATTATGCTTCTTCAAGCGCATTGTAAGCTTCTTCATCAACATCTGTTAATTTAATTAACCAATTTTCTTCAGATTTTTCTGAGTTTAATAATTCTGGACTATCTTCAGCTTCTTCATTACGAGCTGAAATCTTTCCAGCTAAAGGTGCCTGTGCTTCAAATACAGTTTTAGCAGCCTCCATATTCATGAAAGCATCTCCTTCATCAACTTCATCAACATCTAAATAGTCAATAAAGCCAACTGTTCCTACATCATCCTGAAGCTCCGGAGTCATACTTACTGTGTACTCTTCTCCATTTTTTTCAATAAAAAAGAAATTTTTACGTTTAGCCATCTCTAACAAATCCTTTCTGAAATAAAATCCAATAAGAGTTTAACAAATTTATATAACATTCACTAATTTTTAATCGCTTTCTTGATCTAAGCGACGGATGCGGTCACGGGTCTCTTCGGAGAGAGACCCGCCTAAATCCATCATATAGACAATATCTGCAAAGGCTCGATCAGGAATTTTTAAGTCATCGATTTTCTCTTCGCTGATACCCATATCGATCTCATTTTCCCGACCTTCTGCGATTTTTACAGCAAATTCCGGTTCGGTTACAAAGGGGGTGCTGGCTCCGACAAAGTCAGAATACTTTAAAGCTTCCAAGGCTTTTTCTGGAGAGTTGATTCCGCCGGTAGCCATAATAGGCAGCCGGCCTTTAAAATGGTCATGAACAATTTTGTTCATATATTCCCCTTGGTATTTTCCGGCACGTATTTTTTGAGCATAAATATTCTTGCCCCAGGAAGCAGTAGCATAGTAGTCTATGTCGGCAAGCTTCATAATTTCATCGACAAAGTAATTAAACTCTTCGACCGTATATCCAATTTGGTCTCCACGGGCTTCTTCTGGGGTCCCTCTAAAGCCCAATATAAATTCCGGACCTGCTTTTTCTTCCTCGATGACCCTTTGGACTTCTTTAAATACCTCTAATCCAAAGCGGCTTCTATTTTCTAAAGATTGCGGACCATATTCATCTTCTCTTTCATTAGAAAATTTGGAGAAAAAGGTCTGGATAAGAAGACGCTGGGCCGCAGAGATTTCTACACCATCGAAGCCGGCTTTGATGGCTCTGCGTGTGGCATCTCCATACTGACTGATCACCTGTTTGATTTTGCGTTTTGTCATGGGGTAGACTGTATGCTTAACCGGAGTATTTAATTCCATCCGACTCGGGCCGTAGACTACAGAGTAGTCCTGCAGAGCAATTTCTGCAAAGCGTCCGGCATGGGTCAGTTGAAGAATGGCTTTATTGCCTTTGCTTTTCATAGCCTTTGCTAACTGGGTTAATCCGGGAATATGACGGTCATCTGTTGCAGCAAAGCCGTACTTAAATAATTGACCATAAGGCTCCACATAAGCTGCGCCTGTTATCATCATCGCAGCTGAATGGGCACGTCGTTCTGCATAAGCGCAGTCGGCTTCGGTTACAAAACCTTCTCGAGTAGAAGATTGGGTAATGACAGGTGAGACCACAAAGCGATTATCGAGATCAACACCATTGGGCAGGGTTAAAGTTTCAAATAATTTTTGGTATTTTTCTTTCACAGGAAGTCCTTCTTTCTTCGAGATTTAAAATAACAAAAAGCAGTCATTCGATACTTTCTGCAATTAAAAAGGAGATGGAAAATAAGGCAGCTAACCTTTTCCGTATGTTTTTTTAATGAAAGTAAGAAGAAGTGACTGCTTTCTTCATTCGTATTGTCTATGAATACGATCAGACTTTCAAAATTAATTCTCTTCGGATTCTCTTAGATCAATCCCAAAAGGCTTAAAGCCTGTTTTAGAGGGATTCACCTTGCAGAGGAATCGAAAAAATTAAACAAAAATGTTTTTAGCGAGCAAAAAAAGCTGAACAGCAGCTTCGAAGCTTATTTTATAAAAAAGACAGGACCACAGCCGGGATAAGCATGGCAGGTACCATATTCATCACGCGTATCTTAGTGATATCCAGCATGTTTAATCCGAGAGCAATCAGCATGAGCGAGCCCACTGCTACAATTTCATTGATGATCACATCAGAAAGTAAGGGTTCTAAAAAGCCTGCCAGGAGGATGATACCACCTTGATAGGCAAGAACTGCTAAAGCTGACAGAACTACACCTGCTCCTTGAGTTGAGGCTAAAAGGAAAGTAAAGATAGCATCCAGGACACTCTTTATATATAGAGTTGTATGGTCGCCTTGCAGACCACTTTGCAAGGAGCCAATGATGGCCATGGAGCCCACACAGACGACTAAAGTTGCCGTTACGAAAGCTTCTGCAAATTTACTGTCTCCTTCTTCTGACTTCACCAGACGTTTTTCCAAGTGGCGAGCAAAATCATTTAATCTGCGATCCAAGTCAACCCATTCACCAATAAAGGAACCCAAGGTGATAGAAATAATCATGAGGGTGAGATTTTCAGTCGTCATAGCTCCGTCTACTCCCATGACGATAATACTTAATGCTAAACCAGCCATAACCGTCTTAGTGATTCGTTCAGGAATGCCAGCTTTCACAAGCATGCCCAGGCTGCTTGCGATGACGATGGCCAGAGCATTTACTATTGCACCCATATATCTGCCTCTTTTCATAGTGTAATGACTGTATTCTATCGAAAGGAAAGAATTAATACAATCTTAAGAAGGAGTTAAGCACAATATTGTTTAATATGTTGTGTTTTTTCTCCCATTCAAAAGCAAAAGATACTCAATCTCACTGTTAAAATCTCCCGTCAGCATATTTTTTGCCTTAAAGAATAATTCGCAGAAAATATTTGTTATCATGAAATAAATATTAGATAAACAAGAAAGAATTAAGGAGTGAAATATATGATATTAATTCAAATGAAGCGTGATGGAAAAATGGTCTATACTCCGGGTGTGGATATGGCGATGCAGGAGTATGTCCGTAAGAATATATTTTTAGGGGACGATGTTATCATGCCTTACACAACGGATGCCCAAGTACAAATGGGGCGCTACCAAAATGCTTTTAAAGAAGTTAATATGGATTATTTAGAAAGCAATGATATTGCGCTCGTTCGTCGTGAAACAGGTGGCGGAGCTATTTATCTCGATCGGGGAAATACAAGCTTTTGTTTTCTGACCAATGAAAAAAGTAATGACACAGACCTGAATTTTAAGAAGTTATACGAACCTGTAATAGAAATCCTGCACGACTTAGGAGCAGATGAAGTTGAATTGTCGGGACGTAATGACCTTGTTCTTAACGGCCAAAAAATTTCTGGAGCTGCAATGAGTGTCGATGGCGACCGTATCTATGCCGGCTATTCTTTACAATTAGATGTTGATGTAGATTCTATGTCTCATGCTTTAACTCCTAATCGTAAGAAAATAGAGTCCAAGGGAATTGACTCTGTCAGAAGCCGTGTAGAAAGTATTCGCCCGCATTTAGACCTGGAGTATCAAAATTTAAGTCCAAAGGAATTCCATGATTTGATAGGTGCACGTTTATTAGGGGTTGATTCCTACGAGGAAGCAGAAGAGTATGTCTTAACGCAGGAAGATTGGCAGGCTATCGATAAAATTTGTGAAGAAAAGTATTTAAATTGGGATTGGGTTCAAGGCCAAAACCCTAAATACTCCTTCCAACGTGATTTACGTCTTGAAGGGATTGGGACATTTGAAATTGAAGCAGATATTTCAAAGGGGCGAATTAAAGATATTAAAATATTCGGAGATTTCTTCGGAAGTGAATCTATTTCTGACGTGGAAAATGCTCTCATCGGAACACGTGAACATCGAGAAGATTTAATGGATGTTTTAAGCAAGATGGACTTGAAGCCTTATTTTAATGCACAGATTGACCAGGAACTCGTGGATTTAATTTTAAGTTAATTAATACAGAAAAAAACACCTCTTGAGGTGTTTTTAACTTTATATAAAAGCTTTTCTTCTTAAAAATAGTCATTTTTCTTCAGCCACCAATAGGCCAAAAGACTTAATAAAATGATAAAAAGAAGTGAGATAGAAAAAGCCTGGGGATGGTTTTCGATGGGAAGACGGACATTCATTCCCCATAGTCCTCCAACGATTGTTGGAATGGTCAAAATGATGGTAATAGAGGTTAAAGTTTTCATAATCGTATTTAAATTATTAGAAATCACATTATCGAACAGGGAACTTAAATGGTCCGCTAAATTGGAACAGGTTTGAGCCATTTGCTCGGCCTGTCGGCTGTCAACCAAAACATCATGCATCTTATTGAGGTGTTCATTCGTAGGTGGAATAAGAGGATATTCTTGGAAGGTTTCTATAACACTTCGATTACTTTTTATCCCATCTCTTAAAATAATAATACTTTTTTCTATAGCAATTTGGCGGTAGAGTTCCTTATTTCCTGAAGAATGTTGAACATCAATACGCATTCTTTCGATTTTTCCAAAAATACGTCGGAGTGCACCAATAAAATATTTTTCATTTTCATGTAAAATTAAAAGAAGAAATTCTTGGATATCTTTTATTTTTGCTTTTGAGCTGGTAAAGTACTTTTTATAAATTTTCTCTAAAAAGTCAGGTGTCTGACGGGATACAGTAATTATGCGATTTTCCACTAGAATAATCGATAAAGGCAGGGTGACGAACTCTTCATCTTGAGTATGATTATTTCTTAATTGTACATGCTCTATCAATAAAAGTTTGGCATGCTGCTCATCTTTTTCTAAGTATTCTGAACGAGCGACTTCAAAAGGATCATACATATCACTTATAAAGTCTCTGGGTATTCCATAATTATTTTTCATGCGTTCGATTTCTTTTCGATCAGGACTTTCAAGGTGAATCCAGCGATGATTTTTATCAGACAAAAGCTCATCATATTTAATCATAGATCTACTCCTTCAATTTCTTTTGACATTTCCACTATATTGAAAGAGGACATGAGAAAATGAATCTAATGAACTCTATCACTTATTCAATCTGATCTTATAAGCGAGTGTATTGTAAATTGGTTTTTAATGCATAGGTCTGAGATAAGAGTGACCAGACGTGATTTAAGATCAAGTTGACATGATTAAACGCTATAGCCAGGCTTTGATCTTCCTGAAGATTAAGAATCAGTTGAAGCTTAGGTTTCCCTTTCTCTTGGCGGATGATATCTTTAATCATTTGTGTGGTTATCAAACGGTGGAAAGGCTGGGTGACTACATGGTTAAAGAGATCCAAATTCTTAACAACGCGTCCAAAATATAATTCTTCTTTAGCATACAAAACATTAAACAAAGTCTGTTCAAAAAAGCTCGTATTACAATTCAGCTGATAGAGGTACTGTTTATGTACTATTTCTAAATGACTATTCTCATTAATATGGATAGAAGCAAGATTTATCCCATTGAAATAAAGCATAATGAAAGCTCTTCCCAATGTGCTATTATGTTCGATATAATATTTTAAATCGTTATTTTCTAGAATAGTGTCAAACAGAAAAATCCTTGTATCATTATTTGAAGAAATAATTGTTCCATTGAGCAGCTGCTTAAAAGCCTCGCGCTTAGCTAATAAGTCTGGACCGCTGGATCTAAAGGCAAAGCCGGTTAATTTATTTATTTCTCTTTCATCCACTTTAGGATTAAGAAGTCTCATACTCTCTTTAAAAACAGATTCTTTATTGCTTTGTAAGTTGGTTTCCTGAAAGCCGTAATGTTCTAAAAAAAGGATGAATAAGTCTAAGTAGGTGTAAGCCATATCCTTTCTCCCTCTCCTTGTTCAGTCTAAATGGGAAAACTTACTTTATTAATTTTATAGTAGCAAAAAATGCTTATTATTGCGAATTCTCGTCTATATTTTAAAATGATAAGAAAAAACCGAATCACTTAGTAGCTATTAATTAATTTAATAAACAGATAAGCTTTATAAAATTGAAATTCACTCTATGTCCCTTATAATAAGAGTAGGCAGTAATGCAACAGTCCTTTCTCTGGGACGCAAGATAAAAGAAATAAATATTTGCTTTTTTTATTTTATTATAGTATTCTTTAATAGTGACTTTTTATGGGAGCGGATGGGTTCTGGTGTTCCCTCTGGTCTTCAAAACCAGTATGAGGAGTTAAGAGCTTCTTGGGTGAGTTCGATTCTCACACGTTCCCGCCAGAGAAATTTCAAGAGTATAGATTAAAATACTCTCTTAAAACATGAGGACTGTTTGCATAGGCAAGCAGTCTTTTTTTATATTAAATACGATGGAAAAGCACTTATAGAAAGAGTGATTAAGATGATTAATGAAGAAAAAAGAAATTTTAACCTAGGATCTTTATGCGGGGGTTGAAGCGCTAAAATTGGACCTGATAGTTTATCAGAAATATTAAAAGCGCTGCCCAATCGAAAAGATGACAATTTAATGGTTGGTTATGACACAACAGATGACGCAGCTGTTTATAAATTGTCTGATGATATTGCTTTAATTTTAACAACAGATTTTTTCCCTCCAATGATCGAGGACCCTTATCTATTTGGTCAAATTGCTGCAACGAACTCCTTAAGTGATGTGTACGCTATGGGTGGGAAACCAATTGTTTCCTTAAACCTGGTTGGATACCCGCAGAAATCAGACTTAACTATCTTAGGAGATATTTTAAGAGGCGGGGCTGACAAAGTCATTGAATCTGAGTCTACCATTGCAGGTGGGCATACTATAGATGTTGACACTCCTGTGTATGGTTTAGCGGTTGCCGGTATTGTGCATCCGGACAAGATTCTTACTAATGATGGACTTAAGCTTGGAGATGCTCTAATTCTTACAAAGCCGAT
The DNA here is from genome assembly GCA_030535975.1 of Atopococcus tabaci. Classification (GTDB taxonomy): domain Bacteria; phylum Bacillota; class Bacilli; order Lactobacillales; family Carnobacteriaceae_A; genus JAUNQW01. The sequence continues at coordinate 61,025 of JAUNQW010000003.1, read as the reverse complement.
TGGTTCAGGATTGGTTGCTTCAGGATATAATAGTGGTAAGACACCAGAAGAAACTTTACAAAATGCGATCAAGCATATGACAGTACTGAATAAATATCCTGCGGAAATTATGCTGAGACATAATGCTCATGCTTGTACAGATATTACAGGTTTTGGTTTCTTGGGCCACCTGGAAGAAATGCTGGCCGATCGTCTGGGAGCCGATATATTTATTGAAAATGTTCCATTGATTGAAGGTGCTTACGAAGTCGCTGCACAAGGTGTAAAAACAGGTGGTGGAAAACGTAATCGCCAGCATATCATTCACAAAGTCGAATATCATGAAAGTTCTGAACGAGATCCATATTTAGATGCACTTTTATTTGACCCACAAACTGCAGGCGGGTTACTGATCAGTATCCCTCACGATGAGAAGGATGCTTTAATGGAAGAAATGGTAGAAGCAGGTGTTCCGGCAGCGTATGTTGGACGAGTAAGAGAAGCAGGAGAAAAACTCATTACTTTATATGATAAAGAAGAGGATGCAGAATAAATCTCAGTGATAAAAAAATCATGATTATTTAACTAAAAAGAAAGATAGCTGAGCTGTAGTTTTTTGCGGGTATTAACTTACGACCCTCCCTGACTATAGCTCTATGCTGATTTATAGAGGTGAAATGATGGGTTATTTAGGTGTTTTTAATGATACGCATGATGCGATTCATGCAGAAACTATGATTAAAAAAAATAAAATTAAAATCCGTATGGTCGGCACGCCAGAAACAATTTCTGCTGCATGCGGTCTGTCTTTAAGATTTTCTGAAGAAGAACTTGAAGAAGTGAAAAAAATTCTTTCAGATATAAGCTTTGCTTCTGAAATAAAAATATATGCTATTATTGAAGAGGAAGATGGATCTAAAAAATACGAATTATTTAATGAATAGGAGCCGCACATCATGCAAAACTTTGTCATCGGTACAGCTGGACATATTGACCACGGTAAATCGACCCTGATTAAGGCATTGACAGGAGAGGACCTTGATTCAACGAGGGAAGAAAAAGAGCGGGGTCTGACGATTAATTTAGGATTTACTTATTTAACTCTGGACAACGGTGAAGAAATTGGCATAGTAGATGTTCCTGGTCATGAAAAGTTTGTTAAAAATATGCTAGCTGGAGCAGCAGGTATCGATGCTGCTCTTTTAGTTATTGATGCAAATGAAGGAATCATGCCTCAAACTCAAGAACATGCTGCTATCCTCACTTTATTGGGGATTGAAAAGTTTATCATTGTATTAACCAAGACAGCTCAGGCGGATGAGACTTTATTAGAAATTGTGAAAGAAGATATACGGGACCAGTTTTCAGGAACTCCTTTAGATAATGCAGTGATGGTCGAAACAGATGCTGTTGAAGGTATTGGAATCGATGACTTGAAATCAGTTATTCAGACGATGGCCGAAGACTCAGACTTTTCTCAAAAGGAATCTGTACCGGCTCGCTTGAATGTCGATCGTGCTTTCTCGGTCAAAGGAATCGGTACGGTCGTTACCGGAACTCTGGCTGAAGGGGTGCTGGAAGTAGGAGACACACTGACACTCTACCCTGAGGAGATCGAAACGACTGTCCGTAATATCCAGATTCACGGCAATGATGAACCTGCAGCTCATGCAGGGAACCGAACGGCTCTCAATTTGACTAAGTTAAGTTTGGATGATATTCATCGCGGAGATGTCCTGACAGCAGGTCATCTAGAAGCTTCTTATATGTTGGATGTCAAGCTTGAGGTAATAGCAGAGGCTGAAGAACCGGTCAAGATGTGGGACCGCATGCATGTCAATATAGGTACAAAAGAGGTAATCGGGCGTGTAGTTCCATTGGGTGTTGAAGAAATCTATCCCGGTGATGAAGGATTTGCCCAGCTTCGTTTAGAAGAAAAAGTAACGGTGAAAAAAGAGGATCGTTTTATTCTAAGACGCTTTTCTCCTGTGATCACGGTTGCAGGTGGGACTGTTTTAGATGAGTCTCCTGAAAAGCACAAACGCTTTAATGAAGATGTCATTGAAAGTCTGGCTATAAAAGAATCTGGAGATTTATCAGCTATTATCCAAGATTTCATTACAGACGGCCAACAAGGGCAATTTACAGTCAAGGAAATTTCAGATGGAATCCATACCAGCGCTGCTGAGCTTGAAGACGTTCTGCAGGAAATGATTGTTGACGGACAGCTCATTGCTTTTAGACAACATTATATGGCAGCTGAATCCTTCAACTCGCTGAAAGAGGACATGAAAAATATTCTGGCAGAATACCATGACCAATACAAGATAAGAGCGGGTATGCCTCTGGAAGAATTTCGTTCTCGTTTCAAACAAGTCCAGCCCCGTGATGTGGATGCAGTATTGAAACGTCTCACAGAAGATGAGGAAATAAAGGTAGAAGGTCAATATATTGCCTTAGCTGATTTTGAAGTGAAATATACCCCTGAACAGAAAAAAATCCACAGTCGACTTGAAAATGAAATTAAAGCGGCCGGTATGCAGCCGCCATTTATTGATCAGATTATTGAAAAGGGGACTTTAGAGGCTGAAATATTTTATCAAATGACTGGTAAGGAACTCTACCAGTTAAATCAATCTTTAGTATTCCATAGAGACGTCTTTGAGGAAGCTAAACAAAAAATCATTGATTATATAGAAGAAAACGACACGATCAGTCTGGGTGAGGCTCGAGATCTCCTGGATACTAGTCGAAAATATATCATGCCTTTCCTGGAGCACCTCGACGATATAGGTATAACCGCACGACAAGATGATGTCAGAATCTTAAAAAACAGAAAGTAGAGTAATGTCGATGAAAAAAAAACTATCACAATTACCTTCCGTTGATTTGTTACTAGAGCAGGAAGATATAAAAATTTGGCAAAAGAACTATACACGGGAGCTAATCAAAGAAAAAATTAAAGTTGTACAGGATGGCATCCGTGCAAACTTATTAAATGATGTTGACCAAGATGTGTCTGTCGAGGCGGTGAGTCAACGAGTAGTTGAATTTTTAGCTCAAGGAGTTGAACCCTCTTTAGTGCCCGCTATTAATGCGACAGGAACAGTTCTCCATACTAATTTAGGCCGAGCGTTGCTGGCCGAAGAGGCTCTTGACGAAATGCAGGCAGCCGGTGAATCTTTTTCTAACTTAGAATATGATATTGATAAAGGAAAAAGAGGCTCACGCTATGTTCATATTCAAAATATACTTAGAGAACTAACTGGAGCAGAGGATGCCTTGGTTGTAAATAACAATGCAGCGGCTGTACTTTTGATTTTAACGAGCTTTGCTCAAAGAAAAGAAGTTCTTATTTCTCGAGGTGAACTGGTAGAAATTGGCGGTTCTTTTAGAATACCAGACGTAATTGAAAGCACAGGAGCTATTTTGCATGAGGTAGGCTCCACGAATAAAACGCACATCAAAGATTATGAAAAGGGTATTAATGAAGAAACGGCAGCCTTAATACGTGTTCATACGAGTAACTACCGCTTAATAGGCTTTACCGAAGCAGTGAGTGACAGGGACTTTGTCCAGCTGGCTCACGACCATGGCCTGCCTGCTTTCAATGATTTGGGCAGCGGTCTGTTGTTTGACTTACAAAAATTAGGTTTATCCTATGAGCCTACTGTAGGAGAAATGATTGAGGCAGATTATGACCTTGTATCCTTCAGTGGAGATAAACTATTAGGCGGGCCGCAGGCAGGTATTATAGTAGGTAAAAAATCCTATATAGAAAAACTTAAATCTTCACCCTTATTGCGTGCGCTAAGAACGGATAAAGCGACGATCGCCGCTTTAGAGGCTACTCTTCGTTTATATCTTAATCCGGAACAAGCAATTGAAAAAATCCCGACCTTAAAAATGATCAGTTTAAGTCGAGAAGACTGTGCAAAAAAAGCACAAGTCTTGAAAGAAAAGATTGAAGCACGTGATTCCGATTTTGACTTAAAAATTGAACCAGGCTATTCCCAAGTAGGCGGAGGGGCTTACCCGGGGGAGCAGCTGCCGACTAGTCTGCTTCGGATCGAGCATCCTAAATGCAACGAGTCAAGGCTGGAACGGGAGCTGCGTTTGTCGAAGAACCATATTATCGCCCGAATTGATGACGGGGCGGTTTATTTCGACTTAAGAACCCTGCTTGAGGGAGATTATGATCTTATTGCTGAAGCGCTGGCGCAAGCTGTTAGTAATTAAGAATGATTAGACAGATGAGAGAAACTGAAAATATAAAAATTCTGCACTGCATATCTCAACTCCCTGGAATGACGGGCAGCGGTATTTATTATAGACATCTTGTCAAGGGCCTGGACAACTTAGGGTTTAAGAATGCTTTGCTTTTTGCTGAACAGAGCGGCTGTGAAGTAGCGCTTCCTCCTGCTGAAAAATATTATCCCATCCAGTTCAAGAATGAAGAACTTCCCTTTGCGATTCCAGGCATGAGTGATGAAATGCCTTATGAATCTACTATATATAGTCAGATGTCTCCTGATGAGTTTGCAGCATGGCGTCAAGCTTTCAAAAAACGCTTAAAAGAAGCTAAAGAGGAATTTCAACCGGATGTAATTGTCTCACACCATGTTTTTATGATGACATCAATTGTGCGCGAAGTATTCGATGGTATTCCTGTGATAGGGATATCACATGGGACAGATATCAGACAGGTGAGGATGAACCCTTGGATTCACGAAAAATATGTCACCTCTGCCGATGAACTGGATGCTTATTTTGCTTTAAGTCCTACAGATGCAGAACGGCTGCATAAGATATTTTCTATTTCAATGGACAAAATAACAGTCACAGGCGGAGGTTTTGATGAAACAATTTTCCATCCGGATCTTGAAGAATCTTCAAATGAGGCGTTTAATTTAATCTATGCAGGAAAGGTATCTCATGCTAAAGGAGTTTATGAACTTGCACGTGCCTTTCCAAAAATTTTAGAACAGATACCTCAAAGCCGGCTGTTGATTGTAGGAAACGCTACAGAAGAGCAAAAAAAGCGTATAATCCAAAAGGCGGGGGGATCCAATCATCTTGAGTTTACTCCTGCAGTCCGGCAGGAAGATTATGCAAAATTCTTACAAAAAGCACATGTATACATCTTGCCCAGTTATTATGAAGGGATTGCGTTGAGCGCTATTGAAGCTTTAGCTACTCGAACAAGAGTGGTCATCTCAGAAAATGAAAATTTGAGCTGGCTATTAGGAGATATAGTGAATGACTCTGGTGTTATTGATTATATAAAGTTACCTCGTCTAGAAAATGTAGATACTCCGGTGGGAGAAGACATTCCCGGCTTTGTCCAGAGAATCGCAGATGCTGTAGTCGCGCACTATCATAAGATAGAAGCCGACCCTAATGGTAAGCAGCGTTCGGCTTGGAGCCTGCAAGTGACGAATGAAGTGGCTGATCATTCGTGGTCAGGCATCATTGATGAAATAGCTTTGATGATTAAAAAGCTTATTTAAGACCTTAATAAGTGCATTAGGTATTTTAATGAAGAGCTTTTTTTATTAAAATAATAAAGTTGTTTGTAAAACTATGTAACTGCTGAATCCTTATTAAACATAGCTTTTAGGACCTTGTTTTCTCTGTCAAGTGAGTTTGAATTATTATCTTTAATGAATGAGTTAAAATTTGACAGTTGCGAGCAATTTGCTATAATAGATTTGTATGAAAGGTGTGAATCACTTCATACCAAAAACAAATAAAATTTGAGGAGGAATAACTATGTCAGTTTTAGATAATAAAAAAGTACTAGTTATCGGAGACCGTGACGGTATCCCAGGTCAAGCAATTGAAGAAACATTAAAAGGAACATCAGCAGACGTTGTGTTCTCATCTACAGAGTGTTTTGTCTGAACGGCCGCAGGAGCCATGGATTTGGAAAATCAACGTAGAGTAAAAGAAGCAGCGGACGAGCACGGAGCAGAAAACATTGTAGTAATCATTGGTGGAGCAGAACCTGATGCAGCAGGATTAAACGCTGAAACTGTTATCACAGGTGACCCTACTTATGCAGGACCACTAACTGGTGCCGCATTAAACTTAGACGTATTACATGCTGTTGAACCAGAATTCAAAGAATTCGTTGACGGTGGAGTATACGATGAGCAAATCGGTATGATGGAAATGGTGTTAGACGTAGACGGAATCGTTGAAGAAATGAACCGCGTACGTGAATCTGCTAATGCTTAATTAATAACTGAAAATAGAACCTGGTGACTCTTGCTAGTCATTGAATGACAGAACAGTCAATAGGTAGGGCTAGCATTTGTAAAACGAATGCTAGCTTTTTTATATATAAAATAGTATAGTTAAAGTGGTCACAGTGACCGCTTTATAAAAAAATCAGTGTGAGGTAATATCATACTGAGCCAAACAAGAGTTATGAGTCCATAAATCATGACTATTCGGCATCTTTGTGTTTGTGAAAGCACTCACATAAACCGCTTGTTTCAATAAATTTAAGGAGGAAAATTATGGATTTCGCAACAGTACGTGGTACAGGATATGTTTTAGCACACACACCAGATATGATTTTAGAGTATGGTTCGACAGCAGTAAACGAAAGAATCTCTAATCCGGATGGAGACAGTGATTACTTAAAGAATGGTGAAAAATACATTCGTTCCTATGAAGATGCTGTAAACTATCCAGCAAACCAAGTATACATTGGGAATAAACATTACAGTGAATTAAAAGAAATTGAAATGCCTTGGTATAAAAACCCTGTAGAAGGGGACCGTTTTGCACCAGGCGGGGAAATTATGCCTCAATTGGAATTCTACGGCTTATTAGAAATCTCTGACTCTTTCGAATTAGTACATTTGGAAGAATCATTTGGTAAAAAAGCTCAAGAAGCTTTATCAGAGCATGACTTATTCAAAGATGATGCAGCAGAAATGAAGCAGTTCGTGAGCATTGATTATATCAAGGATCACATCGAAAATTACGAAGCTGCTCCTTTATACCATGAAGATGAATTAGTAGGTTGTATCAACCGTGCGCACGATTCTGATCCAAACTTAACATCGCATGTTATGGCTGAGAACTTAGTAGCGAAAGCTTCTGGTATTTTAGCAATGAATAATATGTTAAAAGGAACAGACATCGATCCTACTGAAATTGATTACGTCATCGAGTGTTCGGAGGAAGCGTGTGGAGACATTAACCAGCGTGGTGGAGGTAACTTCGCTAAAGCTATCGCAGAAGTGTCTAAATTAACCAAGTCTACCGGTTCTGACTTACGTGGTTTCTGTGCAGCTCCAGTGCATGCTTTAATTGTAGCGGCATCAATGGTGAAAGCTGGAACACACAAAAACGTTGCAGTTGTAGCAGGTGGATCAACTGCTAAATTAGGTATGAACGGTAAATCACACATTTCTAAAGATGTTCCAATTTTAGAAGACTGTGTTGCTGGCTTTGCATTTGTAGTGTCAGAAAACGACGGGGTTTCTCCAGTAATCCGTACAGACTTAACGGGCGCTATTAAAGTAGGAGACGGTTCTTCGCCTCAAGCGACTATGAAAGCATTAACAGACCCGATTTTAGAGGGTGCGGGCCTCAACATGACTGAAATTGATGGATTTGCAACTGAGTTACAAAACCCGGACATCACAGAACCAGGTGGAGCAGGTAACGTTCCAGAAGCTAACTTGAAAATGCTTGGTGCTTTAGGTGTTATGGCTGGAGACTTACAACGTGATGAATTAAATGATTTCGTTGCAGCTGGAATCCCTGGGTGGGCTCCTACTCAAGGACACATTCCTTCAGGGGTACCTTACTTAGCATTCGCTAAACAAGACTTAGTTGATGGAGACATGGACCGTGTACTAATGATCGGTAAAGGATCTCTATTCTTAGGTCGTTTAACTAACTTATTCGATGGAGTTTCAGTCTTGATCGAGCGTAACTCAGGAGAAGTTTCATCCGGAAGCTCAGTTTCTGTTGACGATGAATTAAAATCTATCATCAAAGACGAAGTTGCTTCTGCATTACGTGGATTAGCTGGAAACTTATAATAACATCCATACATTAGGAGGTATGACTAATGGCTGAAGATCAAATTAAATTAGTAAAAGGTCACGTACGTGATGTCTTAAATGACTTAGCGGATGCTTTAGAAACTGGTAAAATGGGTGACCGTCCAAAAGTTGGTTTAACAATCAATGGTTCAGAGAATGGTTTTGCTGTCATGGAAGAAGCGGTACGTTTAGCTAGTCAAAAAGAAGCATTCGACATCGTTATCATCGGTGAAGAACAAGACTGGACTGCTGATTATGAATTCTATGAAGCAAACAGTGAAGATGAAACGGCAGAAGTGTTGCAAAAGTTATTAGACGATAATACTATCCAAGGTGCTGTTACACTGCACCATACTTTCCCTATTGGAGTGTCTACTGTAGGACGTGTACCTGCACAGGCAACTGGTAAGAACATGTATATTGCAACTACTACTGGTACTACTGCTACAGTACGTGCAGAGGCTATGGTATTGAATGCAATTAATGGAGTTATCGCTGCAAAAGCTTCAGGTGTTCCTAACCCTAAAGTTGGTGTGTTAAACGTTGATGACGCTAACACAGTAACGCGTAAATTAAAAGAATTACAAGAAAATGGTTACGATATTGAGTTTGCTGAAAGTGGTCGTTCTGATGGAGGTAATATCCTACGTGGTAACGACATCATCACTGGCCAGGCAGATGTAGTAGTATGTGATTCATTAACTGGTAATATCTTAATGAAATTATATGGTGCAGGTACTACAGGCGGACAGTATGAAGCAATTGGTGATGGATATGGACCAGGAATTGGAGACGGTTTCAAGGATAATATCTGTATCATTTCACGTGCTTCAGGAGCACCTGTTATTGCCAACGCTTTAGAATATGCTGCTCAATTAGCTTCAGGAGACTTAGCTCAAGTTTCTGCTGATGAGTACTCTAAAGCTAAAAAAGCTCAGTTGGACGAAATCCGTGAAGATTTACAACCAAAACAAGCAGCAGCTGAAGAGGAAGTTGCAGCTCCAGATCATGAAGTTGTTGACAAAGAGATTACAGGTGTTGACGTGTTAGACTTAGACGCTGCTGTTCAATCTCTATGGAAAGAAGGCATTTATGCTGAATCTGGTATGGGTTGTGCGGGACCAATCGTCTTAGTGAATACTGCTAAAGAAGATGAAGCTCGTGAAGTTATTACAGAGAGCGGCTTTATTTAATAAATTAATATGTATATAAGAAAATTGTTTTAATCGGCTGCGACCCTTATATCTAAGCCATTAATCGCTGATTGTGGTAACTAATAAGTGTGGTATAATGTATATGGGTCAGGAAGTTCTGTGCTTCAAAAAACAGCACTTCCTTCTGGCCGTAAAATTTATCTGGATGCGGAAGTATCTAGGTGGCATTTAATTGTGAAAGAGTGTGGTATGAATGAGAATAGTCACAAACAATCCTAAAGTAAATAAAGAAATTGAGGGTCAAAAAATTTACTTTATTGATGGAGACTACGGCGATGTATTAGAAACAACCAAAGAAATGATTATTGATGAACGTCAAGTTCTATTAAGTCACCCTTTAAGTGGAAGTATAAAACCAAATGAAACTTTTTATAAATCTATATTTTTAAATAGTCAAAAAAGTGAATATGTTGATTTGTACAGCTTAGAATTAATTGAAAGTGCTCAGGCAACTTACAATAAATTTGTTGCAGATAAAGCCACGCCGAAGTGGACAGAGGAAATCTTAGAAGATTTTCAAATGGTCGACTACCATCTCGTTGAAGCTACATTAACTCGCATTCAAATCCCGCCGAACTATTTGTAAGAGATTACAAAAATATACTAAGAGGTGAACTATCGAATGAAATTAGAAGTTGGAGAAATTCAAATTAATGATATCCAAATTGCTGATGAATCTAAAATTTCTGACGGAGTTTTATACGTTAGCGAACAAGATATTAAAGATATTGTATTAGAAGATGAGCGATTTGCAAGTGTTTCTATTGACATTGCTCGCCCTGGAGACAAAACAAGAATTACACCGGTTAAAGATGCTATTGAGCCTCGTGCAAAAGTAGACTCTACTTCAGGTGTGTTCCCAGGAGTAGTTAACAAAGTTAACGAAGTTGGATCTGGACGTACAAATGCATTAAAAGGTATGGCAGTTTTAACAGTTGGTGAAATCGTTGGTTTCCAAGAAGGTATCGTTGATATGAGCGGTCCTGGTGCTGACTACACACCATTCTCTAAAACAAATAACTTATGTCTGGTAATTGAGCCAGTGGATAACTTAGAAGGCCATGCATATGAAGAAGCTGCTCGTCTTGCTGGATTAAATGTTGCTAAATTCTTAGGTGAATTATCAACTGAACTTGAAGCTGATGAAGTGAAAACATATGAAACATTACCTATTTTTGAGCAAGCTGCTCAATACCCTGATTTACCAAAAGTTGGTTATGTATATATGTTGCAGACTCAAGGATTATTGCATGATACATATGTATATGGTACAGATGCTAAGCACATCGTTCCAACAATTTTATACCCAACTGAAGTAATGGATGGAGCAATAATTTCTGGTAACTGTGTATCTTCATGTGATAAAAACACAACTTTCCACCACTTAAATAACCCAGTTATTCATGATTTATACGCTCGTCATGGAAAAGATATCAACTTTATGGGAGTCATCATCACTAACGAAGCTGTTTACTTAGCGGATAAAGAACGTTCATCTGATATGACTTCTAAATTAGCAGAATTCATGGGATTAGACGGAGCTCTTGTTACTCAAGAAGGATTCGGTAACCCGGATACAGACTTAATCATGAACTGTCGTAAGCTTGAAGCTAAAGGTATCACTACTGTTATTACAACAGATGAGTATGCTGGACAAGACGGAGCATCACAACCATTAGCGGATGCTGACGTAGCTGCCGATGCGGTAGTTACTGGTGGAAATGCTAACGAAGTGATCCACTTACCTGCAATGGATAAATTAATCGGTATGTATGATTTTGTTGACAAAATCGCTGGTGGATTTGATGGAAGCTTGAAAGAAAACGGAGAAATCACTGTGGAAATTCAAGCAATCACAGGAGCTACTAACGAATTAGGTTTCAACAAAATGTCTGCTAAAGGACAATAAGGAATATAAAAGGAGGTCACATATAAATGAGTAAAAAAGTAGTACACTATATTAACCAATTCTACGCTGGTATCGGTGGAGAAGAAGAAGCTGGTACAGCACCTTTTAAAGAAGATGGACCCAAAGGACCTGGTATGGGAATTAACCCTCAGCTACAAGATGCTGAGATCGTTGGTACAGTAGTTTGTGGAGACGACTATTTTAACGAAAAAGACTCTGCATTAAACGAAGTTATGGACATGATCAAATCTTATGATCCAGACTTAGTTATCTTAGGACCTGCATTTAACGCTGGTCGTTACGGAATGGCTTGTGGTAAGATCGGTGCTACAGTTATGGAAGAATTAGACATTCCTGCTGTTACTGGTTTATACGAAGAAAACCCAGGAACTGATATCTACAGAACATTATTATACGTAACACGAGTTGGAGACTCAGCTGTTGCAATGCGTGACGCTATTCCAACAATTTCTAACTTAGCTAACAAATTATTAGCTGGTGAAGATGTTGATCCTGCAGTTGATGCATATCACGAACGTTTCCGTAAAAACTACTTTACTGAAAAGCGTGGATCTGAACGTGCAGTTGACATGTTAGTTGCTAAATTAAATGACGAAGAATTCAAAACAGAATTCGTTATGCCTGACTTTGACCGGGTAGATCCAGAAACAGCTATTGAAGACTTATCAAAAGCTACAATTGCTATTGTAACTTCAGGTGGTATGGTACCTGCTGGAAACCCAGACCGCATTGAGTCATCTTCAGCATCTAAATTCGGAGCTTACAGCATCGAAGGTCTTGATGACTTAGTTGAAGGTGAATGGGAAACAGCTCACGGTGGATTCGATAACACTTATGCTAACGAAGACGCTGACCGTGTTATCCCTGTGGACGTTATGCGTTCGATGGAAAAAGATGGAATTATCGGAAAATTATACGATACATTCTACTCTACTGTAGGTAACGGTACTTCTGTTGCGAACTCTAAAGCTTATGGAGAAGCAATCGGTAAAGAACTTAAGGATGCCGGAGTAGACGCTGTTTTACTAACTTCTACTTGAGGTACGTGTACGCGTTGCGGTGCAACGCTTGCAAAAGCTATCGAAGCAGCTGCAGAGGTTCCAGTAGTACACATGTGTACAGTTACTCCTATCTCACAAACTGTAGGAGCTAACCGTATCGTACCTACTGTTGCTATCCCTCACCCATTCGGTAACCCATCATTAAGTATGGATGATGAATACAAATTACGTTACGATATCGTTGAAAAAGGATTACAAACTTTAGTAACCGATATTGATGGACAGACTGTATTCGAATAATTACCACTTACTTAAAACAGACACTTTTAAAAAAGTGTCTGTTTTTTTATTTTAAATAATCGATAATACTTATTATGAATGTGAATATGTGAACATGGAAAAAAGCTTATAAAAGAAGTAAACTTAGGAAAAGGAGGAGTAATATGGCAAAATATGAGGATAAAAAATGGTTTTTAGCTGTGTTGGGTAGTGTTCTGGGGCTGGGTATCATACTGTTGGCTCATTACGGAAATCCAGGGAACATGGGCTTATGTACGATATGTTTCCTGAGGGATATAGCAGGGTCATTAGGTCTGCATCAGGCGGCTGTTGTGCAGTATTTCAGGCCTGAAATTGTGGGCATCGTCTTAGGAGCATTTGGTATGGCGGTCTTGGGTAGAAGATTAAACCTGAGATCTGGAAGTTCTCCGGCGATACGCTTTGCTTTAGGTTTAATTATGGGAGTTCTGGGTTTGGTCTTTCTTGGGTGTACCTTGCGTATGATCATTAGGATGGCTGCAGGAGATATTTCAGGCTATGTAGGTTTTGTAGGATTTATTTTGGGGTCCTGGGTAGGAATATCTTTCTTAAGAAATGGTTTTGATCTAGGAGAGGGTACCATTATTCGTAAAGGTGATACTCTGGTCTTACCTACTATCTTTTTGACATTATTTATTCTGTTTCTAATCGTTCCCCAAATGTTTATCTTTTCAGAAGAAGGTCCCGGCAGCATGCATGCCCCGATAATCCTTTCATTGATAGTGGGGCTTGCATTTGGAGCAATTGGTCAAAGGGTTAACTTATGTATGTCGGGTAGCTTAAGAAACATTTTATCTATAGGCGATTTTACGGCTGCCGTGCCAGTCTTAGGTATGTTTTTCACTTTGCTTATTTATAATATTATCAGTGGTAATTTTGCATTTACAGCTTATGGTCCTATTGCGCATGCTCAACATTTATGGAATATCTTACCTATGTTTGGTATTGGTTTGGCCAGTGCTCTCGGTGGAGGATGTCCAGTTCGTCAACTGATCAAAGCAGGCTCGGGGAATGGCGACGGGCTTTTGACTACTCTAGGTATTTTTGTTGGTGTAGCTATGGCTCATAACTTTGGACTCACATCAGCTGGGGCAAGTGAAGAAGCAATTGGAGGCCCAAGCGCAGCAGGAAAAATTGCTGTTCTAGTAAGTCTAGTAGTACTTTTTGTTATAGCTTTCTGGGGAGTAGCTGCTAAAAAGAATAAGGAAGTTGTCAGTGCGGAACAAAGTGTTTAGAAAAAAGAGTAATAGTAACTATCTTTATATATTTTTTGAAGAAACCAACCATGCTTTCATGGCCGAAAAGTTTTTTAAAGGGGCTGGCCTTAAGGGTAAATTAGTGTCTGCCCCATCTTTTTTAACCGCTGGCTGCGGTTTAGCCTGGCGCGGGCCGGTGGAGACTGAAGAAGAAGCTAAAGGTCTGATTTTAGAAAATGATATTTCTCACGAAAAAATAATGATTCACTAAAAAACATTAACTATAAAAAATCCACATGTTCTGAACAGACTCTTGATGTCCATTCAGAACATGGGGATTTATTTCTTTTATTAAGTTATAGATATTTTTCTGAAATTTCTTCTACAGCATGTATAGCCGCATCCAGTTCTTCTTTATTATTAAAAATAGAGAGGCTGAATCGAACAACTCCATGTTTTTCTGTTCCCAAAGATTGGTGCATTTTTGGGGCGCAGTGCCCGCCCGCTCTTACTGCTATATTGTAGTCTTCGGATAAGATATTAGCAACTTCTGATGAGTCTAAATTTCCAATATTAATTGAAATGATAGGTGTTCTTGGTATATCTTTATCAAAATGGCCATAAACTTTGACACCAGCGATTACTTTTACTCTGTCGTAAAAGTAATAAGTAAGATCAGTTAATAAAGCAGAAATATCTTCAACACTTTCTTCTAAAATATACTCTACCGCTGCATTTAATCCTGCAATCCCATGACCGTTTAATGTTCCAGCTTCTAAAACGGTCGGCATTTGTCGTGGATGGTGGGCATCGAAAGTCTGAGTCCCGGTTCCACCTACTTTTAGAGGTTTGATATCTATTCCTTGACGGACGTAAATTCCTCCTGTTCCTTGAGGTCCCATTAATCCTTTGTGCCCTGTAAAACAGAGGACGTCAATTCCTGATTGTTGGACATCAATAGGATGCTCTCCTATCGATTGAGAAGCGTCGACGATCAATGTGAGTTGATGGGCCTGTGTAACCTTGGCAATATCATCGATAGGATTCATATTCCCTGTTAAGTTTGAAGCGTGAGTAAGTATGACCCCTTTAGTATGAGGTTGAATAGCTTCTTCTATATCTTTTGAACTCACGCAGGCCTGATCATTCACATCCAAATAGGTCACTTCCAAGCCCAAATCTATCAGTTCTTGTAAGGGTCTCAGCACAGAATTATGTTCCATGACGGATGTGATCACGTGATCACCCGGTTCAAATAAGCCGAAAATTGCTGCATTTAAAGACTCTGTAGCATTAAGTGTAAAAGCAATTTGATTGGCGGATTCTGCATTGATCAGTTGCGCTAAGTTGTATCGACATTGAAAAACAACTCGTGAGGTTTCGAGTGATTCGTCCGTTGCCCCCCGGCCTGCATTTCCTAAGTGGGTAAGAGCGTCAGTGACAGCTTCTATAACTACATCGGGCTTCTTTAAGGTGGTCGCACCATTATCTAAATAAATCATATGCTCAGTCCTTTCACTGTATCTCTTTAATTATATCATAGAGGAAAAGAATAAGACTTTGATTCTTGAAGAAACAAGACATATAATATATATATATTACGTTGATTTATATATACAGAAGCTGATAAATAATTGTATAAATAACCAATATATAGTATAATGCCAAGATAAGATAGATGGAAAAAGGAGAATATATATGTCTGAAATTTTAGAGATTAAAAATTTAACAAAATCTTTTGATGAAAATGAAGTTTTGAAAGGTATCTCAGAAGAAGTACATTCTGGTGAAGTCGTCTGTGTCATAGGTCCCTCCGGCTCTGGAAAGAGTACTTATTTAAGATGTATGAACTTATTAGAAAAACCCACGAGCGGTTCAATCATCTTTAAGAATGATGATATTACCCAGTACTCAGAGAAAGAATTAAATAAAGTGCGGGAAGAGATGGGTATGGTTTTTCAAAGTTTTAATCTTTTCCCACATAAGACAGTGATGGAAAACTTGATTTTAGCTCCCATGGAAGCTAAAAATGAGTCTAAAGAAAAGGCAGTAGAAAGAGGACATCGATTGCTGAAGCAAGTTGGGCTTTCAGATAAGGCTGATGCTTACCCAAGCAGCTTATCAGGAGGGCAGCAGCAGCGCGTGGCGATCGCCCGTGCTTTAATGATGGAGCCTGATGTCATGTTGTTTGATGAGCCGACTTCAGCTTTAGACCCGGAGATGGTAGGAGAAGTATTAGCGGTTATGCAGGGATTGGCTCAAACAGGGATGACCATGGTAGTCGTAACTCATGAGATGGGCTTTGCCCGGGAAGTAGCTGATCGAGTTTTATTTATAGATGAAGGCTATATTATCGAGCAAGGCTCACCTGAACAAATTTTTAACCATCCAGAAAATGAAAGAACAAGAGAGTTTTTAGAAAAGGTACTCTAGTTTTCGGATCTGATAAATCTAAAATAAAAGAAGTTCGCCATTAGAGTCAAATTGTAAAATTATTGTGCTTTATGTATAATATAAAAGGTTAATGAGAATTTTTAACGAGGAAGTGATAAGAATGGCTGGACATTCGAAGTGGAATAATATCAAACAACGCAAAGGTGCACAAGATGCCAAACGCGGGAAAATCTTTCAAAAATTATCAAAAGAAATTTATCAGGCGGCTAAAGATGGCGGCCCTGATACAGAAGATAATGCCGCCCTGCGTTCTGCAGTAGAAGACGCCCGTGCCCAAAATATGCCTAAAGATAATATTGATCGTGCGATTGCCAAGGCTACAAATGCCGGCGCAGGTGAAGATTATCATGCGGTCTTATATGAAGGTTATGGGCCTGGCGGGGTTGCGGTTTTAGTGGATGGCCTAACAGATAATGCAAACCGCACGAGTGCTAATGTGCGTGCTGCCTTTACTAAAAATGAAAGTAATTTGGGCAGTAAAGGGTCTGTCAGTTATATGTTCGATCAAAAAGGTTATTTTGCTGTTTTGCGTGAGGATTTAGATGTGGATGAAGACACGATGTTAATGAGTGCTTTAGATGCTGGAGCCGAAGATATAGAAACGTCAGAAGATGTTTTTGAAATTTACAGTGATCCGAAAGACTTCGCAAAAGTTCGCAATGCTTTGCAAGAAGAAGGCTATAAATTTGAAGAAGCACAATTAACTTATGTTCCTCAAAATACCGTTGAAATTGATAAGGAAACCCAAAATGTTATCGAAAAACTGATCGACGTTCTGGAAGATGACGATGATGTAAACGAAGTTTATCATAATGCTGAATTAAGTTAATGAATATAATTAAATAACTATTTTAGGAGGCGAAATATGTCAGGAAAATTTAGACCTGAAGTAAATTCCAGACTGCGTCAAGACTTGTCCATGATTCAAAAGCCAGAAGTGATTAGAGAAGCTTCTGGTATCATTATTAACGGGCAGCGATTTAAGTCTTTTATTTACTCTACAGATGTAGCAACTATTGCTTATACTAATGCAGACGGCGTCTTGGCTGTTTATCCTTTTACACCGAGTTCAAATATTATTCAAGCCATCCGGACGGCTTCACAAGTACCTATACTGGCAGGTGTAGGGGGAGGGGTGACCTCAGGCAGCCGGTCGGCTAATATGGCTATGTTTGCAGAGTCTATTGGAGCGATGGGTGTTGTGGTCAATGCACAAACGACAGTGGAGACGCTTGAAATGATTAATGAAGTGTGTGATATACCAATCGTATATACGGTCATCTCTGAGTACACTGATATTGAGAAGAGACTTAAAGCAGGAGTGCAAATATTGAATGTCTCTGGTGGCAGAGAAACCAATGAACTCGTTAAAAAGATTCGTAAATCGTATCCTGAAATTCCTATTATTGCTACAGGCGGAAAAAAAGAAGAGCATATCTTGGCAACTATTCAGGCTGGTGCAAATGCCATCTCCTTCACTCCACCGAGCAGCAGCGAGATTTTCCAATCTAAGATGGAAACTTACCGAGATCGGATGGATATAAAATACGAAGATAGTAATTTTGAAATCTAGATAGTTAAGAGCTTTCAGAAAGTTGAGAGCTTTTTTATTTTAAATAAAAATTAATGAACTTGAATACGTATGGTTTATAAGAGGTGACTTTATGAAAAAAGATACTCCAACCATCGAAGAAATTGCTCAGGACATTATTGGTGAAGCTGTCAAGATTCATTCGAATGATATACATATACTCCCGGAGTCTGGAGAATATATTGTTTATTTAAGAACAAGTCAATACTTAAAAGCTATTCGTCATTTAACAGGTGAGGAAGGTCAAAGACTGGTTGCCTACTTTAAATATTTAGGCAACATGGATGTAGGTGAGCACCGGCGTCCGCAAAGTGGTTCATACAAAATAACGCTCAAAGATCAAGAGCGTGATCTTCGTTTTTCAACGATGACAAACTTTCACGCCAATGAATCTTTAGTGATACGTATTCTTAATCCGATAGAAACCATAGACTTAAGAAGTTTTTCCTTTTTTCCACCAGTCATTGATGATTTAGAGCGGTTAGTAAAGTATCAAAGCGGTCTAATTCTATTTTCAGGCCCTGTAGGTTCGGGAAAGACGACAACTATGTATCAATTGATACGTAATGAAAATCAAAGTCTAGCCAAAAATGTGATTTGTATTGAAGATCCTGTGGAGATAGAAGAAGTCAATTTTTTACAGATACAAGTGAATAATCAAGCCGGCATCACCTATGAATCTCTGCTTAAACAAAGTTTGAGACATCATCCTGATATTATCATTGTCGGGGAAATTAGAGACGAAGAGACAGCGAATGCAGTGATTCGAGCCGCGTTAACTGGGCACTTAATCTTAGCGACCATCCATGCCAAAAATGCTGAAGGAGTCCTGCCGCGTTTAGCAGAATTAGGGGTTTCTAAGCAGTTAATAGCTCAAGTCTTGATCGGCATCGTCTTCCAAAAGATGCTGCCCCGTTACTGTAAACAATGCAAAGATAACTCACTTCTAAGCTGTCAACACATAGCAGTAGATCAAAAGCAAGCGGTCCTTTTTGACGTGAGACAGGGAAGGGCTTTAGAAAAAATAAATGATCCACTTCAGGAGGATTTACTGACTTTTAACAGCTGGCTAGGAAAGGCGCTAGAAAATGACTATATCGATCAAAAAACTTTTGACCACTTCGCTATTCCCAAAACAAATACCTATTACCCTGCAAATTAAGTTCTTAAGTATGCTGGGTCAATTATTAGCTGAGGGTTTTTCAATGAAAGATGCTTTAGGATTTTTAGAAATACTTTTAAAAGATGAAGGAGCATGGATAAAAGAAGTTTCCTTGTGTTTAGCTGAAGGACGAGGTTTAGACGCTGCCTTAAAAGCTCTTGACTTCCCGGATTGGATAACTTCCCAAATCTACTTTGCTCATCAACAGGGAAAGATTGCTGAAGCTTTACAAAGTTGTGGACAGCAATTACAAAGTGAACGCGACCGAGAAAAAGATTTGCAGTCTTTGCTCTCCTATCCCATTTTTTTGATTTTTTTTATGGTAGGCATGCTGTTTGCCATGCGTTTGTTTTTGCTGCCGCAAATGAAAAGTATGGTTGATGCAGAAGCGGGTTTAGCACAGCTGGCTATTTTATTTATTCAATATTCCCCTCATCTAATTATTTTGAGTGCTCTCCTTTTATTATCGTCAATCTGCTTTTTGAAAATCTATCAAAAACGACAGTCGGTTCTTAAAACAGCTGATCTATTGACTTCTTTTCCGATTATTGGGAGTTTATTTATACAGTTTTACAGCTACCGTTTTGCTAAGGAATGGAGCAGTCTGTTAAATTCAGGTTTAAGCATGCAGACCATAGTTTCTATTATGCAGGAAGACCAAACGACCCTCATGATGCAAGAAATCGGACAGATATTAGAAGTAGGGCTCCTAGAAGGAAAGACCTTGTCTGAAATTATTAAGCAGTTTTCCTTTTTTAATGATGAGTTTTCTGCTATCGTGATGCACGGTCAAAAAATTGGAAGCTTAGCTGACAGCTTGGATCTCTATGCTCAGCAATGTCTGGCTCAGCTGAATGAAAGAGTCCAAAAGCTCTTTCGATATATCCAGCCTGTTTTATTTATCATCATTGCTCTCCTCATCGTTATTATCTATGGCTCCATGCTTTTGCCTATGTTTTCATTTATGGATCAACTTTAGATGTCGCTAACTATTATAGGTATTATGATGAATTTGAGTTATAATAAAGGGAGACTAGGTACAAAAGAAAGGGTTGAAAAAAATGATTGAAAATATTAAAAATCAAGTTCAAGAGGCCGTAAAAGAGCTCTTATCAGTCGCTCAACTTAATGAAGATGATCTTTTTGTGCTGGGAATGAGTTCAAGTGAAGTTCAAGGAGAACATATAGGTAAAGGATCCAATCAAGAAATTGGTGAAGTGGTGGTGGAAGAAATCATGCAGCAGCTTAATCCACAGGGTATCCATCTCGCGGTTCAAGGCTGCGAACATATAAACCGGGCGTGTGTAGTTGAAAGACAGGTCGCTCTCGATAAAGGCTTTGAAATTGTAGATGTTATTCCGCAGTTGGATGCTGGAGGGTCAAGTTCCATAGCTGCCTGTAAGCTGTTTGATGATCCGGTCGAAGTAGAATTTATCCAAGCAGATGCTGGTTTAGATATTGGCGATACTTTTATCGGAATGCACATTAAGCACGTAGCTGTACCTGTTAGATTAAAAATTAAAGAAGTAGGATCAGCTCACTTAACTGCTGTAAGACGCCGTCCTAAAAAGATTGGCGGAGAAAGAGCTGCTTACAATTAAATAGAGTAATACTTGACTATATAACACTTAGGGAGAGGACACTAATCATGCGCATGATTGAATTAATTCACAAAAAGCAGCAGAAAGAAATGCTTGCTGAAAATGAGCTTCATTGGATGGTTTCAGAATATACTCGTGGAAATATTCCTGACTATCAAATGAGCGCTATGCTGATGGCTATTTATTTTAATGGGATGGAAGAAATTGAGCTGACTCATCTGACAGAGGCAATGGCTGAGTCAGGGGATCAGATTGATTTTTCAAATATAGATGGTTTTACAGTGGACAAGCATTCAACAGGCGGGGTGGGAGATACCACTACATTTATCTTAGTCCCTCTTGTAGCCAGTGTAGGTGCTTATGTACCTAAGATGAGCGGGCGCAGCTTAGGGCACACGGGAGGGACTATCGATAAATTAGAATCCATACCAGGCTATCAAGTTGAATTAAGTGAAAATTCTTTTATCCAACAAGTCAATGATATACACTGCGCCCTTGTCGGACAGACAGGTGATTTAGCACCAGCAGATAAAAAAATATATGCTTTACGTGATGTAACAAGCACAGTAGAGGCGATCCCTTTAATTGCTTCTTCAATTATGAGCAAAAAATTAGCCTCCGGGGCTGAAGGAATTGTGCTGGATGTTAAAGTCGGTGAAGGTGCCTTTATGAAGTCAGTGAAAGAGGCCAATAAACTGGCACAAACTATGATGAGTATAGGAAAGAATGTGGGTCGTAAAATGACAGCTGTTATTTCTGATATGTCTCAGCCATTAGGATATGCTGTTGGGAATATTTTAGAGGTTAAAGAGGCGATTGATACTCTGAAGGGTCATGGACCTGAAGATTTAACAGAACTAAGCTTAGTTTTAGCCAGTCACATGGCTTTCTTAGCTGGGATTGGTGAAAGTATCGAGGACTCCCGTTCTTTAATTGAAGAGCAGATCCATAATGGTAAAGCCTTAGAAAAGTTTAAAGAAATGGTTGCAAAGCAAGGTGGAGATGCATCCTACATCGATCATCCTGAAAAATTCGATATTGCTGGCAGACAAATTAAGCTTGAAGCTACTAAAGATGGTAAGATTTCTGAAATTAATGCTTTAGATATTGGACACATTGCTCAAATATTAGGGGCTGGACGAGAAACCTTAAAAGATGAGATTGATCTTACTGCAGGACTTGTCCTTAATAAAAAAGTAGGCGATTCTGTAAAAGAAGGAGAGATTATAGCTGTTCTTCATACGAATAAATCCGACGATGAATTGGAAGGTATTCAAGATCTTTTACAGCAAGCAATCCGTATTAATTGGATAGCCAGTCCAAATAAGCTGATTCATAAGACGATAGATTAAATGAAGACAACAAAAAAGACAATTCATCTCAAAAGATGTCTTGTCTTTTTTATATTGCTCAAAAGAAATAGGTTGAAGGATATATTTATTAATAAATTTAATGAATCAATTTTCCAGATTCTCTGCTAAAGAGATGTGCTTTTTTGAGATCGAAGCTGAGGCCTACTAAGTCACCCCGCTTAGATTGGATAGATGGGTGCGATCGGTAAATCAATGTAGAATCTCCAAATTCCACATGAACAAAACTATCAGCCCCGGTTATTTCAACAAAAGAAATTGTTGAAATAACGTCGGCCTGTTCTTTAGGGACTTCTGAAATATTTTCCGGACGAATAGCAAATATGATTTCTCTTTCTTCAGAATCTTTTTGAAAAAGCAAATCAGTTTGTTTAAGGGTGTGATGATCGAACTGAATCATCTCTTTCGTAATGACTGCATCAAACATATTCATTTCTGGTGATCCCATGAAATTAGCTACAAAAGTATTTTGAGGATGGTTATAAATTTCTGAAGGACTGCCAATCTGCATAATTCTACCTTGATCCATGACAACAATACGATCTGCCATGGTCATGGCTTCTTCTTGATCGTGGGTGACATAAATGACTGTAGATCCAAGTTTTTGATGAAGTTGTATTATTTCTTCTCTCATTTGAGAACGTAATTTAGCATCTAAGTTAGATAAAGGCTCATCCATCAAAAAGATAGAAGCATCTCTTACTATTGCCCGTCCAAGTGCTACCCTCTGCATCTGTCCACCCGAAAGGTCTTTAGGTTTTCGGCTTAAATAAGGAGTTAGACCTAAAACATCTGCTGCATCAGCGATTTTCTCTTTTCTGCTTTCTTTTTCTTCTCCTCTAACTTTTAAGCCATATCCAATGTTTTCTTCGACAGTCATATGGGGGAAAAGGGCATAATTTTGAAAAACCATCGCAATGTCTCGGTCTTTTGATGGGACATCGTTATTAATTTGATCGTCAATAAGTAAGTCGCCGGAAGTTATGGATTCTAAGCCTGCAATCAACCTTAAAGTGGTGGATTTTCCTGACCCAGATGGGCCGACAAGGACTAAAAACTCCTTGTCCTGAATGCTTAAATTTAAATTTTCAATGACATAGTCTTCTTGGTTAGGGTATTTTTTAGATACCAGGTTTAATTTTATTTTTTCCATCCTATCACCCTTTTCTCAAAATAATCCCTATAATCATACCATATGCTTCATTTTTCGTGCATTTAAATAAAAGCCCTCTTTTTTATTATTGGAATTTTAAATAAGAGAAAACAGACAGTTCTTTTAGTATTGTGTATGATAAAAGTACTAATTATATGTTAAAGTGAGGAGATTTTATGACTGGTAAAAATCTTGCATCATATTATATAGAATATATAGATAATCTTTCAATAGAAGAGTATACAAAAGAGGTAAAAAGTTTATCTCAATTTATAATAAATGATACTCAAATTAAGAATATTATGACTTACTTTCAAAAAAACAAAGGCAAACTTACTGATAAAATAAGCTCTTTTTTTCAGGCTGATTATCAGCAGGAAAAAGATTTTGTATCCATTGATTTTGAGCTTTATCTGCTGATGCTTGTTCCTCTGCATGCCAAGTATAAGGAGCAGAATCTTTCTCTTGATATTTACGAGGCAAGCCTAATGGATTTACAATGGCGGCTAGAAACCTATCAAAAAAACAATAATGAGTTGGGTTTGACGTCTGAAGATAAAATGTGGCTTGCACGAATCTATCATATGAAAATATTTAAGTTGGGCAGCTTACAGTTTGAAATGATAAGTCGGGAGGAAGACGTTAATAAAATAAAATCCGGACCTTACGAGAGGATGTATGTTGAAACAAAAGATTTAGAAGAATTGATAAGTGTCCATATTATGTATGGGCAAGATATCTCTCGAAAAGCTTCTATAGAATCGTTTGCCCAAGCTCTGGATTTTTTCGAAAAACATTTTCCTGAATTTGACTATCATTATTTTTATTGTAAATCTTGGCTGCTCTATCCTAACAATAAAAAATTTCTGAATAAAAACAGTAAAATTCGAGAATTTATGGAGCTTTTTACTATTGTAGATCAAGAACAAGATGTGCGAATTCCATATAAGTATATTTTTTATAAAGAGCCAGATGAGGTTGATGAAACAGATATTCTTACATCCCTACAAAGATTTGCTGTAGATCATCCAGAAGAAATGGGAGTAGGTACGGGCTTGATAGATAAGAAGAGGGTGGAACAGTATGCTGAAAAAGAACAATAAGTTAGCCTGGCTTCTCTTACTTCCAGGGTTAATTATCATGTTAGGTCTGGTATTTTATCCTATCGTAAGAACTTTTGAGTTTAGTTTGTATGAATATAACTTAACTAAGCCTGATAGTATATTTTTTACAGGGTTTGACAATTACTTTCAAGTCTTTAATGACAGTAATTTCTATATTGCCTTAAAGAACACCTTACTCATGTCAGTCTTTATTATTATTATTTCGTTTTTTGGAAGTATATTTATCGCACTTATATTAAACCAACATACAAAAGTAACACCGATATTGACAGCATTTGCTATTTTACCTTGGACTCTTCCTCCATTAGTGAATGGAATTATTTGGGATTTTATTTTTTATTCAGGTTATGGACTCATTAATAAAATACTCATCGGGATAGGAATAATTGATACTCCTATTCTTTGGGCTAACCAGACCTGGACCGTGATGCTTATTGTCGCAATCGTAGTTTCTTGGCGAGTGATTCCTATGTGCGCAATTATTCTACTTTCTCATTTACAAAATATTCCACAAACTTACTATGAAGTTTCTCAAGTAGAAGGAAGTGGTATGATACGAACTTTCTTTGACATTACTCTGCCCATCATCAAATCATCCTTAATCATTATACTCATGCAAATTACTATTGCAGCCTTAAATGTATTTGACGAGATTGTCTCACTTGTAGGCTTTACATTAGGTGATCAGACCTTGTTGATTTATAATTATATGAACCTTTTTACCTATATGAACTTTGGTTTTGGTTCAGCTATTACATATGTCATTATGATTTTGTCAGCTTTAATTGGAGTTTTTTATATTGCCTCGATGACTAATCAAGAGGAGGTCAATCATGGGTAAATTCAAAACAAAGAGAGTGATTTATGTCCTTGCGGTTATTGTATTTGTTTTCTTCACATTGGGGCCTATTGTGTGGGCATTTATTATTAGTGTAACACCTGAAAGTGAACAGCTCGCCAGTACAACTAACCTATTGCCCAGCTATCTTTATTTTGGAAATTATCAAGAGCTTTTCGATCAGACAAGCAGTGCTCATAAAACTGTTTTTCAAGGCATTTTAAATTCATTGAAGGCTGCCGGCTTAACCATTTTAATCGGAGTACCTTTATCATTTATAACAGCTTATGCTTTTTATCGCTTCCGATTTACTGGAAGAAGATTTTTAATAAGCTCCTTAATGGTGACGATGATCATACCTGTTTTTGCGACAATTGTTCCTATTTACGCTATATTTGCTAACAACGGACTTTTAGATGATTTGAAATGGGTAGCAGTTATCTATGTGACAGCTTTTCTGCCTTTAAATACCTGGATTATGATTAATTATTTTCAATCTTTACCTAAAGAATTATTTGAAGCTGCTCAAGTAGAAGGAGCCAATGAAGGGCGTATTTTTATCGATATTGTTTTACCATTAGCTTGGCCCATTATCTTAACCTCAACTTTATTGATGTTTTTATCAAGCTGGAGTCAATATCAAATACCCTTGATTCTGACAAGTTCACAGAATACCAAAGTAGTTACTCTTGTATTAGCAGACTTTATGGGGCGGGATTCTATTAATTACGGGATGATTGCGGCGTCGGGTATAATCACTATCTTGCCGCCTAGTATTATTGCAATAATTTTTAGAAAATATTTGATTTCAGGTTTATCTCAAGGTTCGACCAAAGGATAAAGTTGGAAAATAAAATATGGAGGTGGTGATTACAGCGAAATATACTGCATTATTGTGAACTTTTTAATATAAAGGAGGAAGAAAATGAAATTAATGAAAAGAATGTTAGCTTTATTTTTAGGGTTATTTTTACTTATAGGTCTTGCTGCCTGTGGACAGCCGTCGACTACGGAATCTGATAGCAGCTCAGAGGATGAAACGACTGAAGAGACAAGTGATACTGAAGAAGAAACAGATGAGGCTTCAAGTGAAGGTGAGACCGTCAGCTTTATGATTCCAGACTGGGGAGCACCAAGTGATGAACTATTAGCTGAATTTGAAGAAAGCTCAGGAATTACAGTCGATCTTCAACCGACAAGCTGGGATGATATCCATAATAAAGTCACGACTGCAGCAGCTGGTGGAAATGCAGCAGCTGATGTTTTCGAAGTCGACTGGGCATGGATGGGAGAGTTTACTGATGCCGGCTGGTTAGAACCATTAGATATCAGCCAAGAAACAATTGATGATATGCCGACTTTAGAAACATTTGAAAAAGATGGTGACTATTATGCGGTTCCTTATGCCAATGATTTCCGTATCGCTTTTTATAATGAAGCTATGTTTGACGAAGCAGGCATTGAGGGATTCCCTCAAACATGGGATCAATTAATAGCAGATTCTGAAGCTATCAAAGAAGCTGGTGTTGTAGATTATCCTGTTTCTATTCCATCTGGAGCAGAAGAAAACTCTACCACAACATTCCTATGGTTAACGATGACAAGAAGTGGACAGACATTTAATGAGGATGGCACATTAGATGAAGATGCAACAGCAGATGCTTTGGCTTTATATGAAGAGTTGTATGCTAAAGACTTAGTAGATCCTGCTTTAACAAATGCATCAGGTATGGATGCGTATTTTAAGATTACCTTAGGTGAAGCAAGCGCAATGATAGGGCCTTCTAGTTTTGTTAATCGTATTGAAAGTGAAGAAGATTCCCAAGTAGTAGGAGAGGTACAACCTGGCCAATTACCTGGAATTGATGCTTTAGCTGAAAATACAGTTCCATTTACAGAAGCAGTAGGTGTATCTGCACAAAGTGAAAACAAAGAGGCCGCAAGTGAGTTAGTTAAATGGTATACATCTTCTGAAACTCAAGAAAAGTTACATGAAGAATTAAGCCAGAACCCTCCACGTATTTCTCTTTTAGAAAAGTTAAATGAAGAAGGCAAGATGGGTGAACATGGAGAAGTTTTCTTAGACATGTCTCAACGTGTCGAATCACCATTCCCTAACGGCGTACCTTCATATTATACTCAGATGAGTACAGTAATATTCAACACAGTGAATGAATTGGTTACTGGTAACTTAACAGCTGAAGAAGCTACAGACCAAATGGTTACAGAAGTTAATGCCATTGTTGAAGCAGAAGCTGAGTAATCTTATAAATATTTAAATCTTTAATCTATAATGAGCCAGAATGATTTAATCTTCTGTCTTATTATAGATTTTTTTAATGAATGAAAATGGATGAAAGAAAAAATAGAAGCCTTACTTGCGTATATTAAGGATGGGCCCAATAAATAAAAGGAGGAGATAAATATTGAAGATTTTACATCGATTCGAAGAAGATGAGACAGGATTTACCCTGTTGGAAATGCTGATTGTATTATTTGTTTTAGGTTTGCTGCTCTTAGTGATTATTCCCAATGTCACGAAACATCAAGATTCTGCTGAAACCAAAGGTGATGCTGCCTTTGCAGCGACAGTACAGACACAAGTTGACCTCTATAAAATGGATACAGGAAGTACCCCGACAACTTTTGGAGAGTTGGCCAGTGGCGAAGATCCTTACTTAAATCAGGATCAGTTAAGTGAAGCGACAGAAAACTTAGCTTTATCCAATGGAAAAGTGACCTTGACTGTTCGACCTTGATTAGATGAAAAGTTCAGATGAGCAAGGCTTTACTTTAATAGAAGCTTTAATTACTTTATTTTTAATATCACTGCTGACAAGTCTGCCTTATTACCATTCTAAACAAAGTGCCATTTCTATAGAAGAAGATATGTTTTTTTCATCTGTTGAAGCAGAAATGAATAAGATGCAGCTGTATGCTATAACCTCTGGTCTAAGAACTCAAGTCATATTCACTTCCCAAGCAGTATTTTTTAATGTTCCCAGTGATTCTGAGCATCCTTACACTAGTAGATTAGATTATCCAGAAACAGTGAGTAAAATTCGAAACGATACCTTTCTTTTTAATTTTTTACCCTATACTGGACGAACAAATAAATTTGGCAATATTACTTTTAACTTATCCAAAGGAGAATTATCTATTGTTTTCCAAATCTCAAATGGTCGTTACCGTATTCAAAGAACACCAGTCTGATGGATATATATTGTTAGAAAGCCTTATATCCTTAAGCCTGGTTTCATTGATGCTGCTTATATATGTTCCCTTTTTCTCAATGCATTTGCAAAGGCATGAGGAAGGAAAGGAAAAAATTGAAATGATGAGAAGCATGCACGATATCTCGCTGACTGACAATCCAAAAGAAAAATCGGAAAAATCGTCTGGGGATTATCGGTTTTATATTGAATATAAACCAAACAGCATTTCAATAAAAAATAAAAATGGAAAAATTAAAGAAAAAGTTGAGATTAAAAGTATTAAATCCTCCAGATAATGATGAAGGGTTTACATTAATCGAAGCACTGATTTCTTTGTTTGTAGTCAGTTTGAGCTTATTTTTAATGAATAGTCTTCTTCTTAATATTCAAACAGTTATTCCTAAAATAGACCATCAAAAACAAGCGGAATGGCATGTGTTTTTACACCAATTACCTTATGAAATAGAAGGCTATCAATTAGAATTAGCTGATAACAGAGAGTTACTTTTTACTTCGGATGAAGGCTCTAAGATCTACATTTATTTACGGAATGGAAGAGTGGTTAAGCAGGTTAATTATGAAGGGCATCAGCCTTTATTGATGGACGTTAAAAGTATTCAATATCAGAATTATGAAGAGAATCTCATTAATGTCAATGTTGAGTTTTTAACGGGAGAACAGTATGCAGCTGTCCTACCGATTGAAAAAAGAGAAGAATCGAGTGAAAAGGAGTAGAATATATTGTCTTCAGAAAAAGGTTCAATTTTACCTACAGTCCTCACCTTGATGTTCTTAATGAGTGCACTTTTAACAGGAGCCAGCTATTATATCAAGACAGCTGTCTCTAATAATCATGTATTGATGGACAGTTACAAATTAAAAACAATGTTTAATTTAACAGAAAATACTCTTCAACAGTCGAATGTTGAGGCTGGAAATTATGAGTTTGTATTTAATCATGGAAAAGTATCCGTTGAATATTATCCCCCTACACAATATAAATTAATTGGCAATTTATCCAGTGGTTATCAGGCAGACAAAATGATTGACAGCCCGCATTTAGACACCAATCCAGAGCTTAAGCCTTCTGAAGGTAATTCTGAACCAAAAGAAGAAGACCAGGAGTAATTTGAATAATCAATAAAAACTAGATTCATCTAATAAAAAAATATCTGACTACCAAAAAGGCTGTTCAATTTTGACCAGCCTTTTTATGATGCTTGAGAAATATTTATTTTTCAAGGTGATTTTGTTATACTGAATGGGAGTGTAAAATAGCTCATTTAGTTTTTAGGAGTGATATTTTGACAAGGCTAAGTAAAATTCAAACTGCACTTGCAGAAAATGATTATGAAAGCATTCTAGTTACTAGTTCATACAATCTTAAATATGTATCAAAATTTACAGGAACGAGTGGATTAGCTTTTATCACTCAAGATCAAGGTTATTTTATTACGGATTCGAGATATACCCAACAAGCTCAAGAAGAAGCTTCGGATTATACAATTATTGATCATAAAGGCAAGATATATGAAACAGTAGCAGAGCTAGCAATCCATGAAAAAGTAGATTATATTGGTATTGAAGAGGATCATATTACTATTTCACAATGGGATGAGCTGTCTGATGTAACAGATTGTGATTTAATCAATTCAAGCGGCCTGGTTGAAACGCTGCGTGAAGTAAAAGAAGACGGCGAAGTAGAATTAATCCAAGCCGCGATCAAAATTACAGAACAGGCCTTCCGATATATATTAAATTATATTCGACCGGGTATGACTGAAAGGCAGGTCGCTAATGAACTGGATTTCTATATGAGAGGTAAAGGTGCAAGTGGTCTGTCTTTTGATACTATCGTTGCCAGCGGCTATAGATCTGCTATGCCTCACGGAGTGGCCAGCGAGAAAATCATAGAAAACAATGAATTGATTACTATTGATTTTGGCTGCTACTACAAAGGTTATGTATCGGATATGACCCGAACCTTTGCCATAGGCCAGGTAGATGATGAATTAAAAAAAATCTATGAGATTGTTAAAGAAGCTCACCTTTTAGTTAAAGAAGCCGCAGGTCCAGACATAACCGGCGCTGAATTAGATGCCGTTGCAAGGGATTATATCAGTGAAAAAGGCTATGGACCTCAATTTGGGCATACAACCGGGCATGGCATCGGCTTAGAGATTCATGAAAATCCAAGTGTTTCCCAGAGAAACGATGAGTTTTTTGTGTCTAAAAATGTCATTACAAATGAACCGGGGATTTATCTTACCGGCCTCGGCGGTGTTAGGATTGAAAATGACCTGTTGATTACTGAATCAGGATGCAAAGATTTGATGTCTGAACCAATTGAATTTATAGAGCTTTAGAAGTGTAAAATAATGGAGGAAAAAAATGGATAACAATACGGTTACAAATGATAAAAATATAAGCTTAGGAGATATCGAAATTTCTCAAGAGACATTAGAGATTATTTCAGGTATTGCTACGAATGAAATCGACGGGGTTGAAGGTATGTCTGGTAATTTCACTACTGGAGTGACCGAATTATTCGGTCATAAAAATCACCAAAAAGGAATTAGTCTAAGTACAACAGACTACGGCCAATTGGCTATAGATGTTTATTGTTACTTACACTATGGAGTGAATATTCCACAAGTAGTGAAGGAAATACAAAATAATATTAAAAGCCAGGTTTTATACATGACTGAAATTGATTTAGCTGAAGTCAATATCCACATTGTTGATATTGTTCCTCCTAAAAGTGAAACCACAGAAACTTTTGATTTTGCAAAACATAGTGTGACAGAATAATGGCATTATCCAGACATGAGACCCGAATAAAAGCTTTTCAAGCTCTCTATCAATTGTTTTTTGAAAAAAACACTGATCTGACCATTGAACAGGCAGTCAAGAATGCTTTTACAGGCGAAGAGGATGATATTGCAGAACTTCAGGAGTCTGAATTTTTAATTGAATTGGTAAAAGGTGCATTGGAGCATCGAGTTGAAATAGACTCTCTCATTAGTCAACATTTAAAAAATTGGAAAATTGAGCAATTAAATAGTGTGGACGTCTTAATATTGCGAATGGGTGTTTTAGAAATCAATTTTATTGGTGACACTCCGGCAGCAGTAGTAATTAATGAAATGATTAATCTTTCTAAAATGTTTAGTAATAAAAAATCTGAACAGCTCATTAATGCAGTACTGGACCACATCGCTAAAAGCAAAAACAAATCAGAAGAGATGCATTAGTAATCTCTTCTTTTGTATGTCTATTATTCAAGGAGTGAAGGACTTATGGCAGATAAATATTTGACAGTGAGCCAGCTGACCAAGTATGTGGCTCGAAAATTTGATCAAGATCCTTATTTAGAAACGGTTTATTTAACGGGTGAAATCTCAAATATTAGCCGTAACAATCCTAAAGGGCATCAATACTTTACATTAAAAGATGAAGATGCACAGATTTCAGTGGTAATGTTTCGTTATGCCTTTCAAAAGATAAAATTCCAACCGAAGGATGGCGACAAAGTTTTAGTTGTCGGACGGGTAACTGTCTACCAACCGCGCGGGAATTATCAGCTTATAATTGAACATATGGAGCCTGATGGCATCGGACAGCTTTACCGGCTCTTTGAAGAAAGAAGAGAAAAACTGAGTAAAGAAGGCTTATTTGATCTCCCTAAAAAGAAAATCCCACGTTTTCCTAAGCGTATTGGGATTATTACAAGTTCAAGTGGAGCCGTTATTCATGACATTATGCTGAATGTTCAAAAACGCTACCCTTTAGTAGAGCTTGTTCTTTATCCGACTATCGTTCAAGGCAGTGAGGCCGGCCGTTCTATAGCAGAGAATATTAAGAAAGCAGATCAAACTAAGAGTTTTGATGTCTTAATAGTCGGACGAGGAGGCGGTTCTTTTGAAGACTTGTTTGCTTTTAATGAAGAAGAAGTCATCCGCGCTATAGCAGAAGCCTCTACGCCGATTATTTCATCTGTTGGACATGAAACGGATACCACTTTGGCAGATTTAGCAGCAGATTACCGGGCGTCCACTCCAACGGAAGCAGCGGTGATAGCTACACCTGTCTTACAAGAGGAGATATTGAATATACAAAACTTAACTTCAAGGATGAATAAGACCTACCGCCAGTTTTTATTACAACAATTTGAAAGATTAGAAAGAAGCGAGAAATCTTACATATTTAAACAGCCTGAACGCCTATACGAGCAGAGTTCACAAACTTTAGACCTTGCTGAAAAAGAACTTCATCGGAATACACAGACCTATTTGCAGGATCTGACTCTTCGGCTGGAAAAATTTGATTATCAAATGAAAAGCTTTCGACCGGAGGATCTGATCTCAGAGGCACAGGAGCAGACAGCTCGGACAGTTCAAGGCTTGCACCGCCAATTTAAGTTTTATTTAAACATGAAGGAGCACCAAACTTCTCAGTTGATTTCATCTTTAGATTTGCTTTCTCCTTTAGGAACGTTAGCAAGAGGTTATAACTTTACGATCAGAGAAGACCAGATTATTAAATCCGCTCATGAACTGGAAAAGGATGACCAGATAACGATCCAGTTTCACGATGGAAAAGTGAAGGCAAAGGTAGAGACGATTAATGAGCAAAATAAAGGGGAATAAGAATGAGTAAGAAAAAAGTTGAGGACATGACATTTGAAGAAGCTTTGGCAGAGTTAGAAGAAATTGTTCAAGAACTGGAGAAAAATAATATCGAACTTGAAAAAGCTTTAGATCAGTATCAAAGAGGAATCGAACTTTCAAAGTACTGTAGAGAGCAGCTGGAAAATGCTGAAAAAATGGTAGCTAAGGTAGTGACAGAGTCCGGTGATGAAGTACCTTTCATTTCTGACGGGGCAGTAGAAGGAGAGGAAATCTAAATGAATTTCAAAGATTTTTCGCAGAATGTCTTAGAAAACTTTAATCAACACATGTACAATCTCATAGAACCATGCCAGAATGAGGTCGAAGAAGCGATGTTATACTCCTTAAAAGCAGGCGGAAAAAGAATACGTCCCCTTTTAATTTTAGCCACGGTCAAAGCATTCGGTAAAGATGAAGTCACAGCTTATGATGCAGCGACAGCGATTGAATGGGTTCATACCTATTCTCTCATCCATGACGATTTACCTGCTATAGATAATGATGACCTGCGTCGCGGCAAGCCGACCAACCACAAAGTTTTTGGTGAATCCACCGCAATTTTGGCGGGAGATGCTTTATTGACGCATTCTTTTGATGTTTTATCTGCTTCCTCGACGCTTGAATCGGAAAAAAAAGTACTGTTAATCCAACGCTTAGCAGAATATGCGGGCAGCCGCGGTATGATTGGCGGTCAATTAGAAGATATTCAATCTGAAAATAAGAGCATCAGCATGGATACTCTGCAGAGTATCCATGAAAGAAAAACAGGAGCACTCATCCAATTTTCTTTATTTGCCGGGGGAACCATAGCAGGCCAAAAGCAAGAAGTCCTGGACTATTTAAATCAGATAGCTAAACTGATAGGTCTGGCTTTTCAGATTCGTGATGATATTTTAGATGTGGTTGGTGATGCAGAAAGCTTAGGTAAAAATGTGGGACAAGATGAAAAATTAGATAAATCAACCTATCCTTCATTACTAGGCCTCGAAGGCTCTTATGACAAACTAGAAGAGATGTTAAGTCTGGCTGAGGAGAGTAATAACAAATTAGCTGACGTATTGAAGAAAGAAAATAATGAGTATGATAAAGAGATTCTGGACTCTTTTATTGACACATTAAGACTGGAAAAAAGATAGTGGCTCGAAAGAAGGTCCGGGCTGATGAATTAATGGTCAGCCAAAAGTTAGTTGAATCTAAATCTAAAGCCCAAGCCTTAATTATGGCCGGCAGAGTGTTCACTTTAAAAGAAGAAAAAATACTGACTGCCGGACAGCAGATGAAGACTACTGCGGCATTATATATTAAAGGACAAGAAAAGCAGTATGTTTCCCGCGGAGCTTATAAATTAAAAAAAGCTTTTGAAGTCTTTCATCTCACTGTCGATCAGCTGATCACTTTAGATATTGGTTCTTCGACTGGAGGGTTTACCCAGGTTTTATTAGAGCAGGGGGCTGAATTAGTCTATGCTTTAGATGTGGGAATTAATCAGCTGGCATGGAATTTAAGAGAACATCCACAAGTGGAAGTCATGGAACAAACTAATTTTCGTTACTCTAAATTAGAAGACTTTAGTCGAGGCCGCCCTGAATTTGCTTGCACAGATGTTTCTTTTATTTCTTTAAAAGTTATTCTTCCGGTTTTAGCAAATATCTTAACTCCTTCCGGTCAAGCAGTAGCCCTCATTAAACCGCAGTTTGAAGCTAGAAAAGAAGATGTCGGTAAGAATGGGGTAGTGAGTGATCCTAGAGTTCATCGTCAGGTTTTGGAAGATGTGCTCAGTTTTGCTGCTCATAATTATAAGATACTGGGACTTGTTTCTTCGCCTATAAGAGGACGTGAAGGCAACCGAGAATTTTTAGTTCATTTAGAGTCCATAGAATATCAAGAACAGGTCGATGAACAGACTAAGAAATCCATTGATGATTATATTAATAAAGTTATAGAAAAAAACCTTTAACGGTGAAAAGTGGTGAGTGAATTGAATAAAAATAAAAGACAGACTTTGATTCAAAAGATTGTCAATGAAGAATATATCCAACGCCAGGAAGACTTGGTAACTGCTTTAGAAAAGCTTGGTTATGATGTTACACAAGCCACTATCTCTCGAGATATTAAAGAGATGTCTTTAATCAAGATACCTTTAGAGTCTGGTGGATATCGCTATTCGATGCCCAAAGGCACTCCTTCGAATGTCTATTATCAATTAGAAAATATTTTTGAGCAGTCCTTTGTTTCGATTGATTCTCAAAATGACTTAATATTGATTAATACGACACCTGGAAGTGCTGAGGTCTTGGCCAACCTCCTTCAGTTTGAAAGCTTTGAAGAGATATTTGCTGTTATTGAAAATGACACCAGTGTACTTATCATCTGCCGAAGTGTTCAAGCCGCATCAGATTTAAGAAATCAATTACTGAGATATATTTAGAAAGAGGGCTGCAATGTTACAGGAACTTTCTATTAAAAATTTTGCTGTCATTAAAGCTGCTGATATTCATTTTAACGAAGGGATGACTGTTTTTACAGGGGAGACTGGTGCAGGAAAATCGATTATCATTGATGCAGTGGGACTTTTATCTGGCAGCCGGGGATCGGCCCAATATGTCCGACACGGAGAAGAAAAATGCCAGCTCCAAGCTTTATTTCTAGTCAAGTCCAATCATAAAAAAATTCAAAATATTCTAGAAAAAAATGATATTGATTTTAGGAGTCAAGAGCTTCTTGTCCAGCGTGATATTTATAAAAACGGCCGGCAGGTCAGTCGAATTAACGGAAGTATCGTGACTATTTCTCTTTTAAGAGAGGTCGGCTCTTTTCTCGTAGATATTCAAGGACAAAATGAACACCAAGAATTGATGAATCCAGAAAATCATATCCTGCTGCTGGACCGCTTCGGCGGCGATAGTTTTCTACAAAAGAAAAAAACCTATCAACCTCTTTATCAGGATTATTTAGATAAAAAAAGATCTTTTAACAATTGGCAGAATAATGAGCAGGAGATGAATCAAAGAATTGATATGCTTGCTTTTCAGCTGAAAGAACTAGAGGAAGCGAGTTTAGTGGATGGAGAGGAAGAAGAACTGGAGCAAGAGCGCCGCCAGCTGATGAATTATCAAAATGTGATGAAAAGTCTAAGTGACAGCTACCAATTTCTCGTGGGTAATGATGAGCATTCAAGCGTAGACTTTATTGGCCGGTCACTTGATCAGATAGAGAATATCAGTGAGTTATCAGAAGATTATGAAGCCATGAGTCAAAAGTTATCAGGCATCTACTACGAACTTCAGGATTTAATATCAAGTATATCTAATCAGATCAATGATTTGGACTATGATGAAGAGCGATTAAATGAGATTGAAGAACGTCTGAATATCATTCAGCTGTTAAAAAGAAAGTATGGATCAACTATTTCAGAAATTTTGAGTTTTTATGATCAAGCCAAACAAGAATATATACAGTTGACTCAAAGTGAAGAAGATGTGACTGACTTAGAAAAAGAGATTCTTCAGTTAGAAAAAGAAGTTCTAGAAGCAGGGCGGGCTATATCTATCGAGCGCCGGCAGCTGGCTGGAGAACTGGAAAGCCATATTCATCAGGAATTAAGTGACTTATACATGGAGAAAGCAGTATTTAAAGTTGATTTTCCTAAAGAAATAAAAAATCTGAGTATTGAGGACGCTGATTCTCAAGGATTAGATCGCGTTTCCTTTTTAATAGCTACTAATCCTGGAGAGCCGCTGAAGGCTTTAGAAAATGTAGCTTCTGGAGGAGAATTATCTCGAATGATGTTGGCTATGAAGACTATTTTTGCAAAAAAACAAACGCTGTCAACAAATATTTTAGATGAAGTAGATACAGGTGTAAGCGGACGAGTGGCGGCAGCAATAGCTGAAAAAATAGCAAGAATCTCTAAAAACAATCAAGTCTTATGTATCACTCACCTTCCTCAAGTAGCTGCGACAGCTGACCATCACCTCTACATATCGAAAGAAGTTAAAAAAGGAAGAACATCAACTTCAGTCAAATATTTAGAAGAAGATGAAAAGATTAAAGAAATTGCTGAGATGTTAGCGGGGAGTGAATTAAGCGAGCATACCTTGATTACTGCCCGAGAGCTGCGCAAGTCAAAGTCGAACTGATACAAATTAAGTTGAAATGGAGAGCTTTTTTAAAAATAAAAAGGCAGGATTTTATTTCCTGCCTTTTCTGGATTAAATTAAAAAGCTCCAAGTGCACCGACTAAAGAAGCCAAGAGTGAGAAAACCATAACTGCTAATAATATCCATACTGCTACACGTTTCCACATTCTTTTTCTTGTTTTTTTATTACGTGACACCGGTAAATTCACCTACCTTCTAGATTATACCAAGCTTATTTATTCTACACTAAAGAAGAAGTGAAATACAAGATTGATTAAAAAACATTATAATTTACATGGGTTATCAATTATTAGCAGACTAAATGCATACCTTAAATATCACAGTTTATTAAAATAAAATAAACAATAAATGGCAGTTTTGTGATAAGGTTCACTAGGACTAATCCATCAATATTTTTTTATATTTTAAGTTAAGTTTAAAAGAGAGTAACTACGCTTTTGTGAAGGGGGTTGTGATGATTGAAAAATATATTAATTATAAAAAATGATAAAGACTTAACAAATTTCTTAGAAAAAGAACTCAATCAAGAAGGTTATTATACTGAAACTTATTTAAATGGGAGGCAGGGTCTAGAAGCAGCCCTAAATAAAATTAAAGATTGGTGCTTAATTATTACAGAACTAGCGATACCTGAACTTAGCGGTCTCGAGATCTGCCGACGCGTTCGCCAACATTCTACTGTACCCATTTTTATCATGACTGAAAATGATTCTGTCATGGAACGTGTTGTATGCTTAGATTATGGGGCTGATGATTGTTTAGTAGAGCCTTTTGCTGTAGAAGAACTTTTAGCGCGGATGCGTGCGATATTCAGAAGGGTTAAATACGAAAATAATAATCAGAATAATTCACAATCCAATATCGTTTTTAAGGATTTACTTATTGAAAAAGACAGCAGGACTGTTCGCCGCGGCAAAGAGATTATTGACTTGACCAAAAGAGAGTACGATCTTTTAGTAGAGTTATTGACGAATGTTAACACTGTTTATTCAAGAGAAGATTTATTAGAAAAGGTTTGGGACTATCCTAAGGACACTGAAACCAATGTGGTTGATGTTTATATTCGATATTTAAGAAATAAAATCGATAAAAAAGATGAAGAGAGTTATATTCAAACTGTCCGGGGTAAAGGCTATGTGATACGGGACTAAATATAAAATTCTATTTAGAAGGATTTAATCTTTGTATTTTAACATCAAAAGTTTTAAAAAATAAACCGCATTAAATCAAGTTTTTGATGACTTGACTGATGCGGTTTTATCCATTGTTATTTTTTAGATTCTATTTTTTACGGCGCTGTTTACCTGCATTTCGTCCAGAAGATTTCTTTTCAAAGCTGCTGCGGGCTTTTGATTTGTTGGCAATTTTAGGTGTAGACTCAGGAGCTGCTTTTTCAGCTTCTTTTCTTGGACTTCTTTTTCTAGTAATATCAATGTCACCCATTTCTTCAGCAGCCTGTGCCTCCAGTCGAGGTTTTAAGATGGTTGAAGTATAAAGAGATTGGAAGGTAGCGAAGATACCGCTGACCAGCCAATAGAGAGCTATCCCTCCAGGTGTAGAGAGAGAAAAGATGAAAATCATGATAGGACTCATCAATGAAGTCAGGACCATTTGTTTTTTCTGTTCTTCAGGCATCCCTTTGATCATAAAATAGGCCTGGGCGAGATAAACAATACCTACTATGATTGCAAACACTACACTTCTTTCATCTAAAGGCTGACCCAGAAAGGTCGTATTTGCCATATCTGGGGAATATCTCAGAGCTGAGAAAACCATCGAGATGATTGGAAGCTGGATCAGAAGAGGAAGACAGCCCATCCCTCCCACGAGTGAAATACCTACATCTTTATATACTTCCTGCAGTTCTCTTTGGTATTCCATCTGCTGCTCTTGGCTTTCGGCATTCTTTAGATCATCTTGGATTTCCTTAGTTACAGGCTCAATAGCTTTCATTTTCGACTGCTGAAGGGTAGCTGCTTTTTGTTGTTTAAGTGAAAGGGGTAATATAATGAGCCGGACCAAAATAGTGAAAACTACAATCGCCCAGCCGTAGTTCCCATTCATTAAACCTGCCAGCCAGCTGATGAGTTCTTGAGTCGGTACAACAAGTAAATTATAAAACCATCCCCCAGGATTTCCTGCATCGTCTAATCTCACACAACCGGATAGGAAAAGGGCAGTAAAAGCCATAAAACTAGTTAATAGCATGTTTTTAATTTTTCTGTTCATCTGTCACATTCCTTTAAGTAAGTATTCAAAGGGCATGAGCCCAATAACTTGTTTATTATAGCTTAGTTTCTGGTAAAATTCAATTCTATCTCTATTTAAGAACATTCGAGTGAGGGAATAAAAATTAAAAAAGAAAATCTATCTATTGTATACTATAGATAGATAAAGATAGGAGTAAACATGTATGGCAAGAAGAAAAAGAAGTAAAAAAAATAATAGTATCTCTATACACAGAGGAGTATCCTTAGGATTTCTAATCTTAAGTTTTTTTAGTTTAACTCAACTCGGATTTGTCGGCAGAGTCTGTGCGAATATGACTCGTTTTTTTGTGGGAGACAGCTATTTATTCTTTTCTTTTTTTATTTTGGTAATGAGTTTAATTACTTTAGTTAAAGGAGAAATAAAGAAAATACAAAACAAGAGGCGTGCGTTTGGTGCTCTGCTTTTATACCTGTCCGTCTTAGTGCTCCTGCATGCGCTCATGTTCCAAAAAGTTACTAACCCCTATTTACAGCCTGTCCCTGCTACTTGGCGTTTCTTCTTTTCGGATCTAACCCAGAATGTCACTGGGAATAATTTAGGGGGAGGAATGATTGGAGCTTTAATTTATGGAGTTTTTTATTTTTTATTTGATCAAGTTGGAACTTATTTTATTATAGCTTTGCTCCTGTTGACTGCAGTATTATTGATTTTTAATATCAGCTATGGGCAGTTTTTCCAAAGAATTTCTTCCTGGCTGGAAGATCTGCTGGAAGGTGTCAAAAAGAGAAGTCAAAAAAAAGCTGTTAATAAAAAAAATAAAACATCGAAAAAAGCTCAAGACTTAAAAGATACTTCATCACTTCAAGAAAGTCAAAAAGAAGCAGGAAAAATACCGATTGATTCTCATCAAAGTAGCTTAACAAGAAGTAAAAAAAATGACAGAAGCGATGTTGGAGAATCTCAAAGGGAAGCAGTGAAAGAAAATAATATTCCTGGAGCTTCTCCAGAAACGGAAGAAGTCGAAAATAAAGATGACTTTCATATTATTTCAGAGTCTGAAAATGAAGATTACGTGCTGCCACCCCTCAAGTTACTCAATGAAGTCAAATCTTCTGACCAGTCGAATGAATACGAAGTGATCGAAAGAAACATTCAGAAATTGGAAGACACATTTGAGAGTTTTGATGTTGATGCAAAAGTGGTTAAAGCAAATTTAGGACCGGCAGTAACTAAGTATGAGATACAGCCGGCGACCGGAGTTAAAGTCAGCAAGATTGTCAGCCTGCAAGATGATATCGCTCTTGCTTTAGCTGCCAAGGATATCCGTATTGAAGCACCGATTCCAGGCCGGGCCCTGATTGGAATCGAAGTACCTAACCAAGATATTAGCTTTGTTTCTTTTAGAGAAACCTTAGAAATGACTCAAAGAAAACCAGATGCCCTACTGGAAGTACCTATAGGGAAAGACATCTCAGGTAATATTCAAATAGCAGATCTATCAAAAATGCCTCATCTTTTAATTGCGGGATCGACAGGCTCTGGAAAATCCGTAGCTATCAATAGTATTATTACAGCCTTGTTAATGAGAACTAAGCCGAGTGAAGTCAAGCTGATGATGATTGACCCGAAGATGGTGGAGCTGAATGATTATAACGGTGTGCCTCATCTCTTAACTCCCGTCGTGACCAACCCTAAAAAGGCAGCCCGGGCTTTAAATAATGTAGTTAAAGAAATGGAAAGACGTTATGAATTATTTGCAAGCACAGGTACTAAAAACAGAGCTACTTATAATGATTATGTGTCGAAATACAATCGAGAAGAAAAAGAGAGCCTGCCCTTTTTGCCTTATATAGTTGTTATAGTGGATGAGTTGGCAGATTTAATGATGGTCGCATCGAAAGAAGTCGAAGATGCTATTATGAGGTTGGCACAAATGGCACGTGCAGCCGGTATTCATATGATTTTAGCTACTCAACGACCGAGTGTCGATGTTTTGACCGGAACGATCAAAGCCAATATACCTTCTCGTATCGCTTTTGCTGTTTCCAGCGGAACAGACTCACGCACCATTTTAGACATGGTGGGAGCTGAGAAGCTGCTTGGAAAGGGTGATATGCTGTATCTGCCGATGGGCACCAGCCAAGCCAAACGTGTTCAGGGAACTTTTATAACGGATGATGAAGTGAAAGAAGTCGTTGAATTTGTTAAAAACCAGCAGGAAGTTAATTATGTTGAAGAAATGATTCCCAGTGAAGAAGCAGACACTCAACTTCATGAAGAGCCTGAGGATGAATATTTTGATGAAGCGGTCAACCTGGTTATAGAAGAAGAGACTGCCAGTGTTTCTATGCTGCAACGACGTTTTAGAATAGGTTATAATCGTGCAGCCCGATTGATTGATGATATGGAAGCCAGGGGCATAGTCGGTCCGCCGAATGGAAGCAAACCCAGGGATGTATTGATCGATAAAGATATTCCAGACACCGGTCAGCCGGTAGACCAAGAACAAGAAAACTAAGGAGGAATTTATGTCTACTCAAATAAAAGAAGGTGTGCGTCTGCACATTTTTCCAAGTCAAAAATTTAAAACAGTACACATTCGATTTTTTTTCAAAGAGGCTTTAGAGTTAGAAGCTCTGAGTTCTCGCTCGCTCTTAGCTAATATCATGGATATCAGTACTAAAAAATATCCTACACAAAAGAAACTCGGAGAAGCACTGTCAGATCTGTATGGTGCTTACTTTAATTCGACTGCTTCGCGGCTGGGTCAGGCTAATATTTTTGAATTTAACTTTGTCTTTCCCAATAATAAATACTTACCGGCTGGGGAGGATATGAGGGCCAAAAACCTTGAATTGATGGAAGAAGTTCTATTTAATCCTATAACGGAGAATGATCATTTTGTAGAAAAAATATTTAACCGTGAGAAAAAGAACTTAATAGAGGAATATGATTCGATTTCAGATAATAAGCAATTATTTGCAGCCTTAAGACTGAATCAATTGTATTATTCTGATCCTGCTTATCAAATTCCATCTATGGGCCGACGGAAGGAACTAGAGAAAGTGACGCCTCGCAGCTTATTTGAAAGCTATCAAAAAATGATTGAAAACAACCAGGTGGATATTTTGGTGATGGGTGATGTTTGTGAAGAAGAAATCCTTGAGGATATTCAGAAATTACCATTTACAGACCGCTCAAATCAGGTGGAACAAATTTTATATGTACCTGAGCATAAGGAAGACTTGGTTGTTTCAAGTGATATTCAAGATGTTCAGCAGGCTAAATTTAATTTAGCTTATAAGACCAATGTTTATTATTTACAAGAAGACTATTTTCCAGGACTTGTTTTCAATGGCTTATTCGGAGGGTTTCCTCATTCTAAATTATTTATGAATGTCCGTGAAAAAGAAAGTCTGGCTTATTATGCCAGCAGTTCATTGGCCACTATGACTGGAAAATTAACCGTCCAAACAGGGATTGATGGAGCAACAAGAAATAAAACCAATCGAATTATTCAGGACCAGTTAAAGGCTATCCAAGACGGGGATTTCACGGATGATGATTTTCATCAGACAATTATGGGGTTGACAAACGGTCGCTATCAAAGTGAAGATTCACCCGGTGCTTATTTAAAGAGAGCTTACAATGATATCGTTGTCCAGAATGAGCTTGTCTCCCTTGACCAATGGTTAAATCGACTCGAAGAAGTCAGCAAAGAAGAAGTTGTTCGAGTAGCTCAAGAGACACAGCTGAAGGCGAGTTATTTACTGCAAGGAGCTGAGAAATAATATGGAAAAATTAGTTTATGAAACATATGATGAAGTTGTTTATTCAAAAGTACTAGAAAATGGATTGAATGTGAGAATCTTACCAAAAAAAGGATTCCATAAAACTTATGCTTTATTTTCTACAAATTATGGCTCTAT
This sequence comes from Atopococcus tabaci, assembly GCA_030535975.1. Classification (GTDB taxonomy): domain Bacteria; phylum Bacillota; class Bacilli; order Lactobacillales; family Carnobacteriaceae_A; genus JAUNQW01. Next base: position 17,840 of record JAUNQW010000003.1, on the reverse strand, counting down.
TGACAATGATTTTTATCCTCTCAATGCTGATGAAGCGATCACTGTCCCGGATGGTATTGCCCATTTTTTAGAGCATAAATTATTTGAAAAAGAAGACGGAGATGTTTTCCAAGTCTTCGGTCAGCAGGGAGCTTCGGCTAATGCTTATACCAGCTTCACTACGACAGCTTATTTGTTTTCAGCGACTCAAGAAGTTGAAAAAAACTTAAAAACTTTAATAGATTTTGTTCAAGAACCTTACTTTACTGAAGAAACAGTAGAAAAAGAAAAAGGGATTATTGCTCAAGAAATTCAAATGTATGATGATGATCCAGATTGGCGTTTATTCTTCGGCTTGCAGGAAAATCTATTTCCCGAACACCCGGTATCGATTGATATTGCAGGGACTGTTCAGACTATCCAGGATATTACGGCAGACCACTTGTATACCTGCTACGATACTTTCTATCACCCTTCCAATATGGCTTTATCCATAGTTGGAAATATTGAACCAGAAGAAATAATGAAGTTAATTGAAGAAAATCAAGCAGCGAAGACATTTGAGAGTTCATGCGAGATTAAAAGAGTAGAGGCCGAAGAAGATTTAAATAAAATTATCCCCCGCCGGTCGATCGAGATGGCTGTCCAAAGACCAAAAATTACATTAGGAATCAGAGGTCACCAGCCGCACTTTAATGATGTGCGCGACTTCAAGCGGGCGAACACTCTCAATCTTTTACTGCGTCTTATTTTTGGGTCGACATCACAAACTTATTTAGATCTTTATGATGAGGGAGTCATTGATGACAGCTTTGGTTACAGCGTTAATTATGACCGGGGCTATGACTATATCAGTCTGTCGGTGGATAATAAAGAAGTAGAAAAGACACTGGCAGCTCTAAGAGAAGTCCTCTTGAATGCAGCTGAAAGCCCAGAATTAAACCAAGAGAACTTTGCTTTGGTTAAAAAGCGTATGATCGGTCAAAATTTAATCAGCTTAAATTCGGTAGAATATTTAGCTCGCCAGTTATATTATCCTCAGTATAAAGATAAAAATATTTTTGATTTACTGCCTTTAATCGAAGAAATTACTTTGGAGGACGTCAAAAAAATAGCGGAAGAATATATAATTGATGATTACCTGTCTGAATTTGTTATTCTGCCAAAGGAATAATCACCTATTGATGAAATATGTTACAATTACAAGGTAAATATTTATATTAAGGCGGTTTTTGAATGGAAAATATTGGGGATATTTTAAAGAAATCAAGAGAAGAAAAAGGTTACTCTCTTGTAGATATGCAGCGTGAAACGAAATTACAACAAAAATACCTAAGTGCTTTAGAAAATAACCAATTAGACAGTCTGCCCGGTGACATGTATTATGATTCTTTCGTGAGGCAGTATGCCCAAGCTTTAGGCTTGAATGGAGATCAATTACTAGCAAATAAAGAATCTCAAACTTCAGATGATGTTCCTTCAGTCTTTTTGAGTGATGATGGCATCTATGCGCCTGATGGAGACTTTGAAGACGAGAGCTCTCAACTGGATGAACAAGTAGATTATGAAGCACAACGCCAAGCGGCATCTGAAAAGTTAATGGAATCGTTAAGAGAAGAAGCCGCGACCCAGGAAGAAGATGAGGAAGTTGACCCTTACAAGCCAGAGGATGAAAGTCATGAATCTCCTCAGGAAGAAACGGAAGCTTTCGATCCTGTACTGACACCTGAGTCAGAATCAGATCAGGCTGAGCAAGATGATCAAGCAGAAGAGTATGATAGCTATCAAGAGAATGAGAGCTCAAATCGTTCTTTCTTTGAAAGATATGGGTGCTCAATTCTCATCATCCTCTTCCTTGTAATTTCAGCACTCTTACTTTTCTTCTACTTTAATTCGAATTCGAGTCCTTCTAATGAATCCTTAGAGTTAGAGTCTGAACAAGTTCAAGAATCCAGCTTAAGTGAAGAAGCAGATCCAAACGAGCAAGTATCTGAAAATAGCCCGGACGAAGAAGCGAGTGGGGAAGTGAGCATCGAGCAGATTGAAGCAGATGGAAGCAATGGTGTCTACAGACTGAATGCTGATGAGGCAGAAGAATTCATGGTGAGCATTAGCGCCCTTGGGGATACTGCTTGGGTGAGCATCTTGTCGGATGACCAGCAGCTGCGTCAAGGAAATATTGAAGACGGAGACACTATGGAAGTTTTAGTTGAAGGGAATCCTTCGGTAATCACTATCCAAGCAGGTAATGCAGCAGCGACATCAATTGAGATTAATGGGAGCTCCTTGGAGTTTCCGGCAGAAAATGCAGGTAATCCGGCTCAAACTCTCACGATTAACGTAGAATAGGGTTGAGGATAAATTATGAATTTACCAAATAAATTAACATTACTCAGAATTTTATTAATACCTTTTTTCATGGTGGTATTACTTTATCCATTCAATTGGGGACAAGTAACCTTACTCGGATCAGTCATTCCCTCTCATTATTTACTGGGAGCTCTTATTTTTGCTGTAGCCAGTTTCACGGATTGGCTCGATGGCTATATCGCTCGTAAGCAGGGTTTAGTCACTAATTTCGGTGCTTTTGCAGATCCTGTAGCTGATAAAATGTTGACTATGACAGCATTTATTGTCTTAGTCGGACTTAATTTAGCACCTGCCTGGGTAGTATCTTTAATCGTTATGCGAGAATTAGCGGTGACAGGTTTACGCTTAATCGTGGTCGAAACAGGGGGCAAGGTTATGTCAGCAGCTCTGCCAGGAAAAATAAAGACAAGCGCACAAATGCTCTCTATTTTATTTTTGCTGCTGGATGATTTCCCCTTAGCCTGGACAGGTCTGCCCATAGGTACAATTACCTTGTATATTGCCCTGTTTTTCACTTTATATTCCGGTATCGATTATTTCTGGAATGCAAGACACATATTTAAACATTCTATGTAACTACTTAGAAAGACTAAGTCACAAACATCGGCTGATGCAAATGTTTTGTGGCTTTTTCATTGGAATAAAATAATGAATCTCATTTTGCGTATATTAAATATAAGCAATAAAACAAACCGAACAAACATTCGCTTTTTTCTTGCAAGTTATAAGTAAAAAAGTTATTATAAGAGTATACCCGATTGTAAATAGAAGATAAATAAATATATATGGAGGATAAGTATGAGTGAAGAACGTCAAAAAGCATTAGATGCAGCTTTGAAAAAAATTGTGAAAAGTTATGGAAAAGGATCTATTATGAAGCTCGGTGAGCGAGCCAATCAAGAGATAGACACGATCTCTTCCGGCTCTCTGGCCCTGGATGTTGCCTTAGGTGTTGGAGGGTATCCACGAGGTCGAGTCGTTGAAATATATGGACCAGAGAGTTCAGGTAAAACAACTATGGCCTTACATGCTATTGCAGCATGTCAAAAAGAAGGTGGAACTGCTGCTTTCATCGATGCAGAACATGCACTAGATCCAGTTTATGCGAAAAGATTAGGTGTTGATACAGATAATTTATTATTATCTCAACCGGATACAGGCGAACAAGGTCTTGAGATTGCGGATGCACTAGTTTCCAGTGGAGCGATTGATATGGTTGTGATTGACTCAGTTGCTGCCTTAACTCCGCGAGCAGAAATTGAAGGCGAGATGGGAGATAGTCATATGGGTCTCCAAGCCCGTTTGATGTCTCAAGCTTTACGTAAGCTTTCAGGATCGATTAATAAAACACAAACTATTGCGATTTTTATTAACCAGATTCGAGAAAAAATAGGTATTATGTTTGGAAACCCAGAAACTACCCCGGGTGGAAGAGCATTAAAATTTTACTCAACGATTCGCTTAGAGGTAAGACGTGCTGAGCAAATTAAAGAGAATGGAGAAGCGATTGGTAATAGGACTCGATTAAAAGTTGTTAAAAATAAAGTAGCTCCGCCATTCAAAACGACAGAAGTAGATATTATCTATGGAGAAGGTATCTCTCAAGTTGGAGAAGTAGTCGATATGGCAGCAGAAAAAGATATTATTGAAAAAGCAGGATCATGGTATTCTTATGGTGAAGAAAGAATTGGACAAGGCCGGGAGAATGCAAAACAATATTTCTTAGATCATCCTGAATTAAGAGCAGAAGTCGAGCAAAAAATCAGAGTGGCTTATGGAACAAGCAACGATGATGAAATAGCTGTTAAGAAAGATGAAGAAGATGACGTAGATGATGTAGAAGCTGTTCCAGTTAAGGATTCTAAAAAGTAAATTAAGAACGATAAACGACCATTGTCATTTTTCCTCAAAGATTTGACAAGAGGGTGGCATAAAGATATGATTATCTTGTGTTACAAATGTGTTTTACATGACGTAATACAGAATAAAATTTTAATAAAATTTTAAAATATAATAATGATAGGGAGGTGACAGTATGAGTGTACTAGCTATTGCCTTCGCTATCGTTGCTTTAATCATTGGATTTGCGATTGGATATGTTATGAGTAAAAATAACATTGAAAACCGTTTAAAGGATTCAAATAATACAGCTTCTAAAATCATTGAAAATGCAAATAAAGAAGCTGAAACCATGAAAAAAGAAACTCTATTGGAGGCAAGAGAACAGATTCAAGACTACCGAACTCAAATTGAAAGTGAATTACAACAAAGGCGTTCGGAAGTGTCTCGCCAAGAAAATCGAGTGGAGCAGCGTGAAGACAACTTAGATTTTAAAGACGAACAACTCTCCAACCGTGAGATTAATTTATCAGAAAAAGAAGAAAAATTAGTTCAAAAAGGAATAGACCTTGATGAACGTGAACAAAGTATTGATGAATTATTTAAACAACAAGAAGATAAGTTACAAGAGATTGCAGAAATGACTCATGATGAGGCACATCAGCAAATTCTTCAAAAGGTTGAAAGAGAAATGGAACATGAAATTGCTGTCTTGATTAAAAAATCTGAAGAGGAAGTTAAACGTCAGTCTGAAAGGATTGCCAAAGATATCATCGCTCAGTCTATCACAAGAAATGCGGCAGATGAAGTCGCGGAATCTACAGTCTCTGTTATCCACTTACCTAATGATGACATGAAAGGTCGCATTATTGGTAAGGAAGGAAGAAACATTCGTACAATAGAGTCCTTGACTGGTATGGATGTTATCATAGATGATACTCCAGAAACTGTTGTTTTAAGTGGTTTTGATCCGATTAGACGAGAAACTGCAAAATTAACCTTAGAAAAGTTGATTAAAGATGGTCGTATTCATCCAGGTCGTATTGAGGAAGCAGTTGAAAAATCTCGAAAAGAAATGGAAAAACATGTTCGCGAGATTGGTGAAGAAACTGTATTTGAGCTTGGAATTCATAATTTACATCCTGACTTAATTAAAATTGTTGGTCGATTAAACTACCGCACCAGCTACGGTCAGAATGCATTGATTCACTCTAAAGAAGTTGCAAAAATTTCAGGAATTTTAGCTTCTGAAATAGGAGAAGATGTGCAGTTGGCAAAACGAGCTGGACTTTTACATGATATAGGAAAAGCTATAGATGGTGAAGTAGAAGGTTCACACGTCGAAATCGGTGTGGAACTTGCAATGAAATATAACGAACCCGAAGAAGTCATAGACGCTATTGCTTCACACCATGGTGACGCACCGGCCAACAGTACTCTTGCCGTACTAGTTGAGGCTGCCGACCAGATATCGGCTGCTCGACCAGGAGCAAGAAGTGAATCATTGGAAAGTTATCTTCAAAGACTCAGCGATTTAGAAAAGATTTCAAATGACTTTGAAGGTGTGGAAGAATCATACGCTATTCAAGCAGGTCGTGAAGTACGAGTCATTGTTAAGCCAGATAAAGTACAAGATGCTGATGCAATTAAATTAGCACATGATATTCGTAAGCGAATTGAAAGTGACATGGAATACCCTGGCCATATTAAAGTAACGGTAATACGCGAAACAAGAGTTACTGAAACGGCAAAATAATATCTAAATTAAAGAATAATAAAAAGACTGCTAACAAAAGTTAACGGTCTTTTTGTTTTCCGGCTTAAGAAAAGGAATAAAGATTATGTTAAAATAAGCGAACATTGATTTAGGAAGAGGAAAAGGATGAAAATCTTATTTGTTGGAGATGTAGTTGGTCGGTTAGGTCGGGATATGTTAGACAATCATTTACACAGATTGGTAAGTAAATTTAAACCGCAAGTCACTATCGTGAATGGGGAAAATTCAACGGATAGAGGCCGCGGGATTTCAGAAAAAATATATAAATCCTTTATGCAGTTAGGTGCTGATGTTGTGACTTTAGGTAACCATGCTTTTGATAATGATGAAATATTTGATTTCATAGATCACTCTAAAAAACTTGTCAGACCAGCTAATTTTCCAGCAGCAACTACTCCAGGTGAAGGTCTTATTTATTTGAATATTAATCAAATTAAATTAGCCGTTATTAATTTACAAGGGACTGCTTTAATGCAGAATTTAGATGATCCTTTTGTTCTTGCAGAAGAACTCGTTAATCAAGCTAGACACCATACTCCAAATATATTTATGGATTTTCATGCGGAAACTACAAGCGAAAAACAGGCAATGGCTCACTTTCTAGATGGTAAAGTTTCCGCTGTCATTGGAACCCATACCCATGTTCAGACCAACGATGCAAGAATCTTACCGGGAGGCACAGCTTTCTTAACAGATGTGGGTATGACCGGTCCTTTAGATTCAATAATAGGAGTGAGAAAAGAAGATGTCCTCAGACGTTACCTGACAAAACTGCCGACACGATTTAATGTTCAAGAAACTGGACCAAGTATTCTGAGTGCTTGTATTATAGATATTGATGAAGATACTGGAAAAGCAAAATCTATTAAAAATGTCGTCATTAGAGATGACCAGCCCTTTTTTGACTAGTAAAGGAGTTGATAAAACAAATGACCCATAAAACAGAAGATACACCGATGATGAAACAGTATAAAGAAATAAAAGCAAATTACGAAGATGCTTATTTGTTTTATCGATTGGGTGATTTTTATGAATTGTTTTATACAGATGCTGAAGAAGTGTCTCAATTATTAGAATTAACCTTGACAGCCAGGAATAAAAAAGCAGACGATCCCATCCCTATGTGTGGAGTTCCTTACCATTCTGCTGATCAATATATCAAAAAACTAATACAAATGGGGCATAAGGTGGCTGTTTGCGAGCAGGTAGAGGATGCCAAGCAAGCAAAAGGAATGGTGAAAAGAGAAGTTGTCCAGTTAGTGACACCCGGTACTGTGATGGAAGAGAGCACCTTAGACGAAAAAGAAAATAATTATTTATCTGCATTAGAAGTAATAGAAGAAACTTATTATCTATCTTATATCGATCTGTCTACAGGAGAATTCAAAGCCACACAGTTAAATTCTTTTGCTGAACTTATAAACGAATGCACGACGATCCAAACCAAAGAAATATTACTTTCTGAAACCATGAAGGACCTTGAAAAAGATATTAAAAAATATTTGAATATCCTCATTTCATACCCCCGTTCAAATGAGAACAGAGATTTGAAGCAATACTATCCTGCTGATCTGGATCAAGGTTTGAAGAGGGTTGCCGACTTACTCTTAAACTATCTTGCTGACACCCAGATGAGACAAATGGAACACATCCAGCCTTTGGAAAGCTATGAACCTCAGCAGTATTTACGCATGGGGCCGGGAGCAAGAAAGAACCTGGAGCTGCAGGTATCGCTTAAAGACCAAAGTAAGTACGGTACCCTTTACTGGCTCTTGGATGAAAGTAAGACAGCTATGGGAAGTCGACTACTTAAAAGATGGTTGGATCAACCGTTACTTAGTGCTGAACAAATTAATATTCGCTTAGACGCGGTAGGAAATTTAATGAATCACTATTTTGAGAGAATGGATTTAGGCGAATTATTAAAAAAGGTTTATGATTTAGAGCGCTTATCAGGAAGAATATCCTTCCAAACGGTAAATGCCAGAGACTTAACGCAACTCAAACAGTCATTGGAACAAATCCCTCACATTATTTCTCTTGTGGAGTCGATAAATCAAGAAGGGGTTTGGGATGATTGGTTGAAAGAGGTAGAATTTCCTCAGGATATTTACGAAAAAATAGATCAAGCGATTGTAGAAGAACCGCCTCTGTCAATAACTGAAGGCGGGTTGATCAAGCAGGGTTATCATCCGGTTTTGGATGAATATTTAGACGCTATGCATAATGGGAAACTGTGGATGGCTAACTTGCAAGCTGAAGAAAGAGAAGCCACAGGTATCAAAAACTTAAAGATTGGTTTTAATAAAGTCTTTGGCTACTATATTGAAGTGACTAAATCAAATCTTGATTTAGTCGATGAAACAAGATATGAGCGCAAGCAGACATTGGCAAATGCCGAACGCTATATTACCCCGGGGCTAAAAGAAAAAGAGAGTTTAATTTTAGAAGCTGAGGAAAAGTCTCAAAGTCTCGAATATGAATTGTTTGTTGATTTAAGAGATGAAATTAAAGTTGAAATCGAACGAATTCAAAAACTTGCCAAGTACATCTCTATGTTGGATGTTTTACAAAGTTTAGCAGAAGTCAGCGAAAGACATAATTTTTCTCGCCCCGTCTTTCATACGCACACACAAAGTGTAGCGATAAAGAATGGCCGGCATCCCGTTGTAGAAAAGGTGATGGGGGATCAAACTTATATTCCAAATGATGTCATTCTAGATGATTCTACTGATATCATGTTAATTACAGGGCCCAACATGTCAGGAAAAAGTACCTACATGCGTCAGTTGGCCTTAATTATTATCATGGCTCAGATAGGTTGTTTTGTACCTGCAGAATCAGCTGAACTTCCTATTTTTGATCAAATTTATACACGAATTGGCGCAATGGATGATCTAATCGGGGGACAAAGTACCTTCATGGTTGAGATGATGGAAGCAAATGAAGCCCTTCAAAATGCCAGTTCCCAGAGTCTGCTTTTATTTGATGAAATTGGAAGAGGAACAGCTACCTTTGATGGTATGGCCCTGGCTGAGGCAATCATCGGCTATATTCATGATCATATCAAGGCCAAGACTTTATTTTCAACACACTATCATGAATTAACTGAACTCGAAGACCGTATGGAGCAGTTAAAAAATGTGCATGTTGGAGCAGTTGAAGACAACCAAGAACTTGTCTTTCTTCATAAAATTGAAGATGGCCCGGCAGATAAGTCCTATGGTGTTCAAGTAGCGAAATTAGCGGGCCTGCCCGATCAAGTGATTCAAGAAGCTGATGTCATCTTAAGCAGTTTGATTGAAAAATCCAACTCTCCTCACCAAGCACCTGCTGAGCAGGAAGAAAGGCCTGAGGAAGGTCAAATCAGTTTGTTTGAAATCGGCAGGGATGAGACAGAGGCGGCAGTGGTGGAACAGATTAAAGAACTTGATCTAGCTAATATGACCCTCATGGATGTTATGAATCTTGTGAATGAGCTGCAGCAGCGATTACGTCAGAATGATGAAAAATAGATAGGAGTGCATTATGTCTGGAATTCAAGTCATGCCCTTATCCTTATCCAATCAAATAGCCGCTGGTGAAGTAGTAGAACGACCGGCTTCTGTTGTAAAAGAGTTAGTAGAAAATGCTTTAGACGCCGGAGCCAGCCAAATAGATATACGAGTAGAAGAAGCAGGTTTATTGAAAATTGAAGTAACAGATAATGGGACAGGTATTTCAAGTGATCAGGTAGAATTGGCATTTGAAAGACATGCGACGAGTAAATTACATGAAAAAGACGATTTGTTTCGAATTAGAAGTTTAGGTTTCAGGGGAGAAGCTTTACCTAGTATTGCTTCTGTATCAGAATTGACCATCGAAACTTCTACAGGCAAAGCAGCGGGTGTGCACCTTAAAGTTAAGGGCGGAGAAATCATCGCCCAGTCTGCTGCTGCCAGTCGACAAGGAACAACTATAGTTGTTGAGCATCTTTTTTATAATACGCCTGCTCGGTTAAAGTACATTAAGACAACACAGACGGAGATGGCCCATATATCAGATCTAATCAATCGCTTTTCATTTGCCCACCCGTCAGTGGCTTTTCGCCTCCTGTCTGACGGTAATCCTGTTTTAAGAACGGCAGGGAATGGAGACCTGCGTCAAGCAATTGCAGGAGTTTACGGCGTATCGACAGCTAAAAAAATGGTAAAGATCAGCGCAGAAAATTTTAATTATCAAATAGAAGGCTTTATATCTACTCCAGATATTACTCGAGCTTCCAATAAATATATTACTTTAGTCATTAATCATCGAGTCATTCGTAATTTCCGATTGAGCCGGGCGGTTGAAAGAGGCTACGGCTCTAAATTAATGGTTAACCGCCGCCCCATAGCGATTGTTCATATTACTACGGATCCCTTGCTTTTGGATGTTAATGTTCATCCGACTAAACAAGAAGTTCGAATTAGTGATGAGGATGAGTTAGCCGAATTAATTACTCAAGCGGTTCGTGAGAGTATCCAAACGTCAGAGCGTATTCCAAAAGCTCTGGATAATATGAAGGCGAATCAACAAATTAAAAGAGAAGAAAAGAACCAACAGACAACTATGGAATTTAATCTTAAAAACCGAAATCCAAGTCAAGCAATGGATTCTGCTTATTTAAAAGAAGAAGTTTCCCCGCTTAGCTTTAATTCCAGTTCTTTTTTCGGCGGATATGAAAGTCGGCCATCTGTGGGACATGATGAAGAAAACCCTGTAGTCACGGCAAAAAAAAGGATGAAACAAAAAGAGGAGAAGCACGTGATTCCTTTTCCAGACTTAGAGTATTTTGGTCAGATGCATGGAACTTACTTATTTGCTCAAAATCAAGACGGACTCTATATCATAGACCAGCATGCTGCTCAAGAGCGGATAAAATACGAGCAGTATCGAGAGGAGCTGGGAAAAGAAGAGAATCACCAGCAGCAGCTGTTGGTGCCAATTCTTCTCCATTATCCTCAAGATGATTTTATCTTGATAAAGGAACACATGAATGAATTAAATAAGGTCGGTTTATATTTAGAAACCTTTGGTGATCAGACCTATATTGTTCACAGCCATCCCATATGGTTTGAAGGAGATCAAGTAGAAGAAACGCTTCGAGAAATGATTGATTTTCTTATAGAAAATGAGAGCATAAGTTTGGCGGAGTTCCGAGAAGCTACAGCAATCATGATGAGCTGCAAGCGGTCGATAAAAGCCAATCATCATCTAGAAAATGAAGAAGCACGTCAACTTTTACTTGATTTATCAGAGTGTGAAAATCCATATAACTGCCCTCACGGCCGGCCGGTTCTTGTGCATTTAACCACCAGTGATATGGAAAAAATGTTTAAACGAATTCAAGATTAAACAGGATCAAATTAATACCACCTCAAAGATAAGTACTATATAATGAAGACACATGGAGGGATTAGCATGACACAAAATAATAAAAAATTGAACAACACAGATGCTGAATTAAAAGAGCGCTTGAGTGACATTGAATATCGTGTGACTCAAAAAAATGCAACAGAGACTCCTTATACTGGTGTTTACGATGATCATTATGAAGAAGGAATTTATGTTGATGTTGTCAGTGGAGAAGCTCTATTTTCATCTCATGATAAATACGATGCCCATTGCGGATGGCCGGCGTTTACCCGTCCTATTGAAGAGAGTACGATTAAAGAGGTCGATGATTCCTCGCATGGGATGAGAAGAATAGAAGTGAGAAGTGAAGAGGCCGACTCTCATTTGGGCCATGTTTTTACAGATGGGCCCAACGATCAAGGCGGATTAAGATATTGCATTAATTCAGCAGCCATGAAATTTATAGCCAAAGATGATTTAGAAAAAGAAGGCTATGGAGAATATAAAGATTTATTTTAATAATTAAGCATCAAAACCTTCCTCAAGTGTTAAAAAGTGATTGAGTGGAGGTTTTTTTATTTGAAAGAGGATGCATAAAAAGTCACAAAGTTTAGAAGTAACGCATAAATAAACACTTATTAGTAAATAAAGTTTACTTTTATAATCCCATATGATATTATTTTTTTAAGACAAGTTAATTTTTAGAAAAGAAACAGAAAAAAAGTAACTGAAGTGTGATAAAACTCTAATTGTGAACATCTTCTTATGTATTGTTAAATTAAAGAAGAATAAACTTGTTTTATTAATCTTTTTAATGTAGTCTTATACGTAAGTAAGCCTTTTCATTGTTGCTATTATCACAATGCTTTTTTTTCGAGGCTTTTTTTATTTCATAAAAACTTAACTCTATTTTCTATATTATTCTGACTATTTTTGAAAATAATGAATGAAGAGGTTGATATAATGACACAGATGTCGAATGAAAAAATAAAAGATTATCGTAAAACAATCCCTGGCTTTGACGAAATATGTGGAACTGGGTCTTACTTTTGGGTAAACAAAGAAAAGCCACCAGTTGAAGAAGCTAATAAAATCAGTGACTACTCTATTGACGATGCTAACGATGCAGAAGCACGTTTAGATCGTTTTGCGCCATTCATCAAATTATCATTTGAAGATACAGTTGAATTGGATGGTATCATCGAGTCGCCTATTTCAGAAATTGATGAATTCCAAGGGTATTTAGAAAAATACTACGATGCTGAGATTCCAGGGAAGATGTACTTAAAACGTGATGATTTACTACCAATCGCGGGAACGATCAAAGCACGCGGAGCCATCTATGAGGTGTTAAAGCATGGCGAAGACTTAGCGATTGAACATGGTTTGATATCAGGTTTTGATGATGACTATACTAAGTTTGCAAGTCCCGAATTTAAAGAGTTTTTCTCTCAATATGGAATTGTGGTAGGGACTACCGGTAATCTGGGTATTTCTTCTGGAGTAATGGGACGTACCTTAGGATTTAAGGTAACTATTCATATGTCTGCAGAAGCCAAACAATGGAAGAAGGATTACTTACGTTCATTTGGTATCAATGTTGTTGAACATGATACGAATTTTACAGAAGCTGTCCGCAATGGGCGTGCTGAGTCTGATGCAGATCCAAAATCATACTTTGTAGATGATGAGCACTCTGAGGAATTATTCTTCGGCTACACAGTAGCAGGTGCGCGTATGGTGAAAATCTTAGATGAAATGGATATTCGTGTGGACGAAGACCACCCCTTGTTTGTTTATTTACCATGTGGGATTGGTGGTTCGCCAGGTGGTATTACCTTTGGTCTAAAACAACAATATGGAGACAATGTCCACTGTTTCTTTGCTGAACCAACACAAATGCCTTCGATGTTACTCGGTTTATTATCTAAAGAATACGATAATATTTGTGTAGACGATGCCGGGATCGAAGCCAAAACGGTTATGGACGGCTTGGCCGTGCCACGAACGTCAGGTTTTGTTTCCCGTACGATGGAAAAATATTTTGATGGGGGATACACCTTATCAGAAAATGAGTCCATGCGGCATTTAGCGGCTATGATTGATTGTGAGAATATTCCATTAGAACCGGCGGCTTTAGCTGGTACACCAGGTCCGGCTAAATTATTCACAACAGAAGCGGGTCAAAACTACATCAAAGAAAAAGGCTTAGAAGATAAGGTTGACAATATTACCCATATCTCATGGGCGACAGGTGGATCTATGGTTCCTGAGTCTGATATGCAAGAATTCTATGATGCTGGAAAATCTTTACAATAATCATATTCACATTATAAATAAATGGACTGGTTTCCCAACCAGTCCTTTCTTTGTGTTTGAAAGCCTGTCTCAAGAGAAACTCAGCTGAGTAAAAAGGAGAAAAAAATGCAGAAACAACCTGTTATTATTGATACGGATCCCGGAATTGATGATGCATTTGCTATCGTTCCGGCCTTGTTTAATGAAAAATTAGATGTTCAGTTAATATCGACTGTACCGGGCAATGTCAATGTTGATTTAACGACAGAAAATGCCCTGAGTCTGCTGCAGTTTTTAGATGTGGACATTCCGGTCGCTAAAGGAGCAGAGAATCCTTTAATTGTCGAATTGGAAGATGCCAGTTATTATCATGGCGAAACAGGCCTGGGAGGTTATGAATTCCCTCCTTTAACGAGAAAAGAAATCGATAAAAATGGAATTCAGGCAATGGCTGAAACTATATTAAGCAATGAGCATGATACTACAATTTTAGCCCTGGGCCCCTTAACTAATATCGCTTTACTTCTGCATACTTTCCCAGAAGTAAAAGATCATATCGAACAAATTATTATTATGGGAGGAAGTTTAACGCATGGTAATACGACCTCCATAGCAGAATTTAATATCTACTCAGATCCCCACGCAGCTGAGATGGTTTTTGAATCCGGCTTAAATATGACGATGATCGGCTTAAATGTAACTTACGATGCAATTATATATACGTCTCAAATTGAAAAGATTCAAAAGATGGGTGAGATGGGTGAAATGCTTACTTCTATCTTATCTTATTACCGGTCGGGTACATTTGAAAGCGGCCTGCGCATGCACGATTCGTGTACTCTGGCTTACCTGGAAGATCCCAGTATATTTAGAACAGAGAAAATGAAGGTCAAAGTCTTAACAGATGATTATGGCAGAGGAGCTACTGTAATCAATCTGGATGAATCCTCATCAGAAAGTAATATGAATGTTGCAGTTGGAATCAATGTTGAAAGATTCCAAGAGTGGATGGTTGATAGTCTACAACAGGCTGCAGATAGGTTGTACGACTAAGTGGTCAAGGAAAGGAAAAAATATGAAAGAAATGTTTAAGCGTGATTTCAATACGATGTCGATTATGTTGATTCCCATTGCGGTTGCGATCAACTTTATTGGAGGAACTTTAGCTTTATCTTTACGCCTGCCTATTTATCTAGATACTATTGGTACTATTTTAATTGGAATTTTAGGCGGTCCGTGGATAGGGGGCGTCACAGGTTTCTTGTCCATCATTTTAAAATCGCTGCAGGATCCTGTCGAAATGCCCTTTTCACTGATTGCAGCAGCCATAGGAGTCATAGCTGGTTTTCTTGCACGTTCTCGAATGTTTTCGAATATTGCTAAAACAGCCGTTTCAGCCTTAATTATTGCAGTCGTTGCTGTTATTGCTTCTGTTCTGATTCGTGTTATTTTCTTTGGAGGTTTTGCAACGAGTGGAACGACTGTTTTGATCGCCGGGTTAATGGCGGCAGGGATTGATTTCTGGCCGGCTCAATTTATAGGGCAGGTTGTTTCAGAATTGCCGGATAAAGGAATCTCCGCTTTTATTCCCTATTGGATTATTCAAAATATGTCTTTACGTTATATCGTTAAGTTTCCAAATGGTCGAATTTTAGTGGAAGACTTTAAGCAGAAGCTAGAAAAAAAGGAAGGTGAATAAAGAATGCGTATAAAGCAAAGAGACCAGCATAAAGAAAATAAGATTCGAGATTTAAATCCTTTTACACATGGTCTAATCACTTTATTCTTTATTTTAGGTGCTTTATTTTTTGATTGGCGCTTTGTCCTTCTTGAATTAGTCATCATCTTCCTGCTGGCATCCATCAGTGATGTTTTTGAGAGCTTCTTTAAGGCCTGGTTGAAATCAGCATTTGTACTTACTCTGGTAGTTTCTCTCTTGCAGATGTTCTTACTGCCAGGGGATGAGGTTGTCTTCCGTTTAGGCTTTTTAACAGTTATGGATGCAGCCTTGGCTCAAGCAATCAATATAGCTTCTCAAATTATGGGAATATTTACACCCTTGATTTATTTTTTACAGGTCGTGGATATAGAAGAATTCATTACGATGATGCAGCAAAGTGGTGTCAACCCGACAGTAACTTACATTGTCACCTCGGCCTTAAATATGATTCCTCAAATGAGAGATCGCCTGGGTCAAATCACTGATGCTCAAAAATCCCGCGGGGTAGAAACAGAAGGTAATTTACTTACCCGCATGAAAGCCTTTTTTCCTATCATTGGTCCCGTTGTCCTCAGTTCGATCGCTGATGTTGAAGAAAAGAGTATTACATTAGAAGTAAGAGGTTTTTCAAAAGAAGGGAAAAAAACAATCCTGCATGAAGTTGAAGACACAGATCGTGACAAAATGCTGCGTAAATTAATATGGTTCTTAATAATAGTCTTAGTGATTGTGAGGGTAGTGACATGGTTCCTATAGTAGATATCCAAAATTATTCATTTCAATATTTAATATCTGATCAGCCGGCATTGAAGAATATTGATTTGCAGCTGGAAGAAGGCAGGTTTTATTCACTCATTGGTCCGAACGGCTCGGGTAAAACAACCTTAGCCAATGCTATTCGTGGATTTGTCCCTAAGTTTCATGTGGGAGATGACCAGGGAGATGTCTATGTCTTCGGCCAGAACATGAAGGATTTAGAATTGTCAGATTTAGCTGATAAAATTGGTTTTGTTTTTCAAAATCCTTTTACACAGATGAGCGGCAGTAAAAATACAGTCTTTGAGGAAATAGCCTTTGGCTTAGAAAATCTAGGTCTACCTGTCGATGAAATTATCGAGAAGGTAAATCAGATTATTTATGAAGCAGATATAGAAGAGTTAAGAGATAAAAATCCTCTAGAGTTATCAGGAGGCCAGCAACAGAGAGTGGCTTTGGCAGCTGTGCTTGTGATGGAGCAGCCTTTAATGGTCATTGATGAGCCCACATCACAATTGGACCCTCAAAGTACAGAAGACATCTTTAAGATGATAGAAAAAGTTAAAAAAAGAGGAACGACAGTTTTGTTAATTGAACATAAAATTGATCAAATTGCAGAATTCTCTGATGAAGTTATTGTGATGGATCAAGGAGAAATTAAGTTGCAGGGCAGCCCGGCGGAAGTCTTTCAGTCTCCTTTGTTAAAAGAAATTGATGTAACCATTCCTACGCCTGCAAAGCTCAGTTTGGAATTATATGATCATGGTATTGATTTTACAGATGTTCCAATCACTATTGATGACTTGTGTCAGCAGATAGTCAATCATGGAAGGAGACGATTGAATGAGCTTGATAGAGGTTAATGCTGCTTCTTATACCTATCCTAATGGTTTTTCTGCCCTTGAAGATATCAATCTTAAAGTAGATAAAACTGATAATATAGCTATTATCGGGCAAAATGGAGCCGGGAAAACAACTATGGTCAAGTTATTGAACGGCCTGCTCAAGCCCAGCCGGGGATCTGTTATAGTTAATGGAAAAAACACAAAGAAATATACAACGGCTCAAATTTCCAGAGAAGTTGGCTATGTTTTTCAAAATCCAGATGACCAGATTTTTAACAACCGGGTGTATGATGAGATTGCTTATGCTCTCGTACAGGCAGGAGCTTCTGAATCTGAAATTAAGGAAAGAGTAACTAAGTATTCTAAGTTATGCGGGGTTGACCATTTACTCAATGAAAACCCATATGATCTACCTTTATCGATCCGTAAATTAGTGACGATTGCATCCGTTATATCTACACAAGCGGAAGTTGTTATTTTGGATGAACCGACAGCCGGGCAGGATGAGCTGGGCTTAACTATTATTTCTAATATTATAGATACTTTAATTAGAGAAAAGCGCGCTGTTATTACTATTACTCACGATATGGAGTTTGTATCCAGCCACTTTAACAAAATTATTGTCATGGCCAATAAAAACATCCAAAAAACAGGCTATCCTGAAGAAATCTTTTTTGATGAGCAGATAATGGATATAGCTTCCCTGAAGCCTCCTGTCATTGTACAAGTGATCCAGCGTTTGGGCTTAAAAGTTCAAACTTTAAGCAGTCAAGAATTAGCGAGAGTTATTAATGAACTCTAAGACAATGACAAAAAAAGCTGTCCCTTTAAGGAACAGCTTTTTTATTTGTTCTGAACTAGTCTATAACTTCCCGTACCA